>CANKHJ010000087.1 GCA_947481635.1 Bradyrhizobiaceae bacterium
ATGTTGCGGCCGTAGATCAGGTCGACGTTGAACCGGTCGATCGGACGGAAACGAAGGCCGAGCTGAAACCTTGGCCGCACCAGGTTCGCATCCTCGGATTCGCCGGCCTAGCCGAACATTTCTCCGGTGAAGGTCCAGACATTGTCGAGCGTCCGGATGTCGAAAGCCGCGCCATAGACGAAATACGGGCGATTGAGCGTTCGATCCTGTTGCCAGCCGGCATTCAGGTTGACCCGCATCACCTCCGACAGGCGCAGCGTGGCGGGCAACACAACAGACACCGCAGTGTTTTCGCCGGTCGACAGGTCGTAAGCCGCCGACGCTGAAATCGCGAGCCCCCAGATGCCGATGCCGCTCGGCAAAAGGTTGGTTTTGATTTTTGGCGTTGCCGCCGTAGCCCATTCACCGGATGAGCCCGAACGGCTGAATTGTGAACTGAACTCGACCGGCCGGGTTAAATTCACCACACAGGCTGGCGAGACGGCGGCAAGCAGATCGCCGTTATCGGCCGAGGAAACCCACGATTCCACCTTGCAGGAGCCGGGGGAGGAGACTTCCGCTGTATCGACCGCATAAGCGGCTCCGGCCGCTTGCGCGTTTTCCGGAATGAACATCGCCGCGATGACGAAGCAACCGATCATCTCGGCTGCTCGTGTCAAAAATCGTTGGCACGCCATTCTACACAACCTACTCACGGTGAGGTCGCGATTATGAGTGAGACCCGCACCTGATACAATACTGTAGTACCTTCGTCAGGCGGCGCCGGTCACGAGGATTGCGCCGATGACCGCGACCGCAGCGCCTGCGGCGCGCAGCAGCCGGGCATCACCGCCGCGGACCACGGTCGTCCCCAACGCGAGGCCCGCGAGATGCAACAACGCGGTAGCCGAGACGAACCCTGCCGCATAGGCCGCAGCCGCCGTTTCCGCCGGCATTTCGGCGCCGTGCGCATAGCCGTGGAACACCGCAAAGGCGCCGACCATGGCCATCGCCGCCGCGACCGGCATGCGCAATCCGAGCGCGACCACCGCGCCAAGCGCGACGACCGATGATGCGATGGCGATCTCGACCAGCGGCAGTGTCATGCCGCTGAGGCCGAGCATCACGCCCAGCAGCATCACGCCGACGAAGCTTGCCGGCACCAGCCAGATCGCGCGGCCGCCAAGCTGCGCAGCCAGGATGCCGACCGTCACCATGGCCAGCACGTGATCGAGCCCGCCGACCGGATGCATGAACCCGTGTGTGAAGCCGCCGGTATCGCCGTGGCCGGTATGCGCCAGCGCGACGCTCGGAACGAGGACGGCACCCAGCGAGAGCGCGCGAAGAACGGATCGATTCATGGCAAGGCCCTGACGCAAGCGAGGTATCCGGCTGTTCCGGCATAGCCGAGAGCGGTGAATCCGACAAGACGGACAATAAAGACCCGCCCGGGATGAACCGGGCGGGTCAGTCACGCTGTCGGCGCAGGGGGGTGGACGGGGGGAAGGCGCCGACCGCGTAGAGCCGAACCTCGATCCGTCGTCAGGATCAGTAGGGGACGCTGCAGACCCGCACGGTGCGCAGGTAGCCGTAGCCGTCATATTCCTTCACGAAGCGGCACTGGCGGTAGCCGTAGCCATAGGCGTAGGCGGGCTGGGCGTAGGAGTTGGAGGCGATGGCCGCTCCGACCAGCACACCGGCGGCGATGCCGAAGCCGATGCCGGGGCCGCCCTTCCACTTCGCCTGGGCTTCGCCCACGCCGGCGGTCATGCTGGTGGCAATGGTGATGGCTGCCAGGGCAGCCGCTGCGATCTTGGTCTTGGTCATGGCTCTCTCCGTCCGTTTGGTTGCTGCTGGCCTGGCTGGCCGCATAACCATGGGTGTCGGCCGGCCGCCGAAAGGTTCAGTGACTCTGAAATTATTTTTAGCCCGGCGGCCGGGCCCCATGCGCTTGCGCCAGGCCCCCCGGGGACTAGATTCGCCCGGTGGCCGCCCGCTCATCCGCACTTCGACGACCTGCCCCGGCTCCGGCTCTTCGTCCCGGCGAGCCTGCGGATATCGATGCCATCCTCGCCCTCGAAAACGCGGCCTTCGCCACCGACCGGCTGACCCGGAGCGCGCTCCGCCGCCTGTTGCGCTCGCCCAGCGCCGCGGTGATCGTCGCGACCCGCGGCGACCTGTTTGCCGGATATGCGGTCGTGTTGTTCCGTTCGAATACCGGCGCGGCGCGGCTCTATTCGCTCGCCGTTGCGCCAAAGGCGTCGGGCGCCGGCCTCGGTTCGGCGCTGGTGGCCGCGGCAGAGGCGGAAGCGGTGCGGCGCGACCGGTTGCTGATCCGGCTGGAAGTGCGCGCCGGCAATGACGGGGCGATCCGGCTTTACCGGAGCTGCGGCTATCGCGAGTTCGGCCGTCATCTCGCCTATTACGCAGACGGCGCGGATGCGCTGCGGTTCGAGAAGCGGCTGACCCAGCACATCCGGGCGCTCGACCATCCGCCGCCGTATTTCCATCAGACCACCGATTTCACCTGCGGCCCGGCCTGCGTGATGATGGCGCTGGGCTGGGCCGATTCGTCATTCCGCCCGGAACCGAGCCTCGAGTTCCGGCTGTGGCGCGAGGCGACCACGATCTTCATGGCGTCCGGCCCGGGCGGATGCGGTCCCTTTGGCCTCGCGCTCACGCTCAAGCAGCGCGGCCTCGCGCCGGAGGTTCATGTCAGCGGACCGCCGCCGTATTTCCTCGACACCGTGAAGTCGGCGGAACGCCAGCGCGTCATGCGCGTCGCCCAGGAGGATTTTTATGGGCAGGCCGCGGCGCTCGGCATCCGAACCCGCCTGACTCCGGTGAGCGAATCGGGCCTTATGGCGGCGTTCGATGCGGGATGCGTCGCGATCGTGCTGATGTCGGGCCATCACATGGTCTCACGCGGAGCGGCGCACTGGGTTTTCGCTTTCGGACGCAGCGGTCGCAATGTGCTCGTCCACGATCCTGCCGCGTTCCGCGATGATGAAGGACGAGCGGTGTCCGCCGAGACCTACGTTGTGCCGTGGTCCGCTTTCGAGCGGATGGCGCGACTGAGGAATGGATTGAGCGCGGCGATCGTCATCCGGAAAGGATAAAGCCAATGACCGGCTGGGTCATACTTGTCGACCAGCCCAAGGACTTCCCGAACGCCGACACGCCGCACAAGGTGATCACGACGAGCGAGTATCTCGCGCGGCCGCGCCTGTTCGAGTTGGGCCGTCCGAAGCTGGTCAATCTGTCGCGCTCCTATGCCTATCAGTCGAAGGGCTATTACGCCTCGCTGCTGGCGGAAGCGCGCGGCCACCGCATCGTGCCGACCGTCGAGACCATGCTCGAGTTGCGCGAGTCCAAGCTCTACGAGCATGCGCTGCCGGAACTGGAGGCGGAGCTCAACCGCAATGCGCGTCGCGCCGACGTTCAGGTCGAAGGGGAGCTGCGGCTGCTGGTGTGTTTCGGCATCGCGCGCGACGAACGCTTCGAGGGCTTCGGCCGGCTGCTATTCGACTGGTTCCGCTGCCCCGCCATCGAGGTCACGATCGAGCCGGGCGAATGGCTGTCGATCGACCGGATCCGGCCGCGCCCGATGACGCGGCTCGCCAACGGCGAAGGCACTTTCTTCCGCGAATCGCTGCACAATCACACCAAGCGCGAATGGCGCAATCCGAAGGCGCGCTCGGTCGCGAAGTATGATCTCGCCGTGCTGATGGACCCGAACGAGAAGCTCGCGCCGTCGTCACCCGCCTCGATCAAGCATTTCGCGCGCATCGCCGAGCGGATGTCGGTCGATGTCGAGCCGATCACCCGGCGGCAACTGGCCGAGCTTGCCGAGTTCGACGGCCTGTTCATCCGCGAGACCACCTCGATCGACAACCACACCTACCGTTTCGCGCGCCGCGCCTGGCAGGAGGGCATGCCGGTCATCGATGATCCGATCTCGATGATCCGCTGCACCAACAAGGTGTTCCTGATGGAGCTGCTGGCCTCCAATCAGGTGCCGATGCCGCAGACGGTGCTGCTCGCCGACATCAACGACCTGCCGCGCGCCATGGATGAACTTGGCCTGCCGCTGGTGGTGAAGATCCCCGACGGCTCGTTCTCGCGCGGCGTCCACAAGGTCAACACCGCCGATGAATTCCGCCGCGTCGCGGAGGAATTATTCGAAGAGACCGACCTAGTCCTGGCGCAAAGATTCCTGCCGACCGAATTCGACTGGCGTGTCGGCGTCCTCTCCGGCGAGCCGCTCTTCGTGTGCCAATACCGCATGGCGCGCGGCCATTGGCAGATCGTCAAACACGGCCCGAACGGCTCGCGCGAAGGCGGCTTCCGCACCTTCGACCTCGACCAGGCGCCGAAGGACGTGATCGACCTCGCGGTCCGCGCCGCCAAGCCGATCGGCGCCGGCTTCTACGGCGTCGACCTCAAGCAGCACGAGAGCGGCATCGTGGTGATGGAGGTCAACGACAACCCGAACCTCGAACACGGCATCGAGGACTCGGTCGGCAAGGACGAGATCTGGATCAAGCTGCTGAAGTGGTTCGTCGACCGCTTCGAACGGTAAAAATTGCTGTGTGCCCCCGCGAAGGCGGGGGCCCATACGCCGCGGCCTCTCGACAGAAGTCGGAGAGAACTTGCCTTGATCGCACTGCACGGCGTATGGGTCCCCGCCTTCGCGGGGACACGCGATAACGATAGAGGCAAGTGATGATCTCGAGACTTTCGACCGCAGCAGCATTGTTACTCGCCACACTGTGCTCGCCGGCCGTCGCACAACAGCCGCTCGACAAGGTCACGTTCGGCACCAATTGGGTCGCCGAGGCCGAACATGGCGGCTTCTATCAGGCCGTCGCCGACGGCACATATCGCAAATATGGTCTCGACGTCACCATCCTGCCGGGCGGGCCGAGCGCGAACAACCGCATGCTGCTGCCGGCCGGTCGCATCGATTTCTTCATGCTCGGCAATTCGCTGTCGTCCTTCGACGCGGTCGAGCAGAACATCCCGACCGTCGCGGTGGCCGCGGTGTTCCAGAAGGACCCGCAGGTGCTGCTTGCGCATCCCGACCAGGGGATTGAATCACTCGAAGACCTCAAGAAGCTGACGCTGCTGATCTCCCGGGAAGGCGTTGCCAGCTATTTCCAGTGGCTCAAGCGCGACTTCGCCTTCGACGAGCGCAGCGTCAAGCCCTACACCTTCAACCCGCAGCCCTTCATCGTCGACAAGCGCAGCGCGATGCAGGGCTACGTGACCTCCGAACCTTACGCGGTCGAGCGCGCCGGCAAGTTCAAGCCGAAGATCTTCCTGCTCGCCGATCGCGGCTTCAGCACCTATTCGACCCTGATCGAAACGCGCCGCGAGTTTGTCGAGAAGCGCCCCGACCTGGTGCAGCGTTTCGTCGACGCCTCGATCATCGGCTGGTATAATTACCTCTATCGCGACAACAGCGCGGCCAATGCGCTGATCAAAAAACACAACCCCGAGATGACCGACGACCTGATCGACTATTCGATCGCCAAGATGAAGGAATACGGCATCGTCGATTCCGGCGAATCCCTCACCGACGGCATCGGCGCGATGACCGACGCGCGCATGAAGGATTTCTTCGACAAGATGGTGCGCGCCGGCGTCGCCAAGCCGGGGACCGACTACCGCAAGAGCTACACCTTGCAATTCGTGAACAAGAAGGTGGGGTTGGAGTTGCGGCCGAAGTGATCAATCCGTGTGCCCGCTCATCCTTCGAGGCTCGCTACGCTCGCACCTCAGGATGACGGCGTGAGAGAGAATGACGGCGTGAGAGGGGGAGCAGCCGAGCAACTTCATGGCCTATACTGACCCGATGTCCGGTCCCGCCGTCTCCGATACTCAGCCCATCGTCTCACTCCGCAACGTCGGCAAGACCTTCGATTCCGGCACCGTCGCGCTCGCTGGCCTCGACCTCGACGTGCGCTCCGGCGAGTTTGTCGCGCTGCTCGGGCCTTCCGGCTGCGGCAAGTCCACGGCGTTGCGGCTGATCGCGGGGCTCAGCGAGCCGAGCAGCGGCGTCGTCGAGACCGCCAGCGTGCGCGACGATATCGGCTTCGTCTTCCAGGAGCCGACGCTGATGCCGTGGGCGACTGTGGCCGGCAACATCAGCCTGCCGCTGGAATTGCGCGGTGTGCCGGCGCGCGACGCGGCAACGCGGGTCGCGGCGGCGATCGAGCGCGTCGGCCTGCGCAGCTTTGCGGACGCCCATCCGCGGCAATTATCCGGCGGCATGCGGATGCGGGCCTCGATCGCGCGGGCGCTGGTCACCGAACCGAAGCTGCTGCTGATGGACGAGCCGTTCGCGGCGCTCGATGAAATCACCCGCTTCAAGCTCAATGACGATCTGCTGGCGCTGTGGCAATCGCTGCGCACCACCATCGTGTTTGTCACCCATTCGGTATTCGAGTCGGTCTATCTCGCGCAGCGCATCGTGGTGATGACGCCGCGGCCTGGGCTTGTCGCGCGCGAACTCACCATCGACGCGTCGCATCCGCGTGACGCCAGGTTCCGCACCTCGCCGGATTATGCCGCGTTGTGCCGCGCGACTTCCGAGGCGTTGCACGCCGCGATCGGGGAGGGCGGGGCGTGACCCTCGCATCCGACCGCATCCTGCGCTTGCTGCTGCCGGCGATCTTCCTCGCGCTCAGCGTAATCGCGTGGGATCTCGTGGTGCGGGTTTTCGATCTGCCGCCCTATCTGTTGCCGGGACCGGGGCTGGTCGCGCGCACCCTGGTCGAGGACTGGGGCGTCCTCTCCGCCGCATTGGTCGTGACACTGGTCACGACATTGCAGGCCTTCCTGCTCGCAGCGATCGGCGGCGTGCTGCTCGCGATCCTGTTCAACCAGTCGCGGTTGCTCGAATACTCGCTCTATCCCCATGCGGTGATCCTGCAGGTGACGCCGATCGTGGCGATTGCGCCGCTGCTGCTGATCTATCTGCCGCAGCAGGCGGCGGTGCTCGCCTGTGCCTGGATCGTGGCGTTCTTTCCGGTACTCGCCAACACCACGCTCGGCCTCAATTCGGTGGATCACAATCTTGCCGACCTGTTTCGGCTCTATCGCGCGACGCGCATGCAGGTGCTGCTGCGGCTCAAGCTGCCGGCGGCGCTGCCGCATATCCTCGCCGGGCTGCGCATCGCCGGTGGTCTCGCGTTGATCGGCGCGGTGGTGGCGGAACTCTCGGCCGGCTCGGCCGGCGCCGGATCGGGGCTCGCGTATCGCATTGCCGAATCGGGCTACCGGCTGCATATCCCGCGCATGTTCGCGGCTTTGCTCCTGCTCTCGCTCACCGGCATCGTGATCTATTTCGTGCTCGCGCTGGTGACGCATCTGACGTTGCGCCGCTGGCACGAGAGTGCCGCCCGGCGCGAGGCCTGACCGGTGCAAGAATCCGTAGCCAAAGCCGGTGCCGATCGTGCAGCCGAACGCCGTCAACGCCTGGTCGGCATCGGCCTGATGTGCGCGGCGGTGACCTGCTTCTGCTGCCTTGACACCACGGCGAAATACCTCAGTACCTCGATCTCTGTGGTGGAGATCGTATGGGCGCGCTACGTCGGCGCCTTCCTGTTCTCCTTCGCGGTGTCGAACCCGATCGCGAACCCGTCGATCATGCGCACCAGCCGTCCGGTGCTGCAGGTGGGGCGCTCGGCGCTGCTGGTCATCTCCACGCTGTTTGCCTTCACGGCTTTGCGTTATCTGCAGCTCGACGAGGCGGTGTCGATCGTCTTCATGACGCCGTTCCTGGTCGCCGCCCTGTCGGGGCCGCTGCTCGGTGAATGGATCGGATGGCAGCGTTGGGTCGCGATCGCGGTGGCGTTCAGCGGGGTGCTGGTGATCACGCGCCCGGGCCTCGGCGGCATCCATCCCGCCGCGCTGTTCACGGTCTGCTCGATCGTCTGCTATTCATTCTATCTGGTCTCGACCCGGCTGCTGGCGCGCACCGACAGCAACGAAACCACGCTGTTCTATTCCAACACCGTCGGCGCCGTGGTGATGTCGATCGCGGTGCCGTTCGTCTGGGTCACGCCGCAAGGCGCCTTCAACATCTTCCTGATGCTGACGCTTGGCGCCTTTGGCGGCTTCGGCCATTACCTGCTGATCATGGCGCACCGGCTGGCGCCGGCCGGCGTGCTCGGGCCTTACGTCTATATCCAGATCGTGTGGATGACCTTGCTCGGCTACCTGGTGTTCGGCGACGTGCCGAACCACTGGACCTTGGCCGGCGCTGCGATCATCGTGGCGTCCGGGCTCTATCTGCTGCGCCGCGAGCAGGTCGAGGGCCGCGAACCGCTTGGAACTCCGCCGGGAAACGTGGCATAAGGCCCCACGGCAATCGTTTGCAGGAAGCGCGCAGGAAACGTTTAGGAGCAGTCCGATGTATGAGAATTTGCTGGCCAACGTCCCGACCGATCTCTGGATCGGCGGTCAATGGCGCAAGTCTTCCGACGGCGCGCGGTTCGACGTGATCGATCCGGCGACCGAGGGAAAGATCGCCTCCGTTGCCAGCGCCAGCATCGATGACGCCAAGGCCGCGCTCGATGCCGCGCAGGCCGCGTTCGGTCCCTGGGCCGCCAGGAAGCCGCGCGAGCGCGGTGAGATCCTGCGCAAGGCCTATGAGTTGATCATGCGCGACGCCGAGCGTCTCGCGAAGCTGATCACCATCGAGAACGGCAAGGCGCTGTCGGATTCGCGCGGCGAGGTCGCCTATGCGGCCGAGTTCTTCCGCTGGTACGCCGAAGAAGGCGTGCGCAATCTCGGCCAGAACGGCATGGCGCCGGCCTCCGGCGCGCGCATCGTCGTGCATCACAAGCCGGCCGGCATCGCCGTGCTGGTGACGCCGTGGAATTTCCCCGCCGCGATGGCAACGCGCAAGATCGGCCCGGCGCTGGCCGCCGGCTGCCCGGTGATCCTGAAGCCGGCCTCCGAGACACCGCTCACCATGTTGGCGCTGATGCCGATCCTGGAAGAGGCCGGCGTGCCGGCCGGCGTCGTCAACGTGCTGCCGTCGCGCCGCTCGGGCCCGGTGGTCGACCACATGCTGCATGACCCGCGCGTGCGCGTGGTCTCCTTCACCGGCTCGACCGAAGTCGGCCGCAAGCTGCTGCATGCCGCCGCCGACAATGTGCTCAACACCGCGATGGAGTTGGGCGGCAACGCGCCGTTCATCGTGTTCGAGGATGCCGACATCGATGCCGCGATCGATGGCGCGATGGTCGCCAAGATGCGCAACATGGGCGAGGCCTGCACTGCGGCCAACCGATTCTATGTGCACGAGAAGGTGCAGGACGAGTTCGAGAAGAAGCTCGCCGCCAAGATGGGCGCGCTCAAGATGGGCAACGGCCTCGACGACGGCATCGCGGTCGGTCCGCTGGTCAACGCCGAAGGCCGCGACAAGGTGATCGAATTGGTCGAGGACGCGGTCGGCAAGGGCGCCAAGATCCTGGTCGGCGGCAAGCGCCCCGACGGGCCCGGTTATTTCTATCCCGCGACCGTGCTCACCAACGTACCGGACGGCGCGATGATGCTGAACGAGGAAATCTTCGGCCCGGTCGCCTCGCTGCAAAGCTTCAAGTCGGAGGCCGAGGTGATCAAGCGCGCCAACGATACCGAATACGGCCTCGTCGCCTATCTCTACACCAAGGATCTCGGCCGCGGCCTGCGCGTCTCCGAGCAGCTCGACTTCGGCATGATCGGCCTGAACCGCGGCCTCGTCTCTGATCCGGCCGCACCGTTCGGCGGCATGAAGCAATCCGGCATCGGTCGCGAGGGCGCGCATGAAGGCCTGATGGAATTCCTCGAGACGCAGTATATCGCGACCAATTGGTAATCTCCGTGATTCCGGGTTCGCCCTTCGGGCGCCCCGGAATGACAGAATCATGGTGATGTTTCGCATATTGAAACGGAGCATCATGCGTCGGGCTTTGTTTCAAACCTCCGCCTTTTGGTCTAGCGTCGGCGGCAACCCCGAGCTGTTTCATGCTTGGGACGTGACCAGGGGGGATGGAACATGCGCTGCGCGTCTTCGCTTTCACGGATATTTCGGTTTGGATTGGCGGCGGCCGTCGCGCTGACGCTGGCAAGCCTCTCGCCGCAACAGGCGGCCGCGCAGGGTTATCCGAATAAGCCGATCCGCATCATCATTCCGTTCGGGCCTGGCGGTTTCGCCGACATTACCTTGCGCATCGTCGCCGACAAGCTCGGCGAGCGGCTCGGCCATCGTCCGATCATCGACAATCGTCCCAGCGGCGGCGGCATCGCCGCGGCGCAAGCGGTGGCGACGTCGCCGGCCGATGGCTACACGCTGATCGTGCTCACCAACGGCACCGCGATCACGCCGTCGCTGTTCAAATCGCTGCCATTCGATCCGGTCAAGGATTTCGTGCCGATCTCGAGCGTCGCGTTCTTCGACGTGCATCTGCTGGTCAACAACGCATCGCCGATCAAGACCGTGGCGGACCTCGTCGCCGAGGCGAAGAAGCGCCCCGGCGCGCTGAACATGGGCGCGATCAATCCCGGCAGCACCCAGAGCCTGTCGGCTGAATTGTTCAAGGCGACCGCCGGCCTCGAGATGACCAATGTGCCGTTTAAGACCTCGCCGGATGTGCTCACCGCATTGCTGCGCGACGATATCGTCGTCGGCTTCGAGACCTACGCCGCGCTGAAGGGCGGCATCGACGGCAAACAGATCCGCTCGATCGCCTCGACCGGTCCGACGCGGTCGCTGCCGGACGTACCGACCACCGCCGAGGCCGGCCTGCCGAGCTACGAGGTCTATGGCTGGAATTCGCTGTTCGCGCCGGCCGGGACGCCGCCCGAGGTGGTCGCTTTGCTCAACAAGGAGATCAAGGAAATCCTCGCGCTGCCGGACGTGCAGGCGAAGATGAAAGAGCTCGGCGCCGAGCCGAAGTCGAGCACGCCGGCCGAAGTCGCGGCGCGCCTCGCGGCCGACATCAAGAAATGGGCCGCCGTCATCGAGCTCGCGAAGATCGAGAAGCGCTGACCGGAATGACGTGCGGCGGAGCGGTGCTGTGAGCAGTGAAGCCTGGGACGTGCCGGTGGTCGATGCGCATGTGCACATCTTCACCACCGCGATGCCGCTGGTCGGCAATCCGCGGCATCGCCCGAGCTACAGCTTCACCGCCGAGGACCTGATCGCGACGCTCGACCGGCACGGGGTGCCGATGGCGGTGATCGCGGCGGCGAGCCCGTGGGGCGACTATAACGACTATACCATCACGGCGTTGCGCCGTTATCCGCGGCTGCGCGGCACCGTCATCCTCAAGCCGGATGTCGAACGCGACGCGCTGGAGCGCCTGAAGGCAGAGGGCGTTGTCGGTGTCCGGCTGCCTTACATCAGCATGGCGCAGATCCCCGACGTCACACAGCCAGACTTCCGCAAATTCCTGCACCGGCTGGCCGATCTCGACATGCACGTGCATCCGCATATCGAAGGCGAAAAACTCCCGCACCTGCTGCCTGGCCTGGAAGCATCCGGCGTGAAAATCGTGATCGATCACATCGGCCGCCCCGATCCGGCGACCGGCATCAACGGCGACGGCTTCAAGGCGATGCTGCGTTCGATCGAGCGCGGGCGAACCTGGGTGAAACTCTCCGCCGCCTATCGCCAGGATGGGGCGGCCTTGGGCTGGGCGCAGGAACTGGTGCGGCGCGCCGATCCGGCGCGGCTCCTTTGGGCGAGCGATTGCCCCTTCGTCGGCGAGGAGAAGCACGTCCAGTATCAGCAGACCATCGACTGGTTGAGCGCCGTCGTCTCGGACGCGAAGACCCGCCGCCAGATCATGTGCGACACGCCGCTGCGACTGTATTTTTCATGACGATGCCTTGTCATTCCGGGGCGCGCGATAGCGTGTACCCGGAATCCAGACACAAGGACGGGCCGTTGCCTTGATAACTCGACATATCCATGCACTCTCAGGCGTCCAGGGGGGACACACCATGCCGTTCAGCAAGACCATCACCGATCTCATCACCGGCGCCTGGGATGAGGGCTGCGTCTGCCTTGTCGGCACCATCGGCAAGGACGGCCCGAATATCTCCCCAAAGGGCAGCATGATCGTGTTTGACGACACGCATCTCGCCTATTGGGAACGCTCCAAGCGCCAGGCGCTGGACAACGTGCAACACGATCCGCGCGTCGTCGTGATCTATTCGAATATGAAGATGCTGAAAGACGGTCCGCTCAAGACAGCGGCCCTGCGCTTCTACGGCAAAGCCGAGGTGCATGAGAGCGGACCGATCAAAGACGCGATCTTCGCCAAGCTGCTCAAGCGCGAGCAGGAGCATGTCGGCGCCGACACCGGCGTCGGCGTGCTGATCACGCTTGACCGCGCCGAAGATCTGCGCGGCACCCCGATCAATCAATAGCCGCGACACTCGTCATTCCGGGTTCGCACCTGCGGTGCGCCGCGGAATGACGGCAAGGGCTACTTCGACACCGCCCCGCGTGTCATCGCCATGACTACCAATGCGGCGACCAGAAACGCCACCGCGGAAAATCCTATCGCATCGGTCATGCCGCGCACGAACAGGAATCCCCCAATCCCTGACCCCACGGCCTGCGCGACATAGATCGCCGAGGTGTTCAGCGCGATCGACGCGCCCGCCATCGATGGCGCCGCCGCCACCAGGCGCGCCTGCTGCATCGAGTTGGTGGCGGCGATGCCGAGCCCCCATAAGGCCAGTCCGATCGCCATCACGGCGATCGAGCCGAAGCCGAATGTCCAGACCAGTGCGCCCAGCAGCATTCCGATCAGAAATATCGTCCCGGTCAGCAGCGCGCCCAGCGGCCGCACCATCTGCGTCGCGATCACGCTGCCGACGAAGGCCATGATCCCGTAGATCGCGAAGCAAAGTCCGACGGTATGCGCCGAGGCGCCGGCGCGCTCCAGCAGCGGCCCCATGAAGGTGAAGACCAGGAATTGCCCGCTCACCTGAAGGCAGGTGATCAGCAGCAGCAGCACGACCATGCGGTTGCGCGCGAGCAGGCCCCAGGTGAGCAGCGACACAGGCTGCCCTTTGAGGCCGCCCGGCAGCGTCAGCGCGAGCAGTGTACAACAGACCGCGCCGACGCCGGCCACTATCGCCAATGTCGGCCGCCACCCGAGTTGGGCGGCGAAAAACGTCATCAACGGCAGCCCGACCGACATCGCGAGCGGCCAGCCGAGGAATACGAACGCGATCGCCGTCGAGCGATCCTTCAGCGGCACCAGCATCGCGGCCGTGCTGGCGGTTTGCGGCGTGTAGATCGCGGCGGCAACCAGCATCACCATCCGCGCCGCCAGCAGCGTCTCGTAATTGGGCGCGAGCGCCGATGCGATGTGGCCGAGCGTGAGCGCCAGCAAAGATCCGATCAGCAGCGTGCGGCTTTCCATGCCGCCGGTCAGCCACGCCATCAGCGGTGAGCCGAGGGCCAGAACCACCGCGCCATAGGCAATCAGCATGCCGGCGGATTGGATCGACACATCCAGACCCAGTGCGAGCTCGCCGAGCATCGCCGCGGGTCCAGCGACGCTGATGCCGACCATGAAATTGCCGAGCATCAGCGCGATTTGCGCCAGTTGGAGACGCCGGCCGCTCAGCGGCGGCGGGTTCGTGCTGTCTGTCACCTTGGTTCCTTGATCTCGAAGCGGCGCGGGTCGCATCGGGAGCGACAATACCGCATCGTTGACTCGCGCCGCCTATCTATCGCACCGTCGCTGGTCTTGCAGGAGGATCGATCGATGACGATGAACGGGACGACCATTCTGAAATTCGAAGCCATCGATCCGATCGACCGCGGCAGCGGCATTCGCACCTGGCCGCTGATCGTCAATCGCCGCGCCCCGAATGCGCGCTTCACCACGGGCATGAGCTCATATCCGGTCGGCGAGGGCGCGCCGATGCATTGCCACAATTGCGATGAGCAAGTGACGCTGCTCGAAGGCGTCGGCGAGGTGGAGGTCGACGGCGTCGTCACTGCGCTCACGGTCTTCGACTCGACTTATATTCCGGCCAACGTCATGCATTGTTTTCGCAATACCGGCCAGAGCCCGATGAAGATATTATGGATCTATAGTTCGAACTACGTGACCCGAACCTTCGCGTCGACCGGCGAGACCGTTGCGCATTTGTCGGACGAGGATCTGATGGGCAAGGCGCGGTCGTAACCACGCGGTCGTAACCACGCGGTCGTAGCGCACCTGCCGGTGCGCCCCGGAATGACCAACGCGTATAACGCCTATGCGTGCCCCTCGCGCTCGTCGCGGAATTTCTTCATCTCGGCAAACAATGGCATGCGGTCGGGATTCGGCGGCGCGCCGGTGAACTCGCGATAGAGAGAGGAGACGTTGATGATGATCCGTTCCGGGTCGAGCCATCCGGAGAATTCGTCAAGGTTGATCTTCCTCGCCGCGATCTCGAACGGGACGCCGTTGTCGAAATGACGGCGCGCCTCGTCGCGGATGTGGACGAGATAAGCCTTCATCTCACGCACCGCGGACTTCTCCGCGATCGGCCCATGGCCGGGGACGATCACATCGACGTCCATCGACAGGATATGATCGCAGATCCCAATCCAGTTGTTGACCGGTCCCTCCCACAGCACCGGATGTCCGCCGACGAATAGCAGGTCGCCGGTATACAGGATCCGTTTCTCGGGAACGTGAACCAGGATGTCGCCGCGGGTATGTGCCGATCCGAGATGCGTCAACTCGATCCGGGTACTCCCGACCGAGAGTTGCATCTGATTTTCAAACAGCGTCGTCGGCGGCGTGCTGACAAGGCCGGTATAGTCGAAGCGGCTCCACATGATCTCGTGCGCGAACGCGCCGCCGACACCCAGGTCGCGCCAGTTCGCCGCCCGCGCCGCGGCGCGTTCGGGGGGCGCTTCTTCATATTCTTCGGCGCAAGCGCGGCAGGCGATGATCTCGGCGCCGATGACGAGTTGATTGCCGAACGTATGGTCGCCGTTGGCGTGCGTGTTGACCAGCTTCTGAATCTGTTGAGTCACCGGGACGGCGTCGCGCATCGTCTTGAGCATCTCGGCCGTGCTGGGCAGATCGAACAGGGTATCCACCAATAAGGTCTGATCTCCGTCCACGATGAGACCGGCGTTGCTCCAGCCCCAACTGCCATCAGGCTGCAGATAGGCATGGCATCCGCCGCCGAGGTCGTGCAGCCCTTTGGTGAATGTCCATCGGCTCATGGCGTCGGTCCCTTATTGTAGATCGCCGGTTCGAGAGGGGGTGCTGAAGTCTTCGCATCCGCTCTCAGGCGAATCCGGTTCTTCATCTAATCGCCTTCGTCGCCGCCAAGATAGGCCCGCGCGAAACTTCGGGGCGGCGGCCGCATTTTCACCGCGCGGACATCGCCTGCCGTGGGTCGGCGATCCGCCCTTGAAACAGGATCGCACCCGTCGCGTCATCGACAATGTAGAACTGGAACGGGCGGTCGACGCTGAAGGTCTCGACCTTTGGCTCTTGCGATGCGGATGCGGGACGTACCGCTTCGATGGCCGTGACCGCGGCGGCCTCGGTGCTTTCTTCGGTGACGTCGATCACGGCGCTATGCAGGATCTGGCTGAGATACAACTCGGTCGGCCGTCCCGGTCGTCCCGTGATGCCGCTGAAGTCGGCGCGCCTTTCGTCCAGCGCAAGCTTCAGTCCCGCCTGCCGGAATGGTGGGATCAGGTTCGCGCGATATTCGGTCTTGAAGCGCGGCAGCTCCAGCCTGACCAGGCTGGTATTGTTGCGCAGCGCCGCAAGCAACGCCGGAAGCTCCGTCGCGTTGAGCCGGCGGGTGACATCGGCAAGTCCGTCGATCTCGTCCGGCAGGACGACGATCATGCCGATGTCGCGGATCGCGTAGGGCAGGCGGATCGCGCGATACCCCGGCTGTCTGGTCAAGGCGAAGCGTTCGGTCTGCGCCATCGTCGGCACCCGGATCTGGCTCGACCGGGACAGGTTGAAGGCTTGCTGGCTCGTCGCCCGCTCGGTGAACGGGCTTGCCCAGCGTGACTTGAAGTAAACCGCGTTCAGGAGGACCGCGGCCGACAGCGGATCGAGCGCGTCGAGAATCTTGTCGATCTTGCCCTCGGTCTTGCGACTGACCCATCCATTGATCGCGTCGAGACCTGCATTCTGAAAAACCTCCGCTGCATATGTGTCTCTCAGCAGCGCGGTATAATCCTTCGAAACCAGGCCGCCTTTCGAGGTCAGCATCAGCGCATTGGCGGTCAGAAGTTTTGCGGAAGCGGGAGGGGTTGCTGCCCCGGCGCTGCACCGCTCGCGCGCATTCGAAGCGGCTGGCGGACATTCGCAGCGCGGCCCGTTCAACGTGAGTCCACGCGGGCAAGTGAGTGCGCCGGCGCTCCGATCGTAACCGTTCAAGACGGCGATGATGTTGCCGTTCGCGGTATCGATCTCAGGTCGCTTCAGGCGATGCTTGAGCACCGCAAGCATTTCCTGTTCGGTCGCACCGCGGCTCCCTGAGAGCGCCATGGCCATGGCAGTCCCGATGGAATACGGAGAGAAGACGATGTTGCCGGGCGCCTCCGAAAACGTCTTGAACAGATCCTGGGCCGAGGCGTTATAGGCGTCCACAACGCTTCGGGCCGGACTCTCCTGAGCACCCGCGCTATCGGCCTGTAGAATCATCGAAATGATGCAGACGGCGCGGCCGACAGCGCGCCAGGTTTGGTGGGTGCGGGCCATGATCGTCTCCCCCGAATGAGCCTTCGCCAGTCTGGGCAGCGTCGTCCTGATTCCTGCGGTTGCTGCCGGCCGCAAGAAGGGACGGCGATTGCGGCGGCAAGAAGGGTGTCGTGGTGGTGATATTGCGTCATCTGCCGGTTGCGGCAGGATCATCCGCGCGTTGTCGTTGAAAGCACGCCATTGCCGGCGATCAATGCCAAAGCCGCGATGATGCTGGCGACCCTGAATGAGCTGCCCGATCCGGCCAGCAAACCCACCGTGAGCGGGCCCGCGATCTGGCCGATGGCGAAAGCGGCGGTCATCATCCCGACGCCGCGCGGCCCCTGTGGGCCTGCGACACGGAGCACCTCCCTGATGCCGGCCATGGTGATCACCATGAAGGTGCCGCCGACGCAGACCGCGGCGATCAGCAAGGTCGCGACATTGAGCGAGACGACCGGCGCCAACACGCCCGCCGCGAGCACCCATTGCGCCCCGCTCCAAACGCGCCGCGGCGTCAGGCGATGAGCGAACCTCGCGGCGGCAAGCGTGGACAATGCCGCGGCGATCCCGAACAGCGGCCAGACCCAGCCGAACACCGTCGCATCGTCGATATCTGAGGGAAGCTAAGGAATCTCTCGATAATTGCCCGCCGAAAAAACCGATCGGCATGGTGCCGCAACAGCCGCAGGACGTCTTCGTCGCCGTCGACAATCGGCCGCAGCAACTGGTCTGCATCGAGGACGGTCAGAACGTCAACGAGGTCGTCAACAAGTTGGGCCTTGCGGATGCTTCTCCGGTTGCGTCCACCTCAGGCAGCGGCACCGTGGTCAGCACCACGACCGATGC
>CANKHJ010000088.1 GCA_947481635.1 Bradyrhizobiaceae bacterium
CGACGCCGCGCGAATGGCGCTCCTCGCCGAGCTGGAAAATGATGTTGGCGAGATCGCGCTCGGAGGCATGCGCCACCACATCGGCAGCGCTCGGCCCGTCGCCGCCCATGCGCATGTCGAGCGGCCCGTCGAGCCGGAACGAGAAGCCGCGTTCGGCCTGGTCGAGCTGCATCGACGAAACACCAAGATCGAGCGTGATGCCGTCGACCGGCGTCATGCGGAAATTTTCGGCAATGTCGGCCAGTTCCGAGAAGCGGCCTTCGGCCAGCGTGAGCCGGCCGCCTGAGGCCTGCACCAGGCCCGCGCCATGCAGGATCGCGTCGCGATCGCGGTCGATGCCGATGACCCGGCAATCCGCGGCGTCGAGCATCATGCGCGTATAGCCGCCGGCGCCGAAGGTGCCGTCGATATAAATGCCGCCGCTACGCAGTCCGAGGAATTCGACGACCCGTGGAGCGAGCACGGGAATGTGGCGAGCCAGTCCGCCAGCGACCGCGGGATCCCCGCCGTCGCCGCCCACCATCATTCCCGCGCTCCGCTTACACCACGCGCCGTAACCTGGGCTCCCAGCTCGCGTTTGAGCGCGCGGACCGTCTCGGTGGCCTCCGCGAGTTCCGCGCGAAAGCGGCCGGGTTCCCAGATCTGAAATTTGTTGCCGAGCCCGACAAAGGTCGCGGCATCGGAAATGCCCGCGTGGCTCTTCAGCGGCTCGGTGAGGACGACGCGGCCCTCGCTGTCGAGCTTGATCGTCTCGCTGGTCCCATAGAGCGCCTTGGCGAATTGCTCGCGCTGCTCCGAGAATGGCGGGAAGCGCGCGATCAAGGCCTCGATTTCCTGGAACAGCGCATGGCCGCCCGCGTCGACCGCCAGCCTGTCGATCGCTGGATAGCAATATAGGCCGTCGAATCCATCGCGCGCCAGCACGGCCCGGAACGAGGCCGGGATCGAGACCCGCCCCTTGGCGTCGAGGCGCAACGTGTAATTGGACACAAACCGGTCCATGTCGCCCCTGTCCAAAACGCGGCGCCACGATTGCGGCGCCGGCCCAGCCGCTCCCGCCATGGGACGTCTCAGGCAGCGAGACCGTAACCCATGGGATAGATTGGGTTATCATGGGATAATATGGGCGTCAATCGACAGGCTCGCGATGGCCGGTTCCACCGAGTCGAGCGGTTATTGAGTAGACTCAAGGGCTTATGTATCGCCGTCAGGGTTAAAGAAGCGTGAAATGGTCGCGCTGTCTTTGCCGCGTCACACGGCGCCTGGTTCCAAAGGAACTGGCCCAGAAGCGGCAATTTATCGCCGTTTGGAACAGGAACGGGCCCTCCACCCATGTGTTGTCTCAGCACAAGGAAGGCTTCCCTCCTTGAAACCATTCCCCCATGCGGAGACCAACAATGCTGAAGAAAATTCTGATCGCGACCGCCGTCAGCGGCCTGACCCTGTCGACCGCGCTGGCGCAATCCCCGACCCCCACCCCGCCATCGCCGAACATGCCGGCCGCGACCGCTCCGGTGGCCTCGGGCCCTGTCGCGGTGTCGCTGTCGAACAAGTTGATCACCACGCAGACCTCCGACCAGTGGCTGGCGTCGAAGTTCATCGGCACCGACGTGGTCGGCTCGAACAACGAGAAGATCGGCGACGTCGACGACGTGCTGTTCGATAAATCCGGCAAGATTCTCGCTTATGTCGTGGGTGTCGGCGGTTTCCTCGGCATCGGCGCGAAGGACGTCGCGCTGGCTCCGGACGCCTTCGAGGCCCAGGCGCCGAGCGGCGAAAGCCGCGACTGGAAGCTCAAGCTCGCGATGTCGAAGGACGAGCTGAAGAATGCGGCCGACTTCAAGCCGTATGAGGCCCCGCGGGCGACCGTGGGCTCCGGTTCGGGCTCTGGCATGACTAACCGCCCGGCTCCGGCCAGCGGCGGCGGGATGAACAATCCGGCCGGCGCGACCAAGTAAAGCCGGCCGTTAACGCGAAGCAGCTTTGCTGTGAAGGGCCCGGACCGCATGGTCCGGGCCCTTTCGTATGTCTTGAGGCGAGGCGGCAGACGCCGTATCGTTGGGCGTGGCTGTTTTTTCCCCCGAGTCATCGCTGGTCGCCGAAGTCATCCCCTCGCCCAACCATGGCGAGCGGAAGAATGGCGTCCAGCCTTCACTGATCCTGCTGCATTATACCGGCATGCCGGATGCGCAGGCCGCGCTGGCGCAGCTCTGCAGCAAGGCGAGCGAAGTCTCGTCGCATTACTTCGTGTTCGAGAACGGGCATATCGTCCAATTGGTGCACGAGGATCGCCGCGCCTGGCATGCCGGCGTCGGCGCCTGGGGCGGCGAGACCGATCTCAACTCCTGCTCGATCGGCATCGAGATCGCCAATCCGGGCCACGAGCACGGCTATCCCGACTATCCAAAGCGGCAGATCGCCGCCGTCACCGCGCTCTGCCGCGGCATCGTCGCGCGCCGGAAAATCCTGCCGCATCGGGTGCTGGCGCATTCCGACATTGCACCGCAGCGCAAGCAGGACCCGGGCGAGAAATTTCCGTGGAAGGTGCTGCACGATTCCGGGCTCGGATTGTGGGTGCCGCCCGAGCCGATCGTCGAGGGGCCGTTCTTCTCGCTCGGCGACCGCGCCATCGCGATCGAGGAGATGCAGATGCATCTGCACGAGATCGGCTACCTGCTGGAGCCGACCGCGCGCTATGACGGCGAGACCATGGCGGTGGTGGCCGCGTTCCAGCGCCATTTCCGGCCCGAGCGCGTCGACGGCATTGCTGACGCCTCGACCCGGATGACGATCGCGGCGCTGCTGAAGGCCTGGCGCGCCGTGCGCGATGCGCCGCCCCCAGAACCGGCTGCTTGACGCCGGTTGCCACCGTCCCCATTGCTAGGCCGTCAGTCGGCCGGACGGCCGCCGCGGCAAAACCGAAAGGTTGCCGGGGAGGAAAGTCCGGGCTCCATGGACATACGGTGCCGGATAACGTCCGGCGGGGGTCAGGCCCCTCAGGGAAAGTGCCACAGAAAACAGACCGCCGCGGCGCGTAGCGTGTTGGCCGCGGTAAGGGTGAAACGGTGCGGTAAGAGCGCACCGCGCTTCCGGCAACGGCGGCGGCACGGCAAACCCCACCGGGAGCAAGACCGAATAGGAACGGCGCGAGGCGCAAGCTTCGGGACCAGTGTCTGGGTCCGGTCGTTCGGGTAGGTTGCTGGAGGCGCCGGGCAACCGGCGTCCTAGAGGAATGGTCGTCACGTTGGGGGCGCAAGCTCCCAGCCATACAGAACCCGGCTTACAGGCCGGCTGATATCTGGGGGCTCGGCGGGACACCGCCGGGCCCCCGCCAATTTTGGCGTGGCGCCGAGGCCCGACCTCGAATAACCATTGCCACACACTCCGTCATGCCCGCGCTTGTCGCGGGCATCCACGTCTTTCTTCGTGTCAGGCAGAGACGTGGATGGCTGGGACAAGCCTGGCCATGACGATGGACGGAGCCGGTCCAGCCGGTTGGAGTCGATGATGATCGAGATCGGGTCTTTCGAGGCCAAGAAAACTTTCTCGGCGCTCGTGGAGCGCGCGGAAGCTGGCGAGGAGGTGATCATTACCCGTGACGGCAAGCCGGTCGCAAAGCTCGGTCCGCTGAGCTCACAGGAACGATCACGTCGGGCATCCAAGAGAATCCGCGAACGCGCAGAAAAATTTGGCGGCCCATTCGATTGGGAAGAGTGGAAGACCAATCGCGACGACGGCCGGAAATAAGCCTTGTCATCGAACACCTGGGATTTCTGGATCGATCGCGGCGGCACCTTCACCGACGTCGTCGGGCGCGCGCCGGATGGCACGCTGGTCACGCGCAAGCTGCTCTCCGAGAATCCGGAAGCGTATCGTGACGCCGCGACACAGGGCATCCGCGACCTGCTCGGCCTGAAGCGGGGCGAGTCGATCCCAGCCGGCCGCATCGGCGCGGTGAAGATGGGCACCACGGTCGCGACCAATGCGCTGCTCGAGCGCAAGGGCGAGCGCACGCTGCTGGTCACCACCAAGGGTTTTCGAGACGCGCTGCGCATCGGCTACCAGGCGCGACCGAAGATCTTCGCGCGCCATATCATCAAGCCGGAGATGCTCTACGAGCGGGTGGTCGAGGTCGACGAACGCGTGCGCGCCGACGGGATGGTGGAACGCGCGCCGGACCTCGCGGCGTTGCGCGACGAACTCACGCGCGCCAAGGCGGACGGGATCGAGGCGGTCGCGATCGTGTTCATGCACGCCTATCGTCACGCCGCGTATGAACAGCAGGCGGCGGCGCTGGCGCGCGAGATCGGATTCGCGCAGGTCTCGGTGAGCCACGAGGTGTCGCCGCTGCTCAAGCTGGTCTCGCGCGGCGACACCACGGTGGTGGACGCGTATCTCTCGCCGATCTTGCGCCGCTATGTCGAACGCATCGGCGAAGAGCTGGGCGGCGGCGAACGCCTGATGTTCATGACCTCGGCCGGCGGACTGACTGCTGCCGGCCTGTTCCAGGGCAAGGACGCGATCCTCTCCGGACCGGCCGGCGGCCTTGTGGGCATGGCGCAGACGGCGCGCGAGGCCGGGTTCGATCGCGTGATCGGCTTCGACATGGGCGGCACCTCCACCGACGTGGCGCATTTCGACGGCGAATATGAGCGCGCTTTCGAGACCGAGGTTGCCGGCGTGCGAATGCGCGCGCCGATGATGCTGATCCACACCGTCGCGGCCGGCGGCGGCTCGATCCTGCATTTCGACGGCGCGCGCTTCCGCGTCGGTCCGGATTCGGCGGGCGCCAATCCCGGCCCGGCGGCGTATCGGCGCGGCGGCCCGCTCACCGTCACCGACGCCAATGTCGAGGTCGGCAAGCTGATCCCGGATTTCTTCCCGAAGATTTTCGGCCCCGGCCAGGACCAGCCGCTCGATGCCGACGCGGTGCGCAGCGCGTTCGACGAACTCGAAGGCGAGATGCGCGGCGGGCTCAAGCGCGAGCAGATCGCGGACGGTTTCATCCGTATCGCGGTCGAGAACATGGCGAGCGCGATCAAGAAGATTTCGGTGCAGCGCGGCTATGACGTGACCCGCTACACGCTGAATTGCTTCGGTGGCGCGGGCGGCCAGCATGCCTGCCTGGTGGCTGACGCGCTCGGCATGACGCGCGTGCTGATCCATCCGCTGTCGTCGCTCCTTTCCGCCTATGGCATGGGGCTCGCGGATATCCGCGCAACGCGTCAGCAGGCGGTCGAGCAGCCGCTCGGCGATGCCGCGCTGGCAACCATTGCGGACGTCGGCGAACGGCTCGGCGCAATTGTTCGCGACGAGGTGAGCGGCCAAGGGGTGCCGGCTGCCGATATCGCGATACATGTTCGCGCGCATATCCGCTACGCCGGCACCGATACCGCGCTGGTGGTGCAGGCCGGCTCGATCGCGGCAATCAAATCCGCGTTCGAAGCCGCACACCTATCGCGCTTCGGGTTCATCGACGAGAGCAAGCAGCTGGTCGTCGAGGCCGTATCGGTCGAAGCGGTCGGCGGCGGCGTGACGCATGACGAGCCGGAGCTTGCGACAAGCTCAAGCGCCCTCCCCGCGCCGGCGCGCCGCACCCGTTTCTATTCGAGCAAATCCTGGCACGACGCCGCGGTGTTCACGCGCGATCAACTCGCGCCTGGGCACGCGGTGACGGGACCGGCGATCGTCATTGAGCCGCATCAGACCATCGTGGTCGAGCAGGGCTGGCGCGCGATGCTCACGCGCAAGAACCACCTCGTGCTTGAACGGGTCACGCCGCTGGCGCGCACGCATGCCGTTGGCACCGATGCCGATCCGGTGATGCTCGAGGTGTTCAACAACCTGTTCATGGCGATCGCCGAGCAGATGGGCGTCGCGCTGCAGAACACCGCCTATTCGGTGAATATCAAGGAGCGGCTGGATTTCTCCTGCGCGGTGTTTTCCGGCGACGGCACGCTGGTCGCCAATGCGCCGCATATGCCGGTGCATCTCGGCTCGATGGATCGATCGGTCGAGACCATCATCCGCGACAATGCCGGCCGGATCCGCCCGGGCGAGGTCTATGCGATCAACGCGCCCTATAACGGCGGCACGCACCTCCCCGATATCACTGTGTGCACGCCGGTGTTCGACGAGGCGCAGAAGACCATCCTGTTCTGGGTCGCGTCGCGCGGACATCATGCCGATGTCGGCGGCATCGCGCCCGGCTCGATGTCGCCCAACGCCACCAGCATCGAGCAGGAGGGCGTCTATATCGACAACTTCAAGCTGGTCGAGAATGGCCATCTGCGCGAAGCCGCGCTCAACACGCTGCTCACCGGCGGAAAATATCCGGTGCGCAATCCGGTGCAGAACGTCAACGACCTGAAGGCGCAGATCGCCGCCAACGAAAAGGGCGCGCAGGAGCTGCGCAAGATGGTGGCGCAATTCTCGCTGCCGGTGGTGCTGGCCTATATGCAGCACGTGCAGGACAACGCCGCGGAAAGCGTGCGCCGCGTGATCGACGCGCTGCATGATTCCGAATTCAGCTATGAGATGGACCAGGGCACGGTGATCAAGGTGCGCATCACCGTCGACAAAGGCAAGCGCGAGGCGACCGTCGATTTCACCGGCACCTCGCCGCAGCAGCCCTCGAACTTCAACGCGCCCGAGCCGGTGACGCGCGCGGCGGTGCTGTATGTGTTCCGCATGATGGTCGACGACGACATCCCGATGAATGCCGGATGCCTGCGCCCGATCAACATTGTGATCCCGCCGCATTCGATGCTGTCGCCGGAATACCCCGCCGCGGTCGTCGCGGGCAACGTCGAGACCTCGCAGGCGGTGACCGATTGCCTGTTCGGCGCGCTGGGCGCGCTCGCCGCCGCGCAAGGCACCATGAACAACCTCAATTTCGGCAACGCGAAGTACCAATATTACGAGACGATCTGCTCGGGCTCGCCGGCCGGCCCTGGATTTCCAGGGACCGACGCGGTGCAGACCCATATGACCAATACCCGCCTCACCGATCCGGAGGTGCTCGAACTGCGCTATCCGGTGGTGCTGGAGGATTTCCATATCCGCGCCGGATCGGGCGGACGCGGACAATGGAATGCCGGCGACGGCGTGCGCCGTGCGATCCGCTTTCTCGAAACCATGGAATGCACCATCCTGTCGGGCCACCGCCGGGTGCGGCCGTTCGGATTGGCCGGCGGCGAGCCGGGTCAGGTCGGCGAGAATTCGGTGCGCCGTAAGGACGGACGGATCGAGACGCTGAAGGGCTGCGACGCGACCACGCTTGAGGCCGGCGAGACCATCATCATCCAGACGCCGACGGCGGGCGGGTATGGGAAGGCCGGGGCGTGACGTTGCGCTAAGCCGCCGCGGCGCTCGCGAGCAACTCGGTGCGTGCGACCACGACGCGGTTGCGGCCATGGGCCTTGGCTTCGAACAGCGCAACATCGGCGCGCTTGAGTATTTGGTCGATGGTGTCGCCCGGCTGCCATTCGCTGACGCCGAAGCTGCAGGTGACCTTGATCGGACCGCCGACGGCGTCCCAACGCAACGCCTCGATCGCGATGCGCAACTGGTCGGCGGCGGCGACGCCTTGCGCCGCCGTGCACCCATCGAGCATCAGTGCGAATTCTTCACCGCCGAGCCGCCCGACCAGCCGCCCGGCGCCGGCCGTCGCCTGCGCGACGTCGCGCAGCACCGTGTCGCCGACGCTATGTCCGAATTTGTCGTTGACCGCCTTGAAGTGGTCGACGTCCACCATGATCGCCGCGAGCGCTGCGCCGTCGCGCGCCACCGCGCAGGCCTCATTGGCCTGCTCGAAGAAGGCGCGCCGGTTGAACACGCTGGTCAGCGGGTCGGTGGTCGCCAGCAGGATCAATTCGCGCTGCATGGTATCGAGCCGCTCGGCGACGCGCAGGCGCGCATAGAGCTCTTCCGGCACCGGCGGCTTCGGAATGAAATCGTCGGCGCCGCAATCCAACGCTTCGATGACGCTGCGCCAATCCTGGTTCGACGACATCATCAGAACGTAGATCGGCCGCCGGTGGGTCGCGGTAAGCCGCACTTCCCAGCACAATTCGACGCCGGAGATCGAATGCGGTGCGGCGCTGGTGATCAGCGCGCTGATGCGCTCGTCGGCCTTGATGCAGGCGAGCGCTTCGAGACCGTCCGTGAACGTCATGACCTCGTGGTCGCGCGCCTCAAGAAGACGCGTTACCCACTTGAGCACGGTGCGGCTCGGATCGACCAGAACGACGCGCATAGTGTCCCTGTTGGCTGAGGCTGTGCGCCTCTTATTCCCATAACTCTAAGTCACGGATGCTAACGGGGGATTATTGCCCATCACCTATTTGTGGTTAATCCCCGGTGAAAAGCCTGATCACCATTGGCCGTCTTCGCCGGGCTTGGCGTGCGGCAGCTTCTCTTCCTCGACCTCGTCATCGTCCGGTTCCACCGCGAGGCGGGTCGCCGGCACCGGCAGGCGGCGCTGCGCGATCGAACCGGTGACGCCCGGATCGCCACGGCGGCCGGCGAGCAGGGTCCGGGCGCGCGCGGCAACCACCTCACCGGGCACCGCTTTCGGATTGCAGGCGTTGCGGCCGCTGCCGCGGCGCATCAGGTCGACATGAATATGATCGTAGTGAAATGCATTCGAGCCGGGCGCGAGCACGGTGGTGAACTGGTCGCAGGCCGCGCCCTGCACGTCGCGCAGGAAGCCCTGCTCTTCCGGCGTGCCGTGCCAGCCGCCCTTGACCGTGATCTTGTATCCGTTCGCAAGCTGGAATGAGGCAATGTCGAGCGCATTGCCGAACGCATGTTCGGAAATCCGCGCGCCCGGCTGGCCATTCATGCCGCGGCACGAATAGGCGGAGATCTGGCGGATCTCGACCACCGGCTGATTGAACCATTTCATCGCCGCCGGTTGCACCGAGGTGGCGATCCACTGGTCGAGCGCGGACACCATCGGGCAGGCGAGCGTCGCGGCGGGCGAGACCGCGGCGGCGACCGTTCCAGTGACTTGCGGCCCGCGCGCGGGGCCGAGCGGCGCCGGGCGCTCGACCTGTACCGGCATGGTCGGGGGCGCAGCTCTGGACTGAGGCGCCTCCCGCGTCAGCGGCGGATTGGGTGCGTAACGGCGATCGTCGTTGCGCGTCGGCTGTTCGTCGTCATCGTCATCGTCCGGCTCGCTCATGCCGGGCGGCCGTATCGACATCGGCGCACCGCCGGCGCCTTGCGGCGTCATCATCGGCGGCGCGGACGCGTTGCGCATCGGCGCATCGAACGGCGGCAGGGGAGTTGATTGAATCGACTGCGCCGACGGCGCGAAGCGCGGTTCGCTGACCGGAAAACTTTGCGCCGGCATATTCCGCATCCCGGGGATTGCACCCGGCGGCCGCATTTCAGTGGTGTAGCCGAAGGCCGAACTGGTGCCGAGCGCCGCGACCTTCAACGGAAAATCGGCGCCGCAGACGCCGGGCCCGTCGATCTGCTTGACGCGCACGACCCCCGCGCCTTCCTTGACGGCGCCGGACTTGAGGCACTGCACTTCCGCTTCATGCCGCCAGGTTTCACGCTGCGCGAAGTAGTTCTTCCCGCATCCGGCAAGCACGACGAGAAGCAAGGAGCCGACGAGATACCAACGAACCCCACGCATTGTTCGACAATGGAGCGGGTTTCTTTAACAAGGCATCAATGATATTGGCCGCTGTCGCACGCCTGATTTTTCATCGTGCCTTATGGTTAAGGAACTGATTGCGGATGATCTCGATCATCGACGTCTTGCGGCGGCTGGATGCCGGTGAGATCGCGGCAGATTGGGCCGCCGGCGCCTGCGCCGAGGCAATCGCCGCGCGCGAGGCCGATATCGGCGCGTTCGTGCGTACCGACATCGCGCGCGCCACGGCGCAAGCCCGCGCCGCAACGGGCCAG
Organism: Bradyrhizobiaceae bacterium; assembly: GCA_947481635.1. Taxonomy (GTDB): domain Bacteria; phylum Pseudomonadota; class Alphaproteobacteria; order Rhizobiales; family Xanthobacteraceae; genus CANKHJ01. The sequence continues at coordinate 9,925 of CANKHJ010000088.1, forward strand.
CCGCTGCGCGGCATGCCGATCGCGGTGAAGGACATCATCGACACCTTCGACATGCCGACCGAGTATGGCTCGCCAATCTATGCCGGGCATCAGCCGCGCGCCGACGCCGCGCTGGTCGCCATGGCCCGCCGCGCCGGCGGCGTGGTGCTGGGCAAGACCGTCACCACCGAGTTTGCCTATTTCACGCCCGGCAAGACGCGCAATCCGCACAACCTCGCGCATACGCCGGGCGGCTCGTCGTCGGGCTCCGCTGCCGCGGTCGCGGCCGGCATGGCGCCGCTCGCGTTCGGCACCCAGACCGCCGGCTCGGTGGTTCGTCCGGCATCCTTCTGCGGCGTCGTCGGATACAAACCGTCGTCCAAGCTCCTTCCGGTCACCGGGATCAAATGCTTCTCCTGGACACTCGACACCGCGGGCCTGTTCGCGGCGACGGTCGCGGATGCAGCCTTTGCGACCGCGGCGATCACCGGGCGCGACCTGCGCATCGATCGGGCTACGCCGGCCACGCCGTCGATCGCGCTGGTGCGCACCCATCTCTGGGGCGAAGCCAGCGATGCGATGCAACGCGCGTTCGATGTCGCGACGCGCGCGGCGGAAGCGGCGGGTGCGCGGGTGCGCGAACTCGAATTGCCGCAGAGCTTCACCGATGCCTTCGAGGCGCAGGACATCGTGCAGAATTACGAGGCGAACCAGGCGCTCGCCTTCGAATACGACAATCATCGCGAGCAGTTGAGCGCGCCGCTGCGTGCGTTGCTTGAGAAGGCCGGCCATGTGTCGTCCGACGATTATGATTCCGCACGGCGCATAGCGCGGCGTGCACGTTCGGCCTTCAATGACATGGTCGATGCCGACGTGATCCTGACACCTTCGGCGCCCGGCATCGCGCCGGAAGGCCTCGCCTCGACCGGACGGCCGATCTTCAACCGGCTGTGGAGCTTGCTCGGTAACCCCTGCATCAACGTGCCGGGCCTCTCCGACCAGGCAGGCATGCCGCTCGGCATGCAGATCGTCGGGCGCTTCGGCCGCGATCGCGCAGCGCTCGAAGCCGCGGCGTTTCTCGAACGCGCGTTGCGTGCATCGGCGGCGTGATTCACCGCGCCACAATGGGCCACGAAAGCCGGTCATCCTGACGATCGAGCGACTGCATGACGCAAGCATCGTCAAAAGGCTTGCGCGTGAAAATCTTTTTTCCGACCAAACGCGCGCTTATGGACGGTAAAAGATGGAATTTTGTGTCGAAATTTCATCGCGTTGCGAACGCGGCGATGACCAATTGACGCAGCGCGTCGCTCCGATGTCGCGATGCAAAACATTTTTCGCTTCGCGGCCGGCCGCTCTTATGTGTAGGCTCGGCCCATTCAACAAGGAGGAGGCCTGACGTGGACCTTGCCTTGAAACTCAATGTTCTGGCGGTGTGTGCTGCCTTCGTATTTGTCGGTGCTGTTTTGTTGGGTGCGTTCTAATTCCAGGCGCCGACACGCCAAGAGCTTGACGATCACCGTTTGACGAAGCGAACGCCGGAGCATCGCTCCGGCGTTTTCGTTTCAGTCAGAGCATTCCGATGGAGTGAAACATCATCGGCGGACAGCGCCTCACTCACGGTGGTCGCCCTCCGCGAAAGCGGGGGCCCAGTACTCTGTGAAGAGCGATCGAGGCAACGTCTCTCCGATTTCCGTCGATAGGTCACGGCGTACTGGATCCCCCGCTTTCGCGGGGGATGACTACCTGTGATGTGGGACGAGACGGGATCACGCGATCCATCGAAGTGAATCTCGCTCCAGCGAGACTCAGTTGCCTTCGATGCCCGCGATGTCGACCATGCGGCGCAGGAAGCCTTCGAAATTATTCACGGTCCATTCGAGCTTCGGTGAATCGCTGACCAGGCTGAAGCTCTTGCCCTTGCCGATCAGCCGCGCTTCGATCGTGAAGGTTTTGGTCTTGCTGGTCCACTCGACCTCGCGCGAGATCTGGATCACGCGCACGCCATCGATCACCCGCTGCCTGGCCTCCGTAACCCGAGCGGTGATGACGTTGCCGGAGCCGCTATTCTGCTTGGCAAGGCCGCGATGATGGGTTTCGAACTCGGCGAGTGAAACCGCCGGCCGGTGCGGCTGCCGCTTGGTGCTGACCACCGAACCAGCCGCGCAAATCTCGCTCGCACACCGATAATAGACGATGTCGTTGCGGGTCTCCTGCCGCCAACCCTCGACCGCAAGCGCGACCGTCTCCTGCGCCGCCGCGACCTGCGGCAAGAGCAACGCAGCAACAAGCAGCACGGCAACAAGCGCGAAAACAACTTTCATGGAATCCTCCCACCGGCTGCGACAGAATAGCATCGAGGAAATGCAGCGTCAGTGCCGTCCGGGCGGAACCATCACGCCACGTCGCGCGCGACATCGGCAAGCGCGACGCGGCGGTCGCGGCCGAGCCAGAGCGATACCGCGATCTTGCCGTCCGATCCCGGCTCCGGCGGCAGGCTGCGATGCAGTGTGACGTCGAGGCCCGCGGCCTTCATCCATTGCGCGACGGTGTCCGCGGCGAAGCCGAGACGCAGATGCGCGTGTTCGTCGCGCAGGAATTCGAGATCATGCGGCGCGAAGTCGACGATCAGCAGGCGTCCGCCCGGGCGCAGCACGCGCGCCGCCTCGGCGATCGCACGCGCGCTGTCGTCGAGGAAGTGCAGCACCTGATGCACGATCACGACGTCGAACGAATCCCGCGGCAGCCCGATGTCGTAGATGTCGGCCTGGCGCACGCTGCAATGCTTCAGCCCGGCGCGGTCGAGCCGCGCGCGCGCCAGCGACAGCATTTCCAGCGACAGGTCGATGCCGAGGCCGCGCTCGATCTGGGCGCCGAACAATTCCAGCATCCGCGAGGTGCCGGTGCCGACATCGAGCAGCGAACGGAACGGACGCTCGCCGAGCGCTGAGCGGATCGCGTCCTCCACCGCCTGGTCGGCGACATGCAGCTTGCGGATGCGATCCCACTCCGCGGCGTGGCGGCGGAAATATGCCTGCGCCGCGGCGGCGCGCGCGCCGCGCACCTGGGCGAGCTGCTCGCGGTCGCGTGCGACCACCGGATCATGCGGGTCGAGTTGCGCCAGCAGCCCCGGGACCAGTCCCGCGCCGCCTTCGCGCTCGGCCAGCCGGAAGAACGCCCAGGAGCCTTCCCGGAAACGGTCCACCAGTCCGGCTTCGACCAGGAGCTTCACATGGCGCGAAATCCGCGGCTGCGATTGGCGCAGGATCTCCATCAGGTCGGATACGGTCAGTTCCGCCTCGCTGAGCAGCGCCAGGATGCGCAGCCGGGTCGATTCACCCGCCGCCTTGAGCGCGGCATTCATCGACGGAAAAGACAGCGGGCGGCTTGGCATCAGGGTCGGGTCGCTCCAGGGTCGTGCCGGCAGAGTGCCCATCGGCCCACCGCAAGGATATAAAGATATCCTTATGCGGAAAAGACCGGGGCAGAAAGAGGGTTTATGAGCACCGATCGTTACGGCGTCCGGGACGGCGAGATCACCGCGGAGCTGCCAGCCGACGCCGACGCGCAGATCTATTTCATCGGCCGCATCCACACGCCCTGGACCCGACGCGAGGACTGCCCGAAGAACGCGCGCGAGTCGGATGCGGTCTGCACCATCGCGCTCGATCCGCGCTGGGCGCCCGGCCTCCAGGGCATCGAAAGCTGCACCCATGTCGTGGTCCTGTACTGGATGGACCAGGCGCGCCGCGACCTCGTCGTGCAGGTGCCGCGTCACTACCAAGTCGGCCGCGGCACGTTCTCGTTGCGCTCGCCGGCACGGCCGAACCCGATCGCGCTCAGTGTCGCGAAGCTGCTCAAGGTCGAGGGCAATGTGCTGTCGGTGATCGGACTCGATTGTCTCGACGGCACCGCACTGGTCGACATCAAGCCGTATTTCGCTTCGACCGACAGCGTGCCCGACGCCGTGGTCGGCTGGCATGCGGAGCGGAAAGATTAGCGAGCCTCACCGCTCTAATCCGTCATCCTGAGGCGCTCGGCGTCTTCGCCGAGCCTCGAAGGATGAGCGGGCACGCTGGCGCCATGGTCGGTTGCTGCGCCGGCTGGGCCGCCGCCCTTCGAGGCTCGCAAGGGCTCGCGCCTCAGGGTGACGGATTGAATTTGGTCGCTGGTTGAGAAGCGCCTCAAACGCTCGTCGCCCCCCTCAAACTCCCGTGATTTGAGCGGCGCAAACACGCTTCCTGCCGTTTCGTTCCCGCAAATCCGTGCGTTAACCCGCCGCGACGCAAAATTCCTGTCGGAACCATTGAACCTCCCTGTGGATTGTTTCGACGAATGCAAGCGAGGGGGCTTCTTCCCCTTAGGGAATCAGTGTCATGCGCGAGTCAGTGTTGCGTTTCCGTCCGGCGGTTGCGGTGCTTGCGATTGTCGCGGCGACGGCGTTCACCAGCGGTGCATCCGCCAGTCCGTTCAACTTCTTTCAGCCTTATTCGTCGGCGCCCACCCAGGTGCAGCCGGAGCAGTCCACTTCGCAGGACGGCATCACGGACGAAGAGAGCTTCCAGCTTCCCGAGGAGCTTGCGCGCCAGGTCGTGAATTACCCGACCCGCGAGGCACCAGGCACGATCGTGATCGATACCGGCAACACCTATCTCTATCTCGTGATGGGCGGCGGCAAGGCGATGCGTTACGGCATCGGCGTTGGCCGCGAGGGCTTCACCTGGTCCGGCGTGCAGACCGTTGCGCGCAAGTCCGAGTGGCCGGACTGGCATCCGCCGGAAGAAATGATCCAGCGCCAGCCTTACCTGCCGCGCTTCATGGCCGGTGGCCCGGGCAACCCGCTCGGCGCGCGCGCCATGTATCTCGGCTCGTCGATCTACCGCATCCACGGCACCAATGATCCGACCACCATCGGCAAGCGGGTGTCGTCGGGCTGCATCCGCCTCACCAATGAGGACGTGCAGGACCTGTACTCGCGCGTGAATGTCGGCACCAAGGTCGTGGTGCTGCCGATCAGCCGCGAGGCGCGCCAGCCGCAGGAAGTTTCATCGGCGCGTGTCATCCCGGCCGGCCGCAGCGTGTTCCAGGCTTCTAAACTTTACTGACGCTCGTTTGGCGACGTGCGGAAGAAAGAACGCCGGTCCGGTGCGACACCCGGGCCGGCGTTCTTGTTTGCAGCGCGCGCTTTCCCTAACCTGATCCAAAGCCCGTCAGTCGGACGGCGAAGATCAGGGAGGACGGCGTGACCGGTCACTCATTTTATCGCGGGATCGTTGCGGCCGCGGTCGCGGCCTTCGGCACCATGCTCGGCGCGCCGCCCGCGCTGTCGCAGGCACAATGGCCGACATCGCGCATCACCCTGGTGGTGCCGTTCACCCCCGGCGGCTCGACCGACATCCTGGCGCGGCTGATCAGCCAGAAGCTCGAGGCCGCGCTCGGCCAGACGGTTGTCGTCGAGAACCGCGCCGGCGCCGGCGGCTCGACCGCGAGCGCCGAGGTCGCACGGTCGAATCCGGATGGCTACACCATTGCCATGGGGCATATCGGCACGCTGTCGGTGAATCCGAACCTCTACACCAAGCTCGGCTATGACCCGCTCAAGAGCTTCGAGCCGGTGACGATGATCGCTCGGGTGCACAACGTCCTGGTCGTGAACCCGGAATTGCCGGTGAAGTCCACCAAGGAGCTGATCGACTATGCCAAGGCCAATCCCGGCAAGCTGAATTACGCGAGCGGTGGCAACGGTAGCGGCGCCCATATCACCACGCTGGCCTTTAACGACGCCGCCGGTATCGAGATGACGCACGTGCCTTATCGCGGCACCGCGCCGGCCCTCCAGGACCTCGTCGCCGGACAGGTGCAGGTCGCGATCACCGGTGCGCCGGCCGTGCTCGAACTCGCACGCTCGGGCCGCCTGCGCGCGATCGCCGTCACCGGCGACCGCCGCATCGCCGCCGCGCCGGAACTGCCGACGATGTCCGAATCCGGCCTGCCCGGCTTCGACGTTTCGCAGTGGTACGGCATCGTCGTTCCGGCCGGCACGCCGCGACCGATCGTCGACCGGCTCAACCGCGAGATCCGCGCCGCGCTGGCGCCGCCCGAGGTCGCGGCGCGGCTTGCGGGCGAAGGCGCTGACACCTGGCTGATGTCGCCCGAAGAATTCCGCGCGCATATCGCCAAGGAAACGGCGCGCTGGGGCGACCTCATCAAGCGCACCAAGGTGCCGCTGATCGGCGCGCCGAGCTGACCACGTAGATGCTGTCATCGCCCGGCTTGACCGGGCGATCCATCCAACCATGGAGTCTTGCGAAGCGGATGGATGCCCCGGTCAAGCCGGGGCATGACAGCGGGGAGCGGGTTGGGGCCCCACTCGCGTTGACAGCCCCCGCCATCGGCCTACATTGAGGCTACGTTCCGAGGGGAGTCCTGGAAGGGACTGAGACACCGCCAGCCCGGTCAAAAGGGCGCCGCGGAAACCCTTTGAACCTGATCCGGGTCATGCCGGCGAAGGGACAGGACATCCGACGTGCAGACATCGCTATACCTTGCCAGATTGATCGGTCCCGTGCTGCTCGTGATGGGCGGCGGGATGCTGTATGATCGCGCCGGCTTTCGCACCCTGGCCGACGAATTTCTGCGCAGCCGCGCGCTGATCTATCTCGCCGGCCTGCTGGCGCTGGTGCCCGGCCTGGCGGTGGTGCTGGCGCACAATGTCTGGGTGGCCGACTGGCGCATCCTCATCACGCTGCTGGGCTGGCTCTCCGTCATCGGCGGCACACTCCGCATCGTGTTTCCGCAGCAGATGACCGCGATCGGCTCGGCTGTGACCGCATACAAATCCTCCATGCTCATCGCCGGCCTCGTCATGATCGCGCTGGGCGCGATCCTCTGCTTCGCCGGCTATTTTCGCTAGATTTGAAGTCAGGAGCTCCGCATGAACAAGCCGCTTTCGCCCGCCGACATCGCCACGCCGAAGGTCACCACCGGCCCCCTCACCGCCTCGCGCAAGGTTTACGCGCGGCCGGATTCGGCGCCCGACCTGCGCGTGCCGCTGCGCGAGATCATGTTGAGCGAAGGCGCCGGCGAGCCGAACCTGCCGATCTACGACACCTCCGGCCCCTATACCGACAGCGACGTCGCGATCGACGTCGAACGCGGGCTCAAGCGCACCCGCATCGAATGGGTCAAGGAGCGCGGCGGCGTCGAGGAATATGACGGCCGCCCGATCAAGCCGGTCGACAACGGCAACGCCACCGGCAAGCACCTCGCGCGCAACTTCCCGAACACGCCGAAGCCGCTGCGCGCGCTCGACGGCCAGATGGTCACGCAATACGAGTTCGCCCGCGCCGGCATCATCACCAAGGAGATGATCTACGTCGCCGAGCGCGAAAATCTCGGCCGCAAGAAACAGCTCGACCGCGCGGAAGCAGCGCTTGCCGACGGCGAGAGCTTCGGCGCCGCGGTGCCGGCCTTCATCACCCCGGAATTCGTGCGCGACGAGATCGCGCGCGGCCGCGCCATCATCCCCTGCAACATCAACCACGCCGAACTCGAGCCGATGATCATCGGCCGCAACTTCCTGGTGAAGATCAACGCCAATATCGGCAACTCCGCCGTCACCTCCTCGGTCGAGGAAGAAG
>CANKHJ010000089.1 GCA_947481635.1 Bradyrhizobiaceae bacterium
ATCAAGGCGTCCGGCGCGACGATCGACTGACGCCGTCGGGCCGCGGCCGCGGCAAGCTCCAGGTGGGATTCACAACGCATGACAACCCGTAACGGCACACGCGTGATCGCGATCGAGGAGCATTTCCTCGATCCCGAGGTGAAAGCAGTCATGGCGGCGAACGGGATGCGGCCGCTCGGCCCCGAGATCGGTCGCCGGCTCGACGATGGCGGCGCGTTGCACATCAAGGAGATGGACGAGGCCGGCATCGACATGCAGGTCCTCTCGCACTCGCCGCCCGGCACCCAATGGCTCGACGCCGCAACGGCCGTGTCGATGACCCGTGGCGTCAACGACCGGCTGAAGCTGTGGGTCGATCGGGATCCGACGCGCTTCGCGGCCTTCGCGGCGCTGCCGACGCAGGAGCCGGATGCGGCAGCCAATGAGCTCGAGCGTTGCGTCGACAAACTGGGCTTCAAGGGCGCGATGATTTACGGCCTTGCCGCCGGCCAGGTGTTCTTCGACGACAAAAGGTTCTGGCCGATTTTCGAACGCGCTGCCGCGCTCGACGTGCCGATCTATCTGCATCCGGCGCCACCGCACCCGACCATGGTGGACATCTATCTCAAGGACTATCTCGCCGATTATCCGACCATCGCCGGCCCGGCCTGGGGCTTCGGGATCGAGACCGCGACCGCGGCGCTCCGGATGGTGTTGTCGGGCGTGTTCGACAAGTATCCGAATCTCAAGATCATCCTCGGGCATCTCGGCGAGGGCATCCCGTTTCAGTTGCACCGGATGAGCGAGTCCCTGTCCCATGTCGGCGCGGCGTCGAAGCGCCCGAATGCGATGACGTGGTTTCGTGACGTGTTCTGCGACCGCTTCTGGATCACCACCAGCGGCAATTTCTCGACGCCGGCATTGATGTGTTCGATGATCGAGATGGGGGCGGATCGCATCCTCTATGCGGTCGACTGGCCCTTCGTGATGAACCAGCCCGGCACGGATTGGATCGAGGAATTGCGCATCAGCCCCGATGACCGCCGCAAGCTGCTCCACGGCAATGCCGAGACGCTGTTGAAATTGTAGATCTTGAAGGTCGCTGTCGATCCGGCCTCGATGGCGTCGTTGACAGGAGACGGGGCCGTGATATCGTCATTTAAACATTCGAATGTTTAAATGACGGACGGATGGCGGTCGCCGATCGTCAACCGCCTTGGGGACGATGAGCGATGATCCGCTACAAGCAGTTGGGCTACATCGCGCTGAATGTGTCGGACCTCGACCGATCGGTCGCCTATTATCGCGACACGGTCGGCCTTCAGCAGGTGGAGAGCGCCACGCCCGATGTCCGATATCTGCGCTGCAGCGACAAGCACCACGACATCACCCTGCATCTCGGCAAGCCGGGGCTGAAGCGCATCGGGTTCGAACTGGAATCGGAGGCGCAGATCGCACCACTGCGCAAGGTTCTGACCGATGTCGGCAATGCCGTCGTCGACATTCCTGCCGCGGACCAGGCGTTGATGCATACCGGTCCGGGGATTCGAACCTGGGAGCCGGTCAGCGGCGCGGCCCTGGATTTTTATGTCGGGATGACCGGCGCCGCAGGACCGGCCTTCGAACCGACGGTCGCCAAGATCCAGCGCCTGGGTCATCTGGTGGTGCGCTCCGCCGACCAGGATGCGACGGTGCGCTTCTTTACCGACGTGCTGAACTTCAAGGTGTCCGATGAGATCGATGACGCCGTGACATTCATGCGATGCTTCCCCAACCCGTATCACCACTCGTTCGGCGTCGGTAACGGCAAGGGAAAGAGCGGCCTGCATCACTTCGCCTTCATGGTGAGCGAGACCGACGATATCGGCACGTCGATGTGGCGGCTGAAGAAGCTCGGTGTTCCGATCGTCAATGGTCCGGGGCGGCACCTGCCATCGGGCAGCATGTTCCTCTATTACCTCGATCCGGACGGACTCACGGTCGAGTACACTTTCGGCATGGAGGAATTCCCCGAGGAACGCGCGCGCGAGCCGCGCACGCTGCCGCTGGTCCTGAAGTCATTCGACCTGTGGGAGGGCCCGGTCGATCCGCGCAAGGCCGCGGTCGGCGAGGTTGAACAATCCAGGCCGGCATTCGCCTGACACGCGCGAGCGCAGTGTCGCCCGACTGTCGCCAACGCCATCATCCCAAAATGCCGCTCACGTGAACGGCGAACGCAGGGCCTTTATCGCCCTGAAGAGGTTTTGAGACATGACCTATCAAAGCGTCTGGACCGACCTGCAAGGCGTCGATTTCGAGCAGCGCTATGTCGACGCCGCCGGCATCCGCACCCGCTACCTTCGTGCCGGACAGAAGGGAAAGCCAGCGCTGATCTTCATCCACGGCACCGGCGGTCATGCCGAGGCCTATGTCCGCAACCTCGAAGCGCATGCCGAGCATTTCGATGTCTATGCGATCGATCTCGTCGGCCACGGATATTCCGCAAAGCCCGATCATGATTACACCTTGCCGCTCTACGTCGACCACGTCATCGGATTCATGGATGCGTTGAAGCTGAAGACCGCGTCGCTGTCAGGCGAGTCCCTGGGCGGCTGGGTCGCCTCGCATGTCGCGCTGGCCCACCCCGATCGGATCGACAAGCTGGTCCTCAATACCGCGGCCGCCGACAAGATCGACGTCGATGCGCTGGCGGCCATTCGAAAAATGTCGATGGCGGCGGTGGAAGACCCGTCATGGGATCGCCTCAAGACCCGCGTGCAGTGGCTGATGCATGACAAGTCGTTGGTGCATGATGACCTGGTGCGCAGTCGGCAGGCGATCTACGAGAAGCCTGACATGCAGGTGGGCATGCGCCGCATCCTTTCGATGCACACGCCCGAGGCGCGCAAACGTTATGGCTTGACGCCCGAGCAATGGCTGAAAATCAAGGCGCCGACATTGGTGCTGTGGACCGATCACGATCCCACGGCGAGTGTTGCCGTGGGTGAAGAGCTTCACAGGGCCATTCCCGGATCGAAGCTGGTCGTGATGAAGGATTGCGGGCACTGGCCTCAATTCGAGGATGCAGCGACCTTCAACAGGATCCATATCGATTTTCTGCTCGGCCGCTGAAGCCGGAGGCGGCCGTCAATTCGCCGAGCCCAATTCGAACACCGTCGAATAGCTGTAACGGGTCGAGGGATGCAGCGCGATGGTGACGTCGGCCAGGACCGCGCCGACGAAATACTTGCGCACGATGCGCAGCCCGGCATCCGGTTTTGACAGCTGAAGCAGCTTGGCCTGTTCCCCCGAAATCATCGCGGCCGTGATCACTTGCTCGACGCGTGTGATGCGAACGCCATAGTGTTTCTCGATCTTGGTGTAGATCGGCATGTCCAACTTGTTGAGGTCGGGCAGCCGCGCATAGATCGGGTTGATGTAGATCTGCGAGAAGGCGATCGGCGGGCCGCTGTCTCCGGCAAAGCGCATCATCACCAGACGCAGCCACTTGTGCTTTCCGTCCGCGTTGAGCTCCTGCATCAATTCGCCGGATGGGACGACGGATTCCTTGGAGAGGTGCACGGTCCGCGTTCCCTTGACGTATTGCACCAGATCGTCGAGGTCGGTCACGGTCTGCGAATAGGGCTGTTTCGGCTCGGTCGCGAGGACGCAAGTGCCGACACCTTGTTTGCGCGACACCAGGCCGAGACTGATCAGCAGGTCGACGGCGCGGCGCACGCCATAGCGGCTGATCCCATACAAAGTCTCAAGATCCTGCTCCGGTGGCATCTGCGAGCCCACCGGCCACCGGCCGGCCAGGATGTCATCGTGAATGCGCCGCGCGACGGCCACGTGCCGTGCCTCCTGGTTGCGCAGCGTCCCGGCAATGACATCGACAATGGTGTTTGACGGTGGAGGCGTGGCCATGGGTGATTCCGCTGATGCTTCAACAATGCCAGATCGTTGCGCGGTTGAGAAACGCTAACGCCAGCGACAGCCGTGGAGCGCTTGACGCGTTCCGCAAAACCTCTTAAAACATTCGAATGTTTGAATGAATAGGTGTTCCGGTGACGCAAGAGACCGTGGAAACGTTCGACGTCGGCATTTTCGACCACATGGACAAGAACGACCTTCCGCTCGCGGAGTTCTACGAGGCGCGGCTCAAGATCGCCGAGGCTTACGACCGGGAGGACTTCTTCGCCTACCACTGCGCGGAGCATCATCTGACCCCCGGCGGCATGACGCCGTCGCCCGCGGTGTTCCTCTCCGCCGTTGCGCAGCGGACCAGGCGTCTGCGCTTCGGGCCGTTGATTTTCACGCTGCCACTGCATCATCCGCTGCGGATCGCCGAAGAGATCTGCATGCTCGATCAGCTCAGCGGCGGGCGGCTGGAGCTCGGATTCGGGCGGGGCTCCAACCTGGTCGAGGTCGGCTATTTCGGCGGCGATCCCAAGGCCGCGGCGGCGCGCTACGATGACATGTTCGTGGTTCTGACAAAGGCGTTGCAGAGCGGCGTGTTCAACGTCCCGGTCGGTGGCGAGATGCGCGAGCTTCCGATGCCGATCCAGCCGCATCAGCGGCCGTTTCCGCCGCTCTGGTATGGCGTGCATTCCGCCGAGAGCGCTGAAAAGGCGGCGCGTCGCGGCAGCAGCACGGTCAGTCTCGACTCCGCGGACGAGACGCGGGTTTTCTCCGACCGTTATCGCGCGGTGTGGAATTCGCTTCATCCATCGGCCGCGACCATGCCACGCCTGGGGATCAGCCGTTTCATCGTCGTCGCGGATAGCGATGAAGAGGCCGTGCGCCTGGCGCGTCCGGCCTATACCCGATGGTATGACAACTTCACCTACACCTCGCGGCTGCACGGCTATACCGTCCCCAGCCGCTCCGCCGATTTCGACGTGATGCAGAAGTCCGGCAAGGCCGTTGCCGGCGCACCGTCGACGGTTGCGCGTTTCGTCCGGGAGCAGATGAAGCTGTCCGGCGCAAATTATTTCGTCGGTCAATTTGCGTTTGGCGATCTCCCGCTCGAGGCGACGCTCAAATCGATTCAGTTGTTTTCTCGCGTCGTCCGGCCAATCGTCCAGTCTCGGGCGTCGATACCCGCCGCGCCTGCGGCCTACGCGCTCAACGCATGACGATTGACCCCGGGTCAGCTTGCCGCGACATGGTCCGCGTCACGTGACATCCAGGGGCAGAAAAATGGCGACCGGAATCGGCGCGCCGGTTCGGCGCAAGGAGGATGCCCGGCTGCTCCGCGGCGCCGGCAGCTTCAGCGATGATGTCAGCCCACCGGGCCAGGCGCAGGCCTTTGTCGTCCGCTCGGTATTTGCGCACGCGACGATCAAGCGCATCGACGTCGATCGGGCCAAGGCGCTCGGCGGCGTGCTGGCGGTCCTCACCGGCGCTGATTTTCTCAGCGAGGGCTACAAGCCGATTCCCCTCGACGCGCCGATTGCGCCGATTGATGTGCAGCGCAGGATGCCCGACGTCGTCATGCTCAATCGGGATGGCCCGATCGTGCTGCCGCCCTATTACCCGCTGGCGACGGGCAGGGTGCGGTTTGTCGGTGAAGCGGTGGTGCTGGTGGTGGCGGAGACGCTGGCGCTCGCAAGAGATGCCGCAGAACTGGTCGAGATCGACTATGAGGCGCTGCCTTCCGTGACAGCCACCGCGGCGGCGGCCGAGCCCAACGCGCCGCGCGTGTGGGAGAACATGTCATCCAACATTCTGCTCGATGCCGACCTGGGGGACAGCGCAGCGACCGATCGGGCCTTTGCCGGCGCGGCCCACGTCGCATCGATCGAGACCTGGATCCAGCGGGTGACTGGCGTGCCGATGGAGACGCGGTCCGCCGTCGGGACCTACGATCCCAAGAACGGCCAATACCTGCTGCAAGCCGGCTGCGGCAACGTGCTGCGCCAGCAGAGCCAGATTGCAACCATGTTCGGCATCCCGCCCAACACGGTGCATGTCGTCTCCAAGGATATCGGCGGGAGCTTCGGCACCAAGAACCATATCTTTCCCGAATATCCGTTGGTGCTGTGGGCATCGCGGCGCATCGGCCGGCCGGTGAAATGGACCTGCGATCGCAACGAGGCTTTCCTCAGCGATTATCAGGGGCGCGATATGGTCGCCAAGGTCGAACTCGCCCTCGACGCGAACGGCAAGTTCCTTGCAATGCGCGGTTCGCATCTCAGCAACGTCGGAGCGCTGGGCGTGTCGGTCGTCCCGCTGCGCAAGAGCCTGACGATCTTTTCCGGGGTCTATGACATCCCGATCGCGCATTATCGCGGCACCGCTGTCCTCAGCAACACGCCGCCGACGTCGCCGTACCGAAGCGCCGGACGACCGGAATCGACTTTCATCATGGAGCGGCTTTGCGATCTCGCCGCGCTCAAGGTCGGGATCGACCGGATCGACATCAGACGGCGCAACCTGATCGCGCCGGACGCGCTGCCTTATCGCACGGCTCTCGGTGTGACCTACGACAACGGCACTTACGAAATCGCCATGAATGCCAGCATGGCGCTTGCGGACTGGGACGGATTTTCCGCGCGCCGCGCCACGTCGCTGAAACGCGGCAGATTGCGCGGCATAGGGCTCGCGAACTACATCGAATGCACCATGGGTTATCCACGCGAATGGTCCAAGGTCACGGTCTTGCCCGGCGGCGAGGTCGAGGTTGCGGTCGGCACGCTGTCGAGCGGGCAGGGCCATGAAACCAGCTTCGCTCAATGCGTGAGCGATTGGCTACAGGTCCCCTTCGACGCCATCACCCTGGTCCAGGGCGACACCGATGTGATCCCGGTCGGCGGCGGCTCGCATTCAGGGCGATCGATGCGTATGGCAGGTTTTGTCATGGGCAAGGCTGCGGCCGCGGTCGTCGAGAAGAGCCGGCGCATCGCGGCGCAGCTTCTTGCGGTCGAACCGGACGAGATCCAATTCGCCGACGGCCGATTCAAGACGCAGTCATCCGCGCGGTCCTTTGACATTTTCGAGGTCGCCGAGGCGGCCCGGTCGCTCAACGATCTGGCCGATGATCTGCGCGCGCCGCTCAGCGCCGAATGCGACCATGTGTTCACCGACGGTGGCTATCCCTACGGCTGCGCGGTGTGCGAAATCGAAATCGATCCCGATACCGGGACCCCTGAGATCGTGCGCTACAGCGCGGTCGACGATGTCGGCCGTGCGATCAATCCGCTCATTCTGGACGGCCAGACCCATGGCGCCATCGCGCAAGGCGTCGGTCAGGCGCTATGGGAGCAATGCGTCTTCGACCCGGACAGCGGTCAGGTCCTCACCGGCTCGTTCATGGACTATGCGATGCCGCGCGCCGACAGGCTGCTGCATTTCGACACCGAATTGATGGAAGTGTTGTCGCCCTCAAATCCGCTCGGCGTCCGCGCCGGCGGGGAGGGCGGAACGACGCCGGCGCTCGCCGCCGTCATCAACGCCGTCGTCGATGCGCTCAAGGATTATGGCGTGATCCATATGGAAATGCCGGCGACGCCCGAACGGATCTGGCGTGCGATCAAGGACGGCAAGGGGGCGTGACACATCGCCGGCAACCTGTAGTGATGGTTTTGTTGAACGGCGGAGCCCTCAATGATCGGCCCCTCGATGCAATTCGACCATGTGATCGTCGGCGGCGGTTCGGCCGGCTGCGTTCTGGCCAATCGCCTGTCCGCCAAGCCCGGCCAGCAGGTGTGGCCCGCCAGCGACTCGATCACCGAGGCAGCCGCCTCGATCCCATCCATACCATGCAGGAAAAGCAGCGGCCGCCCGCTGCCCTTGACGACCATTTCGAGCGGGACGCCGTGGACGATATGGGTGGCCGCCTCGTCGATCAGGCGCGATCCGCTTTCGACTGCCAGCATTCCGACCTCGGTTCTTCCCCCGCTTTGAGCCAGGGTTTCGAAATCCGGTCGAGCCGTCCAATTCTTTCGAATGCCCCCTCGGATGCCGACGCGGCATCGGTCCGGAGTTTCGGCTGGCAGAACCTGCGGGCGCTTCTCACGGGCGAGCGAGAAACGCCCGTGTCCGTGTCGCTCTATCGCGCTTCGTAATTGACGACGAAATCCGCGGGGGGATTGGGGCCCCAGAGGTAGAACGCATCCTCGCCGGGGCGATCGCCGCTGTCCCAGTCATGGTCGGCCGGAATGTAGTCGATGTCCGCGGAATATTCGCAGTAGCTGCCCCACGGATCGCGCACATAGTGGAAGTAGTTCGAGCCGAGAACATGACGGCCCAAACCCCATCCCGCGGTGAAGCCCCTGTCGGCCATCTGCGATGCACCGAGCCCCACGTCGTTGACCGACCCGACATCCCAGCTGAGGTGATGCAGGCCGGGTGCGTTGGATTTGGCAAAGGCCAGCATGTGGTGATCGCTGCCGTGAATGCCGTGCATGAAGGCGATGCCGTCGCCCGAGTGATCCGACAATCTCAGGCCCAGTACGCGCTGGTAGAAATCGGCCGAGCGCAGAACGTCGGTCGAAAACACCAGCACATGCGCTAGCCGGCGCGGGCGCACGACCGGCGCTTTGCTGCGAAACGGAGCGCCTTGGACGCCTGGAGGGGCCGAGACCGCCGCAAACGACGACTTCTCGTTCGGCGAACTCTTGGGGGCGACTCTGATCTGGAGCAGCGTTCCATCCGGATCCCGAAACCAGATGCCGTTCGACTCGAAGCCCGCGGGAGCGTCGATCTGTTTGACGTTATTGGCCGACAGGCGGGCACGCAGACGCTCGAAGTCATCGTCGAAGGCGCCGAACGAGAGATGCGACAGCGTCTTGGTCGGGCCTTCGGTCACGCCGCCCCAGCGATGGCTGTGGCCATCGGTGAACAGGCCGAAGCCGTTTTGCTCGTTACGAAGTTCGAGGCCGAAAGCCTCGTAGAATTTGCTCGCGTCGGTCAGGTTCGGAACCGACAGATTGAATCCATCGATGGAGTGAATTCCAAGGCCGTCTGTCCGGCGCTGAGGCTCGATGAAGCCTGCGATCTGAGTCATCGTCGGTTTCCTGCTGCGATTAACCCCGGGACGGAACATGGCGATCTAGTAATAGACTAGATGTCTATTATGATAGTTACCGCCGCCGGCGTGTCTCGTCAAGCGGCGGCTAAGCCCAGGGGTCGCGCCACCAGGGCAGCCGGTCCGGCGCCGCGCCACGAATGAAGACCGCGCTATCGCTGACAATTCGCGCGGCAGGATCGCGGTCGACGCCGAGTCCGCGCAGGATCATCATCACCACCTCCTCGACATAGCTGCGCGGCGGGCGCTTCTTGGCGCGCACGATCTGCCGCATCGCCTCAAGCAAGGTGCCGATGGCCAGCGTCGCAGCCGCGTGAGGATCGGAAAACGTCACCAGCCCGGCTTTACGCGATGCCTCGAGGTGGCCGGTGATGCCGCGCAACACGGCGGTGTCGGACGCCAGGATATCGGTGTGCGACACGAAGGCCGCCCAGACCTTGTCGGTGACGCTGCGCAGCAGGAACAGATGCGTCGCCGCCACCATCCGGAAAAACGGCGGTTCGGAACCCGAATAAATCTGAATCAGGCTGTTCACCATCTCGTCGGCCAGTTCGGCGCCGAGCTCGTTTATCGCAGCGTCGACGGAGGTGAAATATTTGTAGAACGTCGCGCGGGAGACCTCGGCATGGACGATCACGTCGTCGACCGGCGGAGGGCCGTCATGCGGCCGCGCGCCATAGAGCGTCATCACGGCGTCGAGCAGGCGTTTCCGCATCCGCTCGCGCCGCTCCTGCGCGACGCGCACGCGATGATCGGTGGATTTGGTCTTTGCTGCCACGTTGCCTCCGGCCGTTGTCGCGGATGCTAGCAGACAGACCCTTGGAAGGGAGCGCAGCGGCCGGCGGTCGTCTGTGCAAAACACGGCCCGGCGGTTGATCGCCGGGCCGCAATTCGCGTGGCAGTCTACTCGCCGACGATCCCGCGCTCCTTGATCAGCCGATCGACCGCAACAAATTGCGCGACCACTTCGCGTTCAAAGTCGGCGGGAGAGTTTCCGACGATCGCAAATCCGGTCGCCGCAATGAAGCCTTGCAGCGCCGGCTCCGCCAGCGCCTCCTTCAGTGCGGCATGGGTCTTGTCGACGATCGCGGGCGGCAGTCCGGCGGGGCCCGCAAGACCCAGCCAGATGGTGTTGCGGAAGATCGGATCGTCGATACCGGCCTCCGCGAAGGTCGGCACGTTGGGCAGAACGGCGGAGCGTCGGCCGACCGCGGCGATGGGCTTCAACTTCCCGTCCGCGATCTGCGCACGGACCTGCGCAACGTTGGCGAAGGTGAGGGGCACTTCGTTGTTGAGGATTGCCTGCATCGCCGCAGGCACGCCGCGATATTGCACCAGCTGGAATTTCGCGCCGGTCTCCTTCGCCAGCGCTTCCATGATGATCTGGGGGAAGGATCCCGGGCCGAACGATCCGTAACTGAGATCGGACGACTTGGACTCGGCGATCAGGTCCTTCAGCGTGGTGGCCTTCACGTTCGATGTCGCGACCAGCATCGGTGCGTCGTCGACGACCTTGCTGATGTATTTGAACGCGGTGCGCGGATCATAGGGAGGCGACTTCAGCAGCGAGATCGCGTTGGTGAAGGGGTCGCTGACGGAGAAGAGCAGCGTGTATCCGTCTGGCGCCGCTTTCGCGGTTTCATTCGCGCCGATCGTGCCGCTTGCGCCGGCGCGATTGTCGACCACGATCACCGCCTTCAGCTTGGCAGCGACCGCCTCGGCGACCTTGCGCCCGATGACGTCGACCGGAGAACCCGGCGGCACCGGAATGATCCAGTGGATCGGCTTGGAGGGGTAGTCCTGCGCGGTGGCGCCGAGCGGCGCAGCAGTAACGCCGGCCAATGCAGCCAATAGCCCCGCCATGGCCGACCTGAATATGCGCTTGTTGTCTCGTCCCAACTTGACCTCCCATTGTCGATTGTTTGCGTGTTCGTCGAAGTGTGCGGACGGGCCCGCGTGTTCGGGCCCGCGTCGATTACATCAGCATCAGGGGCGGTTCGACGCCCGCGAGCATCCGTCCATAGGTCTCGAAGTTGCTCTCGCGCGAGACGAACGGATGCATGCCGCCGACCTTCACGTCCTGCCAGATGCGGTTGAGGATACTGTCGTTGCGCGAGAACGAGCCGCCCGCCGCGCTGCCGAGCAGATCGACGGCCTCCCACACCAGGCGGTCCGCAAACGCAGTGTCGCGGCAGATCCGCGCCCGCTGCAGTCGCGGCATGTATTCGCCCGACGCGGCCCAGTCGTCCATCTCGCGGCACGTGGTCTCAACGATCAGCTTCGCGGCGTCGATCTTGCTGCTCGCATCCGCGAGCTGGAGATGCGTGACCGGCGCTTCCCCCTGGCGGGTATAGGTCGTGAGCTTGATGTCGCGCTTGGGCAGACCCTCCAGAAACGCCTCCAGCATATGCAGGCCGAGGCCGAGCACCGGATACGATAAGATCCCCGCCATCAGCGGCGCGAAGGCCGTGCGATACAGCGCGTCGGGACAGGCGCGCGGCTGTTCGCCGCTGTTGCACGCCAGCAGGCTCACGATGCGCTCATGTGGGATGAACACATTTTCCATGGTGACGTTGGTGCTGCCGCTGCCGCGGATGCCGCTGGTGTCCCAGTCATGCAGCAGCTTCACGTCGCTGATCGGAACCAGTGCGATGCCGGGACCGATCGGCTCGCCGGCCTTGTCGAACATCGGCACGCCCAACAGATCCCACTGGGCCTGATAGACGCCAGAGTTGAAGAACCAGATTCCCTTCTCGACCAGGATGCCGCCCTCCACCGGCCGCGCCTTACAGCCGCGGCTGGAGAACACGCCGGCCACGCGCGCTCCCGGCTTGGCGAACACCTGTTCCGCCACATGTTTCGGATAGAGGCCGGCCACCATCCAGTTGCACGCGGTCACCAGCGTCACGGCCCAGGCGACGCCGCCGTCGCCGCGCCCGAGCTCGGTCACCGCTTTCATCCACGTCGAGATGTCGGCCTGCAGGCCGCCGAACGCGCGCGGCACCGTGAGCGAATAGAGGCCGGCCTCCTGCAGCTTTTCGACGATATGCTCCGGCGGTCGCGCCAGCCGGTCCGATTCTTTCTGGGCGGCGCGAAGGTCTCCGATCAGACCGCGCGCCCGGGCCACGACGTCGGCATCGCCCGACGGGACTACGTGTTTCATGGATCCGCCCTTCGAAATAGACTAATTGTCTATTATGAATAATTAGCGGGACGGCGTCGGCGCGTCAAGGCCGAGAACTATGGGGGGAGGGCAGACGGCCGCCACACGGTCAAAATAGTGTCGCGCCTGTGCCCAGTGTTCGGGCTGGCAGAAAAAACCGCTCCGATATAGTACTCGTGCAAGAGGCATTCCTGGTAGCGGCGATCGCGGCTGGGCCCAGTTCGACAAAGCCAACAAGGACGCGAAGCCCTCCCATGAAATTCTCAGTCCATCTCAGCACCCGTATCCAGGACAAGAGCAGAGAACTTTCGCTTCT
Organism: Bradyrhizobiaceae bacterium; assembly: GCA_947481635.1. GTDB lineage: Bacteria > Pseudomonadota > Alphaproteobacteria > Rhizobiales > Xanthobacteraceae > CANKHJ01. Next base: position 12,469 of record CANKHJ010000089.1, read on the forward strand.
CAACTGCCTGACCGACCTCGCGCTCGAGGCCGATGCCAGCGGATTCGGCGCGGTCTCCTTGACCGAGCACCACCTCCACGAGAACCAGGGCTATCAGAACTCGCTGCTGTTCGCCTGCGCGCTGGCGCCGCGGCTGAAGCAGGCGACCATCGTGCTCGCCACTGTCAATCCAGCGCTGCATCATCCGCTGCGGCTGGTCGAGTCATGCAACCTGATCGACCAGTTGAATGGCGGGCGGCTGGTCGTCGTGTTCGGCCCGGGCTTCAAGGACACCGATCTGGTGGCGTTCGGGCGTGACTATGCCCAGCGCAACGCCTTGTTCGAGCAGGGGATCCGCACGGTCCTCGACATCTGGGCCTATGACGGCAAAGGCGGACCGCTCGAGTTCGCGGTCGGCACCGATCGTGGAAGGCTCGACGTCGCGGCGAACCCGTCGTCCTTCCGCAAGCCGCGTCCGATCCTGGCCCGTGGAACCTTCAATCCGGCAGCGATCCCCGATGTCGCGGCCCGCGGCTGGCCGATTTTCACCCAGATGAAAGACCCAGCGATGGCGCGCGACGTGATGGCCAAGTATCTCGCGGCCCTCAACGTCTCCGGCCATGACGCGGAGACGCTCAGGTTAGCCCGGGAATGGACCTCGGCGGGTAAGGCGGTGCATGTGGCGGACACCGACGAACAGGCGAGGTCGGAGGCCGAGGCTTTCTTCGCCAAGAATCCGAGCGGGGCGATCGCGCGCAACGCCGATGACATGATCTGCGGCAGCCCGGAGACCGTCGCCCGCGAGATGCGCGCCTTTGCAGCGGCCGGCGTTGGGCTGATGATCTGCGGCTTCCTGGTCGATCTCGACAACCTGCCGCGGCTCCATCGCAGCATCCGGCTGTTCAAGGAACAGGTGATGCCGAGCGTAGCGGCCATGGAAACTGCCTCCAGCGCGGCGTGATGGCCGTCTCGCGGGTCAAAACTCGCGCAGCGTCTCGCGCAGCGTAGGCTGGGTATATTCAGTCCGCACCAGGCCGCGCCGCTGCAACGCCGGCACCAGGCCATCGGTGATTTCGTGAATGTAGCGCCGGTTGATCAGGTGGAACGGATGCTTGATCAGGAAGCCATCGCCGCCGACCTCATCCATGATCGCGGCCATGCGGTCGGCCACCTGCTCGGGCGTGCCGACCACGTCGACGCAGGTCGCCTTGCCGGCTTCGCGGATGAGCTGACGGAACGGCTTGCCGCTGCCGGGCTGCGTGAACATTTTCAGCGCGGTGGTCTCGCCGTCGGTTGAGAGTTCGGGCAGCGGCTTGTCGAGGTCGAATTTTGAGAAGTCGATATCGGTCAGGGCGCTGAACATGCCGACCGCGCGCTCCATATAGGCCTCCGACATCATCGAACGCGTATTTTTTGCGATCGCTTCCTCCTCGGTTTCGCCCAGCACCGGCGCGAACAGATACAGCACCTTGATGTCATCCGGATTGCGGCCGAAGCGCCTGGCGCGCTCACGGATATCGTCGCGGAACGCCTTCATCGACTTCACGCCGACCTGCGCGGCGACGATGCAGTCCGCGTGCCTGGCGGCAAAATCGCGCCCGCGCGGCGAGCCGCCGGCCTGGACATAGGTCGGCCGGCGCTGCGGCGAGGGCGCCGTGTTGAGCGGCCCGCGCGAGCTGTAATACTTGCCCTTGTAGTTGATCGGCCGGACCTTCGCGGCATCCGCATAGATATGGCGGTCGCGGTCCATCACCACCGCGTCCGGATCCCACGAGTCGAACAGCGCGTTGACGACATCCATGAATTCGTCGGCCATGTCGTAGCGCGCGTCGTGCTCCACCATCCTGTCGAGCCCGAAATTCTGCGCCGCGTGTTTCTCGGCCGAGGTCACGATGTTCCAGCCGAAGCGGCCTTCCGTGATGTGGTCGATCGTGGCCGCCAGCCGCGCCAGGAGGAACGGCGTGTAGCCGAGCGTCGACATCGTCGGCACGATGCCGATGTGCCGCGTATGCGAGCCGATCACGGCCGCGAGCGGGACCGGATCATGCTTCGGCACATGGATCGCGTGCTTGAGATAATGCGTCGTGCTGCCGCCATAGGCCTCCGACAGCATCAGCGAATCTTCCAGCATCATGAAGTCGAAGCAGGCGCGCTCGAGCGCCTGGGCGAATTCGGTGTGGAAGCGCCCATTCCATGGATTGCCGCCGCCGGACGCGAAGGGTTGCTGCCACTCGTCGAGCGAGAAGTTGCTGAACCAGGCCAGATGAAATTTGCGCGGTGCCATCGTCGTCCCCCAGGCGGTCCCGCACCTAATCATTGCCGGGTCTGACCGGCAATCCCGCGCGCCGCGTCTAGTTGACCTGGATTCCCGCGGCCTTCACGGTCACGATGTTATCGGCGAGAACGTCGGTGCCGAATTGTCCGGAAGCAAATCTCCGGGGGATCGTCATGGAGAGCCTGACATACTTCGCTGATTTTTTCTGTGACCCCTGATCCATCCCCACAGAAAGATCGGAATGAGAATAAGCGCGCCTATGCCGGCCGTCAGTACGAATGTGTTTTGAAAGGCGCGCATCACCGGAAGCGGCAGCCCGTCAGTGATGGTTGCGGCCTTTTGAGTGTGATTGACGATCGTCAGCACCGACGCGCAGAAGGCGAATCCGAGGGTTCGCGTCAATCCGACAAGGCTGCCGGCGACACCGCGGTCGCGCTCTTCCATCGTGTCGAGCAGCAGGTCGGTATAGGCAAAACTGAACACGCCGATGCCGAGTCCCTGGATGAACAAGGCCGCCGCCATCCAGGCAGCGTGGTTCGACACGGCTGCAAGATAGGTCCCGGCGAAAAGCACCAGAAGCCCCGCGAGGCCGACTGTCTGTCGGTGTGGATTGGGAAAAAGCCTGGGAAGGATCAGCGCACCGACTGGGATGCCGGAAACACCGGCGACCAGGATCCAGGGCATGATGATCAGCGGAAAGGCGTCCAGGTATGGAATCAACAGGAGTGGAGCGAAGCTTATGAAGAACACGCCGGTGCCGACGAATATCCAGATCAGCAGCTCGGGCGAGAATTGCTTGAGTGGGATCATCGGATCCGGGAATCGATTTTCGCGCCTGATGAAGAGGACGGTCGCAATCACGCAAGCCATGGCGGCTGCGATTGCCCAGCGCTGGTCCACGGACAGGGCTTCGATCGCTCCGATGCAAAGCGAGATGGCCACTAAAAACGCGACAGCGCCGCCGACGTCCAGTTTGCGGGTCTCGCGAATTTCATTCGCCGGCAGAAAGAAAGAGCATCCAAACAAAACAAAACAGAGCGGGCTCCGCAGCCAGAACACCGCGTTCCAATCGAAGGCCGCAAGCGCGAGAATGCCGAGCAGGACACCGAGGATCGAGCCTAGGGCCAAGGCTGCGGCGACGCGCCCCGAGATCGTCGGACGCATCGCCACGTCATACAGCGCCGTGACCAGCGCCGGGGCACAGCTGAAGACGGCCGCAGTGGCGACGCCTTGAACGACACGCAGCGCAACCAGCGTCTCAAAATTCGGCGCAAGCGCCAATCCGATAAATGCAAGGCCGTTCAGCAGCAGGCCGACCTGAAACGCCCGAAGGCGCCAGCCCATGACGTCCCCCAGCGTGCCGAACAGCGGCAGCAGGGCGCCATAGGTCAGGATCAGCGGGATGATGACCCACTGGATCGACTCCTGACCCCTCCCGAACGCATGTGTCAGTTCGGGAAATATCGCATTGAGAGCCGAATCCAGGCCGGCAACGACGATTCCGAGATAAACGATGGCAGCCTGCAGCATGCGCCTGACGTCGCTGGTCATCATTCACGTCTCACATTCGACCCGGCTTCGGCGCAAGCTTTTGAAGGCGGCCGGCAGGTTTCGATTCGCCGGGAGCAGACGTCATGTTAAACGATGCGAGCGGGAACAGGGCGATGGCCGCACGCGTCGCGGCCGGGAAAAGTCGCCGGAAGGTCGTCATGGCGAGCGTCGATGACGGCTCTGTCCGATACGGGAGTCTGTGTGCCGATGGCCGATCAATTCCTTCTCGCCGGCGTGATGGGCTGGCCGGTCATGCATTCGCGCTCTCCGAAGCTGCACAACCACTGGTTCGCCGAGTATGGCCTCGCCGGCACCTACGTGCCGCTTGCGATCCGTCCCGAGGGTCTCGGCGCGGCGTTGCGCGCGCTGCCGGCGCTCGGCTTCGCCGGTTGCAACCTGACCATCCCGCACAAGGAGGCGGCGCTTGCCATCGTCGACGAGGTCGATTCGCTCGCGCGCCGCATCGGTGCGATCAGTTGCGTGACCGTGCGGGCCGACGGGTCGCTCGTCGGCACCAACAATGACTGCTTCGGCTATGCCGAGAGCCTGAAGCAGGAGCAGCCGCAATTCGACGCCGCATCCGGACCGATTGTGGTGATCGGCGCCGGCGGTGGCGCGCGCGCCGTGCTGCATGCGCTCGCCGAGCAGGGCGCACGCGAAATCCGCTTGATCAACCGCGGCGCCGCACGGGCGGAGGCATTGGCGGTTGAATTCGGCGCGCCGGTCAAAGCGGTGCCCTGGGAGCAGCGCCACGAGGCGCTTGCGGATGCGGCGTTGCTGGTGAACACGACCAGCCAGGGCATGGCGGGACAGCCGCCGCTCGACCTGAAGCTCGACGCTTTGCCATCCCGCGCACTGGTGTCCGACATCGTCTACATCCCGCGCGCCACGCCGCTCCTGGCCGCCGCCCAGGCGCGCGGC
>CANKHJ010000090.1 GCA_947481635.1 Bradyrhizobiaceae bacterium
CCCGGCGATCTCGATGATGCGATCAAGGAAATGATCAATGTCGACAAGGCGGTGATCTTCGACTGCCTGGTCGATCAGAAAGAGAATTGCTTCCCGATGATTCCATCGGGCCGCGCGCATAACGAGATGATCCTCGGCGACAGCGCCGAGAACATCGAGGATGCGGTGACCGAAGAAGGCAAGATGATGGTGTGAGTAATGGTGTCTTGCGCGGGCTTGACCCGCGCATCCATCCTCTTCGCAAGTCTCGTTTGAAGAAAGATGGATTGCCGGACAGGCAAGTTTACGCAGCCTGCCTAAAGTTGGCTGCAAGCCCGGCAATGACAGCGGAAAAAGTCGGCGCCATCCCCGTTTCAATCTAATCCGTTGGATTTGTCATGTCCGTCACGTCTGCCTCCGAAGCCCACACGCTCTCGATTCTGGTCGATAACGAGCCGGGCGTGCTTGCGCGCGTCATCGGCCTGTTTTCCGGCCGCGGCTATAACATCGACTCGCTCACCGTCTCCGAGACCGAGCACGAGAAGCATGTCTCGCGCATCACCATCGTCACGCGCGGCACGCCGATGGTGATCGAGCAGATCAAGAACCAGCTCGACCGGCTGGTCCCGGTGCATCGCGTCGTCGACATGACCGTGACCGGGCCGTCGATCCAGCGCGAACTCGCGATGGTGAAGGTGCAGGGCAGGGGCGAGGAACGGGTCGAGGCGCTGCGGCTGGCGGACGCGTTTCGTGCGCGCGTGATCGATGCGTCGATCGAGAGCTTCGTGTTCGAGATCACCGGCGCCAGCGACAAGATCGACCAGTTCGTCAACCTGATGCTGCCGCTCGGCCTGGTCGAAGTGTCGCGCACCGGTGTGGTTGCGATCGGCCGCGGCCCCGAAGGCATGTAGCCGGACCCATGCGGTGAGCGTCGAAGTCTTCCTGGCGCTGGTGTCGTTCGCTTTCGCGGCAGCAATGACGCCGGGGCCGAACAACGTCATGCTCACCGCGTCCGGCGTGAATTTCGGCTTCGTGCGCACAATCCCGCACATGGTCGGCGTCGCCCTCGGATTCGCGACGCTGCTTGCGGCGGCGGGACTCGGACTAGGCACGCTGTTCGTGGCCTGGCCCCAGGCGCAAGCAGTCCTGAAAACCGTAGGCGCCGCCTATCTGTTATGGCTCGCCTGGAAGATTGCGAGCGCCGCGGGCATCGGCGCCAAGGACGATGCCGCCGCGCGTCCGCTGACAATGCTGCAGGGGGCATTGTTTCAGTGGGTCAATCCGAAGGGGATCGTCGCGACTTTGGGCGCGATAGCGCTCTTCGTCCGGCCGGACCGTATGCTGTCCGATCTCGTGGTGCTGATCCTTGTGTTCACCGCGGCAACCTCGCTTGCGGTGGTGACATGGACCGCTTTCGGTGCGGGGCTCAGACGGTTCCTGCGCGATCCGGTCAAAATCCGCGTGTTCAATGTGACGATGGCGTTGCTGCTGGTCGCGAGCATCGTGCCGATGGTGTGGATGTGATCCAGCGGTAGATGGGGAGATGTCGGTTCCTTGGACCACCAGCACCGATTCGTGACCAGTCTATGCTATTGATGCGGGCGTGCACCGCTCCGGAAACCACCATGCTGTCCCGCCGCGCCAAGTATGCCCTTCATGCGGCTGGACGACGGTGCGATTGGTCTTGCGGCGGACGGCGCCCCTCATGGCAGGGCTGCGCTCTACTTTCGCCCCCATGACATCGAACTCCTGGAGGGAGGAGGCGGCGTCGTTGGTATCGCGGCCACGATACGTCGCATTGCCGGCACCAAGCGCGTCGAGCTGGAAATCGGTGGCGGAGAATACCGCGTCGAGATCGAGGTGCCGGCGAAGCATCCTGCCGCGAAATCGGGTCGAATAGCCTTCAGGCCGACCCGCTGGCAGCTGTTCTCCGAGGCGGGTCAGTCAGCCCATAAAGCCGCTCCCGTCGAATCCCGCTCTTACACCGAGGCGCCGCCGCTTCAGGCCGTAAGTCCGAAAGGGGGCGTCCGGAAGGCGCCGTCCAGGCGCGCCCGCCGGGCTTGTCCCGATGGCTCAGGCATCCTAGAAGATCGTCGGCCGCGGCCCCCGGAGGCCGAAATCCCATTATTTTGCCAGCGGCGCCGTGCCGGGTGCGCCATCCAAGGACCTTTACCATGCGTGTTTATTACGACCGCGACGCCGACCTGAACCTGATCAAGGGCAAAAAGGTCGCCATCATCGGCTACGGCAGCCAAGGCCATGCCCACGCGCTCAACCTGCGCGATTCCGGCGTCAAGGATGTCGCGGTGGCTTTGCGCAAGGGCTCGGCCTCGGCCAAGAAGGCTGAAGGCGAGGGCTTCAAGGTGATGGAAGTCGCCGACGCCGCCAAATGGGCCGACGTGATGATGATGCTCACCCCGGACGAATTGCAGGGCGACATCTATCGCGATCATCTGCACGCCAACATGAAGAACGGCGCGGCTTTGCTGTTCGCGCATGGCCTGAATGTCCACTTCAACCTGATCGACCCGCGCGCCGACCTCGACGTGCTGATGATCGCGCCGAAAGGCCCCGGCCACACGGTGCGTGGCGAATACCAGAAGGGCGGCGGCGTGCCGTGCCTGATCGCGATCCACAAGGACTCGTCGGGCAACGCGCATGACCTCGGCCTGTCCTATGCGTCGGCGATCGGCGGCGGCCGCGCCGGCATCATCGAGACCTCGTTCCGCGAGGAATGCGAGACCGATCTGTTCGGCGAGCAGGTGGTGCTCTGCGGCGGCCTGGTCGAGCTGATCAAGGGCGGCTTCGAGACGCTGGTGGAAGCCGGCTATGCGCCGGAGATGGCGTATTTCGAGTGCCTGCACGAAGTGAAGCTAATCGTCGACCTGATCTATGAGGGCGGCATCGCCAACATGAATTACTCGATCTCCAACACCGCCGAGTTCGGCGAATACGTCACCGGCCCGCGCATCATCACCGCCGAGACCAAGGCTGAGATGCGCAAGGTGCTGGCGGACATCCAGGGCGGCAAGTTCACGCGCGACTGGATGCTCGAGAACAAGGTCAACCAGACCTCGTTCAAGGCGACCCGCGCAAAGCTCGCGCAACACCAGATCGAAGAGGTCGGTGAGAAGCTGCGCGGCATGATGCCGTGGATCAAAAAGGGCGCGCTGGTCGACAAGAGCCGCAACTGATTTCAACCGAGCAGAAAAGAAAATGGCCGGGCACGAGCCCGGCCATTTTGCATTTCGAGACGGCGGTTACGGGCAGGGGTGACGGTAGCCGTCGAACCCAAGATAGGTGCCGGACGCCGGGTCGTAGGATTTGAAGCGCGAGAAGCAGTAGGCATCGGCATCGCCCGGGACGACGTATTGCGGGGGCGGCGGTGCGGCGAGTGCCCCGCCGAGCAGCGCGCCGACGGCCAGGCCTGTCACGACGCCCGCGCCGGGGCCGTAGCCCCGATAGCCGTAGCCGCCGCCATAGCCATAGCCGCGATAGCCGTAACCGCCACGCCAGCCGGGGCCGCGCCGCCACTGAACGTCCTGGACGAGCGAGTCAGAGCCGGCGGTCACGCCGATCGGGGGCTGCATTGGGGCGGCGCTTGCGGTCGCGAACGGAGCGAGGCCGGCGATCAGAGCCGCGGCGAGCAACGGGGAGGTGAGACGCATGGGACACTCCGGATTGAGGGGATGTGGATGACGGGATGTTCTGCCAACACGCATTGGGATCATCGGTTCCGCACATGACAGAACCTTAATGAGGCGGAAACAAGCCGTTCGCGGCTACCGCCGTTCGATCTGGCTTGCGAGCCATCGCGCCACGGCGTCGGCCGTGGTGCTGCCGTCGGCGGCGCGGCGGTTGGCTTCGCGCATCCTGGTCACGTCGATCGCGTCGACCAGCGGCTGCAACGCCTTGAGCAGCGCCGCGTCCGCAGCGCCTTTCGCAGATACCAGTAGGATCGCGTCGTAAGGCGGGATGACCTGTTTCGGTTCGTCGAGCACCACGAGGTCATATTGCGCGACGCGGCCGTCGCTGGTGTAGGCCGAGATCACATCGACATCGCCGGACGCCGCGGCTGGGTACATGAATTCCGGCTGCATCGTGCGCTGCTCGCGGAACGCGAGGCCATAGGCATCGCGGATCGCGGTCCATTCCGGCCGCGACAGGAATTCATAATCTCCGGCGATCGACATCCGCGACGCATGACGCGCAAGGTCGGAAATCGATTTGATGCCGAGCGCTTCGGCATCCTTGCGCCGCATCGCCAGCGAATAGGCATTCTCGAAGCCGAGCGGGCCAAGGAGCTTGATGCCGTGTTGCTTGGTCAACCAATCGGACACGGCGGCCAGCACCTCCCGGCGCGGCTTCACGTCGGTGCGCCCCATCTGGGTCGCCCAGATCGTGCCACTATATTCCACATAGACGTCGATCTCGCCGCTCGCTAGCGCGTTGAACACGACGCTTGAGCCGAGGCTCTCGCGCCGCCGGGCCGACAAGCCGTTATCGGCCAAGCGCTGCTCGATCAGCGCCGCCAGCACATATTGCTCGCTGAAGGTCTTGGCGCCGATCGAATAGGTGGCTTGGGTCCGCCCCAAGGCCGGTAGCAGCGCTGCGCCGACGATCAGCAACAGCCCGATCGTGCCGGTCACCACCCGGGTGCGGTCGCGCAAGCGCAGCCCGGTCTCGACCAAGGCAAGAAGCTGATCGATCGCGAGCGCGAGCACCGCGGCCGCGACGCAGCCGAACACTACAAACACCCAATTCTGGGTCTGCAATCCGGTGAAGATGTAATTGCCGAGGCTGGCCTGTCCGATCGGCGTCGCCAGTGTGGCGGTGCCGATCACCCACACGGCGGCGGTACGAATGCCCGCCATGATCATCGGCAGCGCGAGCGGAATCTCGACCTTCCACAGCGATTGCCGCGGCGTCATGCCGACGCCCCGGGCCGCTTCCAGCACCGCAGGATCGATGCCGTTCAAGCCGGTGACAGTGTTGCGCAACACCGGCAACATCGAATAGAGCGCCAATGCCAGCACCGACGGCAGGAATCCAAGCGCGGAGAATCCGGCGCCGAAGACGCGTTCGGACAAAGCCGAGAGCGCCAGAAGCAGCGGATAGAACAGCGCGAGCAGCGCAAGCCCGGGGATGGTCTGGATCACGCTTGCGGTCGCGAGCAGCGTTCCGCGCAAGGCCGGCCGGTGGATCGACGCGAAAGCGAGCGGGAGGCTCACCGCCAGCCCGATCAGCAGCGCGGCGACGCTCACCGTCACGTGGCTGCCGAGGTAATCCGGCAGCCGCGCCGCGGCATCCGCGATGCGCGGGTCGACGGTCACGGCCGCTCCCGCGTCATCAGCGCATGCAGGCGCTCGGCCTGGCGGCGCGGCGTCTGCATCAACTCGTCGACATAATCGCCCTGGTCGCCGACCATCAGCGTCTGCGGTTCGGCGTCCGCAATGATGCGTCCGGCCTGCAGCACGATGATGCGGTCGGCCAGCAGCGCCGCTTCGAGAATGTCGTGGGTGACCATCAGCGTGGTCAGGCCGAGATCGTGGTGCAGCTGCCGATAGTCGCGGCCAAGCGCATCGCGGGTGAGCGGGTCGAGCGCGCCGAACGGCTCGTCCATCAGCACGATGCGCGGCTCGGCGGCGATGGCGCGCGCAATGCCGACGCGTTGGCGCTCGCCGCCGGAGAGTTCGTGCGGAAAGCGGTTGCGATATTTGTGGCGATCGAGCCGCACCAGATCGAGCAGCGTATCGACGCGCGCGGCCTTGCGCGCCTCGTCCCAGCCGAGCAAGGCCGGCGTGATCGCGATATTCTCCGCCACCGTCATGTGCGGGAACAGGCCGACGCCCTGGAACACGTAGCCGATGCGGCGGCGCAGGCTGGGCGGGTCGAGCGCCAGCTCGTCCGCGCCGTCGACGCTGATCGCGCCGGCGGTCGGTTCGGTGAGCCGGTTGATCAGACGCAGCAGCGTGGTCTTGCCGCAGCCGGATGGGCCGACAATGGCGACGAATTCGCGCGCGCCGATGGTGAGGCTGGGGACGTCCAGCGCCGCGCTCGCGCCGTCATAGGCCTTGGTCACGCCGAGGAGCGAGATCACCGGTTGCGCGGGAATGGGCAGCGCCATGGTGCTGCGACTATCACGCGCGGCCATCCTTCGCCAGTCGCGCTTTGCAAGCCTGCGGCAAGCCGGTAGCGTGCGCGTGCCGGACAACACGGCCGAGGGGAGCGATGGCGCAGGGGGAGGGCATGACCAAGGGCAGGACGCGCATGGGCGCGGCTGCCATTACCTTCTCGAATGCGAGCATCGCGTTCCGGCTGGCCGACGGCGGCTCCTATCCGGCGGTGGACCCCACCTCGTTGTCGATTGCCGACGGCGAGTTCGTCGCGGTCGTCGGCCCTACCGGCTGCGGCAAGTCGACCCTGCTCAACATCGCCGCCGGATTATTTCCGCCCTCCAGCGGCGCGGTTTCGATTTATGAAACGCCGCTCGCTGGGCTGAACCGCCTGGCCGGATACCTGTTCCAGGCCGAGGCGCTGTTTCCCTGGAAGACCGCGCTGGAGAATGTCGCGATCGGGCTCGACGTGATGGGCGTTCCGCAGGCACAGGCACACGATCGCGCCCAGGCCTGGCTGACGCGCGTCGGTCTCGGCGCCTTTGGCGGCCGCTACCCGCACATGCTCTCCGGCGGGCAGCGCAAGCGCATCGGCCTCGCGCAGGTGCTGATCCGCGATCCCAAAATCCTGCTGATGGACGAGCCATTCGGGCCGCTCGACGCGCAGACGCGCCAGATCATGGGCAACCTGCTGCTCGACCTGTGGAGCACGGACCGCAAGGCGGTGATGTTCGTGACCCATGACCTCGAGGAGGCGATCGCACTGTCGGACCGCGTGGTGATCATGTCGGCGGGGCCGTCCGCACGCATCATCGGGGACTGGCGGGTCGGGCTCGCCCGGCCGCGCGATATCTCGGAGGTGAAGCTCGATCCGGCGTTCCACGCGCTGCATCGCGAGATCTGGCAGACGCTCAAGACCGAGGTGCTCAAAGGCTATGAGCAGAGCGGGGGCGGATGATGGATCGCGCCCGTCTGGTCACGCTCCAGATCATCGTCGCCATCGTCGCGATCGCGCTGTGGCATCTCCTCACCACGGTCCCGGTTGGCGAAAAGCCACTGCTGCCGCCATTCTTCTTCTCCACGCCCTATGACGTCGCCGAGCGCATCATTAAGTGGTTCTCGACCGGCACGATCTGGCGCCATCTCTGGATCACACTGGTCGAATCCGTTCTTGCCTTTGTCGTGGGCTCGGTCGGCGGCGTGCTGGTCGGCTTCTGGTTCGCGCGCCAGCCGCTGATCGCGGCGGTGTTCGACCCCTATGTCAAAATGGCCAATGCGCTGCCGCGTATCGTGCTGGCGCCGATCTTCACGCTGTGGTTCGGCCTCGGCATCGCGTCCAAAGTCGCGCTCGGCGTGACGCTGGTGTTCTTCATCGTGTTCTTCAACGTCTATCAGGGCGTCAAGGAAGTGAGCCCGACCGTGCTCGCCAATGCCCGCATGCTGGGCATGAGCGAGCAGCAATTGATGCGTCACGTCTATTGGCCCTCGGCGCTGTCCTGGATGTTCTCGTCGTTGCATACCTCGGTCGGCTTCGCGGTGGTGGGCGCGGTAGTCGGCGAATATCTCGGTTCTGCGGCGGGGCTCGGCTATCTCATCCTGCAGGCCGAAGGCACCTTCGACATCGCGGGCGTATTCGCTGGCATGTTCGTGCTCGCGGCCTTCGTGCTGGTAATCGATTATCTGGTCACGCTGGTCGAGCGCCGGCTGTTGGTGTGGCGTCCGGTGACCGCCGAAACCCGGACCTGAGCCGCTGTTAAGGCGGGCTTTCCAGTACTTGGCTTCTGCATTATCGTTCGCGCCAATGGCGGCCCGCAGAGTGCTGCCGAACCCACGGAGGAAACCCATGACGGCGCTCCCGATCCGACGGCTGACAGCGGCCGCCCTGACGTTCCTGGCTACAATGGCGTTGTCATCAGGCGTCGCGCAGGCGCAGTCCAAGATTACCATCGCCATCGGCGGCGCGAATTGCCTCTGCTATCTGCCGACCGTGCTGGCGAATGAACTCGGCGAATACAAGAAGGCCGGCCTGAACGTCGAGATGGTCGACTTCAAGGGCGGCTCGCAGGCGCTGACCGCGGTGCTCGGCGGCAGCGCCGATGTGGTCTCCGGTTATTTCGACCATTGCGTCAATCTCGCCGCCAAGAACCAGTCCATGCAGGCCTTCGTGGTCTATGACCGCTATCCCGGCTTCGCGCTGGTGGTCGCGCCGAAGCAGAACGCGACCATCAAGTCGATCAAGGATCTCGCCGGCAAGCGCATCGGCGTCAGTGCGCCCGGCTCATCGACCGACTTTTTCCTCAAATTCATGCTGAAGAAGAACGGCGTCGACCCCGAAGGCGTCGGCATCATCGGCATCGGTCTTGGATCGACCGCGGTCGCGGCGATGGAGCAGGGCAGCGTCGATGCTGCGATCATGCTCGATCCGGCGATCACCCTGCTGCAAGGCAAGAACAAGGACCTGACCATCCTCAGCGACACGCGGACGCAGAAGGACACGGTCGATGTGTTCGGCGGCGAGTATCCGGGCGGCGCGCTCTACACGCGAGCCGACTGGATCGCCGCGCATCCCAAGGAGACCCAGGCGCTCACCAACGCCGTGCTCAACACCCTGAAGTGGATTCATTCGCATACGCCGGAAGAGATCATGGCGAAGATGCCGGATGAACTGGTCGGGCCGGACAAGGCGCTTTATCTCGCGGCGCTGAAGAACACGCTGCCGATGTATTCGACCACCGGCAAGATGGACCCCAAAGGCGCGGATGCGGTGCTGGCGGTGTTCTCTCAGTCGTCGCCGGAGGTGGCCAAAGCCAAAATCGACCTGTCGAAGACCTATACCAACAAGTTCATCGAACAGGCCGACCAGAAGATGTGAGCGAGGCGGCCGTCGCAGCCTGTCATTCCGGGGCGCACCGCAAGGTGCGAACCCGGAATCCAGACGAGAGGACGGTGCATGTGTCTGGATTCCGGGTTCGATGCTTCGCATCGCCCCGGAATGACGGCTCGGGAAATTGAAGGCGGCTTGGACGAGGCGGAGGGGTGATCCCCGCCGTTTCCCTTTAATGCCGGTGGGGTTTTCAAGCCTGAACGGGTGGTCATCAAAACCCCGCCCGGTAACCTTGCGGATGAAATTCTCGTAACCCGGCCGCAGGCCCTTGTTGCGACACTTTTATTATAGAATTATGACTATCCCGCGCTGATCTTCGACGATGGGTCGGAGGGTCGCGGACCCGTTGTGCCATGTCCCTCGTCGATCTCCTGCGTGTTGGCCGCCGAGCCGTTTCGGGGACGCAATCCTCCACATCGTCATTGATCTGGTTTGGCGCTGCGGCACTGCTGCATCTCGCTGCGCTGGTGCTGCTGGTCGCGACCGAAGTCGCGGTGGTGCCCAAGCTCGTCTTCATCTGCACCTGGGGCCTGTTGAATTTCCTGTTCGTGGCTCTGCTGCGCCGGCCGGTCTTTGCCGCGACCATCTCGTTCGCGCTGATTGCCGGCCTGGTCGTCCTGTCGCGCTTCAAATACGACGTGCTCTGGATGACCGCGAATTTCATCGACGTCATGATCCTCGACGTCGACACCTTCGCCTATCTCCTGGCGATCGTGCCGGGCCTGTGGTGGAAGCTCGGCCTGCTCGCGCTGGTGCTGTTCCCGGCGATCGGCTGGATCCTGGTGGCCGATCCGTTCCGGGTTTCGCGCGCTTACGCCGCGGCTGGCTTGGCGGCGTGCCTCGGCGGCATCGTCGGCCTCGCGGTGATGAATCCGCAGGAGCCCTGGGAAGCCTATTTCGGCGACAGCTACGTTTCCAAATTCTCGCGCTCCGGCGTCACGGCTTTGCGCGAGCGCTTCACTCACGGCTATCTCGAATCCGACGCGACGGTGACCGAGCAATTGCGCATTGTCGGCGACGCGGCCTGCACGCCGGCAGGAAAGCCGCCGCACATCATCATGGTGCACGACGAGTCGAGCTTCGACATCACGGCGCTGCCGAACATGAAGGTGCCGCGCGACTACGGGCCGCACTTCAAATCCTTTGACGGCAAACAGCGCTCCTTCGTCGTCGAAGGCGTCGGCGGTCCGAGTTGGTACACCGAATATAATGTGTTCGCCGGCCTCTCGGCGCGCTCCTTCGGCAACTTCGCCTATTTCGTCACACGCATCGCGGCCGGCCGAGTCAGTCGCGGGCTTCCCGCGGCACTCGCCCATTGCGGCTACAAGACGATGAGCCTCTATCCCTCGCTCGGCGCTTTCATGAGCGCGCGCAATTTTCAGACCACGATGGGCGTGCAGAAATTCTACGATTCCAAAGCGCTCGGCACGTTGAAGATCGAGCCCGACCGGTTCTTCTACGATCACGCGCTGCGCCTGATGCAGGAAGAGCGCGGCGCCTCGCCGATGTTCATGTTCGTCTATCTCTCCGCCAATCACTATCCCTGGAATCATCGCTTCCGGCCGGAATTGACGCCGGAATGGCGCGGCCTCGGCAATGAGCCCCGCGTCGACGAATATGTCCGGCGCCAGACGATGAGCTTCAAGGATTACGCGGCTTTCAAAGAGCGTCTCAGCAAGGACTTCCCGGGCGAGTCGTTTCTGATCGTCCGCTTCGGCGACCACCAGCCGGACCTCGCCGCCGAATTCATCGAGCCGGGCCTCAAGGAGGCCGATCTTGCGCGCCGGTTCGAGTCCTTCGACCCGCGCTACTTCACGACTTATTATGCGATCGACACCGTCAATTATAAGCCGGTGGAACTCTCATCGGCGCTGGACACCCTTGACGCGCCCTTCCTGCCGATCGTCGTACAGGAGGCCGCCGGCCTGCCGCTCGATGCGTCCTTCGCCGAGCAGAAGAAAATTCTGCTGCGCTGCAAAGGGGTGTTCTACGGCTGCTCGCAAGGCGCCGAGGCGCGGCGCTTCAACCGGCTGCTGATCGACGCCGGCCTGATCAAGGGGCTGTAGCCTTAACACCGTCATTCCGGGGCGATCATCCTCGCGCTTCACGCATGGCGGCTCCCCGCTGGCCGCAGCAACGAATCATCTGTTATCCATGTCGCCTTTACGGATTGAGTACCGATTTCGTGTACTCCGCTCCTGGTTCCATGTTTGTAGGCCGGTGATGCAGGATCAAATGAGGGCGGTTACGGTTCCATCAGAGACCGAACTCCGCGACGACGCCGAGATCTTCGATCGCGCGCCGGTATCGCTTTGGCTGGAAGATTACAGCGCGCTCAAGCGGCTGTTTGAGGACTGGCGCCGAGCCGGCGTGACCTCGCTGCGCGATCATCTGCGCGAGGACCCCAATCGGATCAAAGCCTGTTCCGAGTGCATTCGCGTCATCAAGGTGAACGCGAAGACCTTGTCGCTGTTCGAGGCCGACAGCCTGCCGCATCTGGTCGAGAATCTCGGCAGAATTTTCCGCGACGACATGCTCACGACCCATATCGACGAGGTCGCGCAGCTCTGGGATGGGAAGACGGAGTTCTTCAGCGACACGGTCAATTACACGTTGGCAGGCCGGCGGCTTGATATCCAGCTCAGGGGCAGCGTGTTGCCGGGTCACGAGGATGACTGGAGCCGCGTGCTGATTGCGATCGAGGATGTCACCGAGCGCGAGACGGCGCGGCGCAAGCTGACCGGCAGTGAGACCTACGCGCGCGGGTTGTTCGAGCATTCCCCGGTGTCGCTCTGGGTCGAGGATTTCAGCCGCGTCAAGCGGCTGCTCGACGAGGCGCGCGACCAGGGTATCCAAGACTTCCGCGTCTTCACCGACGTCCATCCCGAATTCGTCACCCGCTGCCTGAGCGAGATTCGCGTCATCGACGTGAACCGGCACACACTCGAGATGTTCACCGCTCCCGACAAGCAAACCTTGCTGCGCCGCATCGCCGACGTGTTCCGCGACGACATGCTGATTCACTTCCGCGAGCAGCTGATCGACTTGTGGGACGGCAAGCTGTTCCAGCAGCGCGAGGTGGTGAATTACACGCTCGAAGGCACCGAGCTTCACGTCCATCTGCAATTCTCGGTGCTGCCGGGCTATGAAAAGACCTGGTCGCTGGTGCAGGTGGCGCTGACCGACATCACGGCGCGCAGGAAGGCCGAGGCCTATCTGGAATTCCTCGGGCGGCACGACCCGCTGACCAAGCTCTATAACCGCTCCTTCTATGTCGAGGAGCTCAATCGTCTCGAGCGCAAAGGCCCGTTGCCGGTGACGGTGATCGTGGCCGACCTCAACGGCTTGAAGGCCGCGAATGATCAGCTCGGCCACGCCGCCGGGGATGCGCTGTTGCGCCGGGCGGGCGAAGTGATCAAAGAACTGGTCGACAAGCCGTGCACCGCGGCGCGCATCGGCGGCGACGAATTCGCGATCCTGATGCCCGGCGTCGATCAGCAGGACGGCGAGGCGATGATGGAAAACATCCGCCAGCTGGTCGACATCAACAATCAATTCTACACCGCGGTCACGCTGAGCCTGTCGATGGGCGTCGCCACCAGCCGGCCAGGCGAACGGCTGGAAGCGGTGGTCAAGCGAGCCGACCTGCTGATGTTCGAGTCCAAACGCGCGCACTACGCGGACGAGACGGCCGACGACCGCGCCACCGGAACCGATGCTGCGTGACAGCGCTCCGGCGCGATCAGCGCAGGATGCCGTCGAGCGCCGGAAGCCCGCCGATGACCGCGAGCGCGATCAACACGTAGCAGGCCCGCCGGAACGTCGTGTCGCTCGCGAGCCCGAACAGCCGGGTTCCAAGATACAGCCCGACCGCATAAATCGGGATCATCGTCAGCGCGAGCAGGAATAGCGGCAGTGTGAACATCGCGCCTGCCCAATAGCCGATCGCCGAGAACACGGTCACGACCGCGAAGAACAGCATCATGTTGGCGCGCACCACCTGGGCCGGGATCGTACCGTTGAGCCAATAGGCGATCAGCGGAGGCCCGCCGATCTGCGCCAGGCCGGCCAAGAGGCCAGCGACGCCGCCGACGAGTGTGGAAGTCCCGGCGCTACGCTGGCCGCGATAATGCCAGCCGGACATCAGCAGCGCGAGCAGGGCGGCCACCACCGCCACGATGGCCCAGCGCACCGCCAACGGGTTGAAATAAACCAGCGCCAACACGCCGACCGGGATGCCAACGGTGGCCCCGCATAGCGTCAGCCCGACTTCGCGCCGGTCGGCATTGCGCCAGGCATTGGGAATGAGGCCCAGGGCCGGGACGGTATCGACGATCAGCAGCAACGGGGCGGCGGCGGCCGGGCCGATGACCGCGGACACCAGCGGAATGAAAATCAGGGCGGAGCCGAAGCCGGAAAAGCCGCGCGCCAGGGACGACAAAAAGGCAGCCCCGAACAATACCAGGAAGCCGCCGAGGGATAATCCGAAAGCCGATAGGTCGAATGTCAAAACGCTGTCCTTGTCGTTTCCTGGGCCACTGTTCTTGGCCCGCTGTTTTTAGGTCCTCTTGCGCCGGCCCGCCAAAATCCGCTAAATACGCCTCGACGCCGCGAGGTTTACGCCACATTTACCGTTTTTGGCGACCTTGAGGCGAACGAAGGGTTTGGCATGACGACGCGCCGCACATCCTGCGCGATCTTCCCGGGGGCCGATCAGGCCCGGCCGGATGCCGCCCTGATTCTGGGTTCGATCCTCCTCCTTAGCAGCCCCTGAGGCCGTAAGGGCATTCGTGCCTGGGCGCTCAGGGGGTGTGACCGAGCCCCGAAAAGCGCCCGAGGACATCTGTCCGACCGGCGCGTGACCTGACCAGAAGGACCAGACCCCATGACCGCGAACAAGTCCGAAGCGGACCGCGTCGTCATCTTCGACACCACCTTGCGCGACGGCGAGCAATCCCCCGGCGCCACCATGACTCATGAGGAGAAGCTCGACGTCGCGGCCTTGCTCGACGAGATGGGCGTGGACATCATCGAGGCCGGATTCCCGATCGCGTCCGACGGCGATTTCGCCGCCGTGCATGAGATCGCGAAACGCACCAAGAATGCGGTGGTCGCAGGTCTCGCGCGCGCCGGTCAGAAGGACATCGACCGCTGCGGCGAGGCGATCAAGCCGGCTCAGCGCGGCCGGATCCATACCTTCCTGTCCACCTCGCCGGTGCACATGAAGTGGAAGCTGCAGAAAGAGCCGCACGAGGTGCTCGACATGGTGGTCGCCTCGGTGACGCGGGCGCGCAACTACACCGACGATGTCGAATGGTCGGCCGAGGACGGCACCCGCACCGAACACGATTTCCTGTGCCGTTGCGTCGAGGCGGCGATCAAGGCCGGCGCCACGACCATCAACATCCCCGACACGGTCGGCTACACCGTGCCGGAGGAATATTTCGCGATGTTCCAGATGCTGCGCGAACGCGTGCCGAACGCCGACCAGGCGCGCTTCTCGGCGCATTGCCACGACGACCTCGGCATGGCGGTGGCGAATTCGCTCGCCGGCGTGCGCGGCGGCGTGCGCCAGATCGAATGCACCATCAACGGTATCGGCGAGCGCGCCGGCAACGCCGCGCTGGAAGAAGTCGTGATGGCGATGCAGGTGCGCAACGACGTATTGCCGTTCTGGACCAAGGTCGATTCCACGATGTTGACGCGGGCCTCCAAGCTGGTGTCGGCGGTGACGTCGTTCCCGGTGCAATACAACAAGGCGATTGTCGGCCGGAACGCCTTCGCGCATGAATCCGGCATCCACCAGGACGGTATGCTCAAGAATACCCAGACCTACGAGATCATGACGCCGGAGACCGTCGGCGTGAAACAGACCTCGCTGGTGATGGGCAAGCATTCCGGCCGCAATGCCTTCAAGCACAAGCTGGAAGAGCTGGGTTATCACCTGGCCGCGAACCAGCTCGAAGATGCCTTTGTGCGTTTCAAGACGCTCGCCGACCGCAAGAAGCATGTCTATGACGAGGATATCGAGGCGCTGGTCGATGAGGAAATCGCAACCTCCGAGGATCGCATCAAGCTGGTGTCGCTGACCGTGATCGCCGGCACCATGGGGCCGCAATCCGCAACGCTGACGCTCGACATGGACGGCAGGCACCAGACCGTGCAGTCCAGTGGCAATGGCCCGGTCGATGCGATCTTCAATGCGGTGAAGGCGCTGATGCCGCACGAAGCGGTGCTGGAACTCTATCAGGTCCATGCCGTGACCGAGGGCACCGACGCGCAAGCCGAAGTCTCGGTGCGGCTCTCGGAAAGCGGGCGTTCGGTGACCGCGCGCGGCGCCGACCCGGACACGCTAGTCGCGTCCGCGAAAGCCTATCTGGCGGCGCTCAACAAGATGGTGGTGCGCCGACAGCGCGGCATGCAGGAAGCGGTGATGGTCGGCGGGCGGCGCATTCACTCGACCGACACCGTCTAACTTTTGGTATTGCGTTCCGGACGGTGTTCCGGAATATCAACTCGGGCCGCATGAAACCTCATGCGGCCCGGAACTTTTTTGATTGAAAGTTCCGGTTGTCGGATTTCACAATTCGTCCGCATTCTGTTCTTGTTCGCGTCCTTTTCCAGCGTTAGCTCACGCGTACTCTCTCAAAACAAAGCGGAGAATACTGCATGTGGAAGGCAGCGCTCGTAGGCGCTCTCGCGCTCGCGACGATGGGTGCGTCGAGCGTGTGCGCCCAAGAAGGAAACCAGAGCGCGGGTGAGATTCGTCAGGCGACTCAGTCGCTGATTACATTGACCCGTAACGACCTCGCGCGATTCAAGACTGCGCTGAAGCTCACCGCCGAGCAGGAGCAATATTGGCCGGCGGTCAACGCCGCGCTCAACGAATTGCTGTCAGAGCAGTCCGCGGCCCCGGAGGATGCGGGCTTCGTGGCGCGGGTCCGCAACAAGGTCACGTCCATCGCGCTCACCGCGTCGGCCGTGAGGCGCATTGGCTACGCGGCGCTGCCGCTGATCAAGAGTCTCGACGAGAATCAGAAACGCGATGCGACCCGGCTGGTGAACAGCATGGGCATGGGCCACCTCGCGGCGGCATTCTGAACGCGTTTCACCGCAGTCTGGTGGCAATGCCCGGCCTCGTGCCGGGCATTTTCGTTTATGAACCTGACCGGCCATTCATCAAAAACATGTCCAAACTTTAACTTGGAAACCGGCGCATCTGGTTCATCATCTGCATCGTCAACTTTCCCGGAGAACAGCGATGCGCAAGTCAGCGATTGTCAAAGCAACCCTTACCGGCGTGACGGTATTGGCGATTGCCGGCTCGACCCTCGTCTATGCACAGCAGCGCGAGGGCCGCGACGGGCCGCGAGGCTGGCAACCGAGCACGGAAGACATGCGTGCCTTCGGCGAGGCGCGTATCGCAGCGCTCAGGGCCGGCCTCGCGCTGAGCGCCGAGCAGGAGAAAAACTGGCCGGCCTACGAGCAGGCGGCGCGGGATTTCGCCAAGCAGCGTCTCGAGCGCAGGACGGCCGCAGCGGCCGGCTCCGCGACGCCGCCGGCCGATCCGGTCGACCGCATGAAGCGCCAAGCCGAAATCATGGCCTCCGCGGCGGCTGGGCTGAAGGGCTTGGCGGATGCCACCGAGCCGCTCTATCGCAGCCTTGACGAGGCCCAGAAGCGCCGCTTCGCGGTGCTGTCCGGCCGGATGGGCCAGCGCGGCGGGCAGGGGCCGCAACAGGGCCCGCGGCACGAGCACCAGTTTCAGCGGCAGGATCGTCCCGGCTTCGGCCCCGGCCGCGACGGCGGCCCGCGCAACGAGCGCTTCCGGCGCGGCGGGCTGGACGAGCAGCCCTTCGAAGGCGGGCAGCGGGCAGCCCCCACGCGCCTTTAACCACCAGCTCCAGCAGGGACATTTGCCCAAGCCGCCGGGTTATCCC
>CANKHJ010000091.1 GCA_947481635.1 Bradyrhizobiaceae bacterium
ATTTCCAGATCGCGGATCTTCTTGCGCAACGTGTTGCGGTTGACCCCCAACAGGTCAGCCGCCCGGATCTGGTTACCCCGCGTCGCGGCCAGCGTCACCGACAGCAACGGGTGCTCGATCTCGCGCAGAATACGGTGATAGAGGCCGGGCGGTGGCAGGTCGTCGCCGAAGCTCGCAAAATAGGTCGCGAGATGGCGTTCGATCGCCGCCGAGATGCCGTCGTCGGCGTGAGCCTCCTCGTGGGCCGGCATGATCGCCGGCTGGGATAATTCGGCGTCAATCACCGAGGCGGAGATCATCTCCTGCGGATAGAGCGCGGCGAGGCGCCGTGCGAGGTTTTCCAACTCGCGCACATTGCCGGGCCAGCGATGCCGCTTGAGGCGCTCCATCGCCGCCTGGTCCAACTGTTTCGGCGGCAGCCCCTCCCGCTCCGCCAAAACCAGAAAGTGGCGCATCAGATCGGGGACGTCCTCGCTGCGCTCGCGCAATGGCGGCAGCCGCAGCGGCACGACGTTGAGCCGGAAGAACAGATCTTCGCGGAACAGACCTTGCTGGATCAGGATGCGCAGATCCTTGTTGCTGGCGGCGATGATCCGGACGTCGGATTTGATCGGCGTACGTCCGCCGACCATGGTGTATTCGCCCTGCTGCAACACGCGCAGCAACCGTGTCTGCGCCTCCATCGGCATGTCGCCGATCTCGTCGAGGAACAGCGTTCCGCCTTCCGCCTGTTCGAAGCGTCCCGAACTGCGGGAATTCGCGCCGGTGAAGGCGCCCTTCTCGTGGCCGAATAATTCCGACTCGATCAGGTCGCGCGGAATCGCGGCCATGTTGATCGCGACAAACGGACCGCTGCGGCGCTTGCCGTAATCATGCAGCGCGCGCGCGACCAATTCCTTGCCGGTGCCGGACTCGCCGGAAATCATCACGGTGAGATCGGTCTGAATGAGCCGCGCCAGCACGCGATAGATTTCCTGCATCGCCGGAGAGCGGCCGACCAGTGGAATTGAATCGAATTCCTCGGCCTTGGGCGCTGGCCGCGCACGCTCCTTCGGCTCCGCGAGCGCGCGGCCGACAATGCCGATCAGTTCCTTGAGATCGAACGGCTTGGGCAGATATTCATATGCTCCACGCTCCGACGCGCGGATCGCGGTCATGAACGTGTTCTGCGCGCTCATGACGATGATCGGCAGGTCCGGCCGCAGCTTCTTGATCCGCGGCAACAGGTCGAACGCGTTCTCGTCCGGCATCACCACATCGGTGATGACCAGATCGCCGTCGCCCTGACTGACCCAACGCCACAGCGTTGCGGCATTGCTGGTCGACCGCACCTCGTAACCAGCGCGCGACAGCGCCTGGTTCAGAACGGTGCGGATCGCCGCGTCGTCGTCGGCAACCAATATGTTTCCTGCAGGCATCGCTTTTCCCTCAGGTCCCGCCGCCCGGCTCGGCGCCGTCCCCCGTGAACATCGGCATCAAGACACGAAAAATCGTGCGGCGCGGCTGCGACTCGCACTCGATGATTCCGCCATGATCGCCCACGATCTTGGCGACCAGCGCTAATCCCAGACCGGTACCGCTCGGCTTAGTCGTCACGAATGGATCGAACAGATGCGGCATCAGATCGTCCGGCACGCCCGGACCATTGTCCCGGACGCAGAATTCCAGCGGCAGCGACACGCGCGTCCGCGAGCCCGGCAGCGACAGGCGCACGCCGGGACGGAACGAACTGGTCAACTGGATCTCGCCGTCGTTGACGCCCTCGCCGACCGATTCCGCGGCGTTCTTCACCAGATTGAGAAACACCTGGATCAACTGGTCGCGATTGGCCAGCACCGCTGGCAGCGACGGGTCGTATTCCTCGACGAAACGGATATGGCGCGCAAAGCCTGACTGGGCGAGGCGCTTCACGTGTTCGAGCACCGCGTGGATATTGACCGGCTCGCGCTCGACCGGACGCTCGTCGGCGAACACTTCCATCCGGTCGACCAGCTTCACGATGCGATCGGTCTCATCGGTGATCAGGCGGGTCAGCGTGCGATCCTCGTCGCCGACCGAGGCTTCGAGGAGCTGCGCGGCGCCGCGGATGCCGGACAGCGGATTCTTGATCTCGTGCGCCAGCATCGCGGCCAGCGCGATCACCGACCGGGCGGCGCCGCGATGGGTCAGTTGACGGTCCATCTTGTCGGCGATGGTCCGCTCCTGGAGCATTACAACGACATGATCCGGGCGCTCCGGCAACGGCGCGACATGCAGGTCGACGAGGCGATCGCCCGGATTGCGCGGCGTGCCGAGATCGACCTTGTATTCATTCACCGCCGCGCCGCGCGCGCGCACCTGATCGACCAAGGTCAGCAACGGGCTGCCGAACGGCACCAGATCGCGCAGCGCATGGCGCCGCAGCACCGGCACCGAGACTTCGAAAAACGACTCCGCCGCGACATTCGCGTCGGCGATCTTGCCGTCGGCTCCGACCATGATCACCGGATGCGGCAGCGCATTGAGAACCGCTTCGGATGGGAATGACGTCGGCAGGGTATCGATGACGCTCACGCCGCCGCCCTCCCCGACCATGCGAGCGCATCATAGGCATCGGCGAGATGACGCCGCGCGACCGCCGGATCGTCGGCTGTGAGCGCGCCGATGCGCGGCCCTTGCAGCAACTCGCGCGGTGCGGAAGCGGTTTCGGTTGCGGCATCGAGCGCCCAGGCAAGATGCTTGCGCACATGCTTGCGGCCGATCCGCGTGCCGTAATGCGACAGCGTCTCGTCATAGAGTTCGGCGATGATCTGATATTGCTGCGCGAGCGACGGCGCGGCCTCGCGCTGCCCGCCTTCGAGATAGCGCGCGATCTGTCCAGGCAACCACGGCCGGCCCTGCGCACCGCGTCCGATCATCACGGCATCGGCGCCGGATGCGGCCAGCGCGGCGTCGGCATCATCGAAGCCGCAGATGTCGCCATTGACGACCACTGGGATCGACACGCTCTGTTTGACCGCGCGAATGGCATTCCAGTTCGCATGGCCTTTGTAGAATTGGCAGCGGGTGCGGCCATGCACCGTGATCAATTGCACGCCGGCAGCTTCAGCGCGGCGCGCCAGTTCCGGCGCATTCAGCGAATGGTCGTCCCAGCCGAGCCGCATCTTGAGTGTCACCGGCACCGACACAGCGGCGACGGTCGCTTCAATCAGAGTGAGCGCATGATCGAGGTCGCGCATCAGCGCCGAGCCGGACTGAATGCCGGTCACGTGTTTGGCAGGACAGCCCATGTTGATGTCGATGACCGCCGCGCCATTCGCTTCCGCGATCCGAGCGCCTTCGCCCATCCACCGCGCCTCGCAGCCGGCGAGTTGGACCACGTGCGTGCCTATTCCTTGACCTTCGGTGCGCAACACGATGTCCGGCCGGCCTTCGACCAGCGCCTCGCTGGCCGTCATCTCCGAGACCACCAGGCCGGCCCCCAGACGCGCGGCGAGCCGTCGAAACGGTGCATCGGTAACGCCAGACATCGGCGCCAGGACGACACGATTGGCAAGACGGATAGGACCGACCGCGAGCGGGGATGTCTCGCCCGCCCCAGTCTCACCGTCCAGTCCTGCACACCGATTAGGCATCATATCCTCTGCCCACAGTTTAGCCATTCGGGAGGCATCCGCAAGTGTTGCAGTGCAATAAAATTCCGATGTGGGTAAATGCCACAGGCCGGGCTAGTTTCCGGCCATGACCATTGCGGCAATCATTGTGGCAGGCGGGCGAGGTTCACGCGCCGGTGCAGGCCTGCCTAAGCAATACCGCCCAATCGACGGGCAGTCGTCGATCCGGCGCAGCCTCGTCGCGTTTATCGATCATCCGGAGATCGCGGTCGTTCAGCCGGTCATCCATCCGGACGACCTGACACTGTACCGGGATGCCATCGCCGGCCTGGAGGCCCTTCCGGCCGCCTATGGCGGGGCTACCCGGCAGGCGTCGGTCCTGGCCGGGCTTGAGGCGCTTGCGCCGCAACAACCCCGGCTGGTCATGATCCACGACGCGGCGCGGCCGTATCTGTCGCCGCGCCTGATCAGCCGCGCCATCACCGCTGCCAACACATCCGGCGCGGCCATTCCGGTTCTTCCGGTAACGGACACGGTGAAGACTATCGCCGGCAATGTGGTAACCGGCACGATCGATCGATCCGCGCTGCGCATGGTGCAGACGCCGCAGGCCTTCGCATTCGATTCCCTGCTTGCCGCGCATCGGCGCGCCGCCGAGGCCGGACGTTTGGATTTCACCGACGATGCGGCGTTGGCCGAATGGGCCGGGATCACGGTAACGATATTCAATGGCGAGACCGGCAACGTGAAGCTGACCAGCGAAGATGATTTTGCCCGCGTCGAGGCGAGGGTTCAGGCCGGACTCGGAGACATACGCACCGGCAGCGGCGTCGATGTTCATGCCTTCGGCGATGGCGATCACGTCATGCTCGGCGGCGTGCGGATCGCTCACTCGCGGGGGCTGAGTGGACATTCCGACGCCGACGTGGCGCTGCACGCGCTGGTCGACGCCATTCTCGGTGCACTTGCGGACGGCGACATCGGCGCGCATTTTCCGCCCAGCGATCCACAATGGCGCGGCGCATCCTCCGACCGCTTTCTCGCCTTCGCGGTCGAGCGCGTCCGATTGCGCGGCGGGCGCATTGCGCATCTTGACGTGAGCATCGTCTGCGAAGCGCCGCGCGTCGGACCGCATCGCGATGCGATCCGCGCGCGCATCGCCGACATCGCAGGGCTATCAATCGGCCGCGTCGCGGTGAAGGCGACCACCAGCGAGCGCCTCGGCTTCACCGGCCGCGGCGAAGGCATCGCCGCGTTTGCGACTGCGACCATCCGCCTGCCCTGGTCCGACAATGATTGACGCCGAGATTCGCAAGGCAGCGAACGCTGTGCTCAAGGCCTGCCGGAAGAGCGGCTTGATGCTCGCGACCGCGGAATCCTGCACCGGCGGCCTGGTCGCAGCCGCGCTCACAGAGATTGCCGGATCGTCTGCCGTGGTCGAGCGCGGGTTCGTCACCTATTCCAACGATGCGAAGCACGCATTGCTCGGCGTTTCCAGGTCGACATTGAAGACCCAGGGCGCGGTCAGCGCCAAGACCGCCGCGGCGATGGCGCGTGGCGCACTGGCGCATGCGCCGGTCGACCTCGCGGTCTCGATCACCGGCATCGCAGGTCCTGGTGGCGGTTCGCCGGACAAGCCGGTCGGCCTGGTGCATTTCGCGGCCGCGGCGCGTGACGGCCGGCTGATCCAGCATGAAGCCCGCTACGGCAAGATCGGCAGAACCAAGGTGCGCCGCGCCTCGGTGCTGCAGGCACTGGCAATGCTGCGCGAACTCGCACGCTAGCCGCCGGTGCGGCCATACACCTGGTCGGCGCGCTTCTCGAACGCCTCGGCGAAACGCCGGAACGCGGCGTCGAACACCGCGCCCATCATCAGGCCCAGCATCCGGCTGCGAAACTCGTAATTGATGAAGAACACGACATCGCTGGCGCGTTCGCCGGTCGCGCGGAATTCCCAGCGATTCTCCAGGCTGCTGAATGGTCCGTTGAGATATTCCACCATGATCTGCAGCTTCGGCCGGTCGAGCGTGACGCGGCTGGTGAAGGTCTCGCGGATCATCTTGTAGGCGACCGTCATGTCGGCAACCAAAACCTCGTTGCCGTCGTCGCGCGTGACCCGGCTTTTCACCCGTAGCGCCTGGCACATCGGCACGAATTCCGGGTAACGCTCGACATCCGCGACGAGATCGAACATGTCCGATGCGCGATGGCGCACCCGCCGTGTCGTGGAGAATTGCGGCATCAGCCGCCGCGCGCGATCCGCGCGGCCCGCAGCCGCGCGAAGTCTTCGCCGGCATGGTGCGAGGAGCGCGTTAGTGGGCTCGCCGACACCATCAGGAAGCCCTTGGCATAGGCGACGCTCTCATAGGCCTTGAACTCGTCCGGCGTGACGAAGCTCTTCACCTCGTGATGCTTGCGCGTCGGCTGCAGGTATTGGCCGATGGTGAGGAAGTCGACACCGGCGGAGCGTAGGTCGTCCATCACCTGCAGCACCTCGGTCCGCTCCTCGCCGAGGCCGACCATGATGCCGGACTTGGTGAACATCAGCGGGTCGAGCTCCTTGACCTGCTGCAGCAGGCGGATCGAATGGAAGTAACGCGCGCCGGGACGCACGCTGAGATATTTCGACGGCACGGTTTCGAGATTGTGGTTGAACACGTCGGGCTTGGCCGCGACCACCATCGTCAGCGCGCCGTCCTTGCGCAGGAAGTCCGGCGTCAGCACCTCGATCGTGGTGGCGGGATTGCGCGCGCGCGTCGCCAGGATCACGTCGGCGAAATGGCGCGCGCCGCCATCGGCAAGATCGTCGCGATCGACCGAGGTGATCACGACATGGGCGAGCCCGAGCTTCGCGGTCGCGTCGGCGACTTTTTCCGGTTCCGCCGCATCGAGCGCATCCGGCAGTCCGGTGCGCACGTTGCAGAACGCGCAGGCGCGGGTGCAGGTGTCACCCATGATCATGAAAGTGGCGTGCTTCTTGTCCCAGCACTCGCCGATATTCGGGCAGCCGGCTTCCTCGCAGACCGTGATCAAGCCATGCTCGCGCACGATGCGCTGGGTCTCGGCATAGCCCTTGGACACCGGCGCGCGCACGCGAATCCAGTCCGGCTTCTTGAGCACCGGAGTGTCCGGACGACGCGCCTTTTCCGGATGGCGGGGCCGCGCATTCGGGCCGCTGATGGTGTCGACCACGACGACCATGGAGATTCTGTCCGCTCGCTCTACCAGCCCTACTTACGGACCCGGACGCCCGCCCGCAAGCGGCTGATGGAACCACGGCAGAATCGCTCCCCATCAGGCCCGCGACGCATTTGCAGAATAACGGCCCGCGATTTCCCTCCTCAGGCGGTTGGGATAGGGTGTCGCCCACCCCGCGCCCTCTCCATTGCGCTCGTCGTTGCAGGACCTCATGAACACCACCCAGACCAGCCAGCCGCAGGCCGCGCGTCATCGCGCTATCCTCATCACCTTCACGGTCGCGGTCTTCACCAGCGCATTGTTGCTGTTTGCGGTGCAGCCGCTGTTCACGCGGATGGTGCTGCCACGGCTCGGCGGCTCGCCGTCGGTGTGGTCGGTGGCGATGGTGTTTTTCCAGTCGATGCTGCTCGCCGGTTACGCCTATGCGCATTTCATCTCGCGGCTGCGCCAGCCGGTGGCGATCGTCGCAATCCATCTGGCGCTGCTCGCGGCCGCCGGATTCTCGCTGCCGCTGTCGATCGCCCAGGGCTGGGGCCAGCCGCCGAATGAATCGGCGGAGTTCTGGCTGCTGGGGCTGTTCACGATCTCGATCGGCCTGCCCTTCTTCGCGCTCGCCGCGAATAATCCGCTGCTGCAGACATGGTTTGTCCGGACCGGCCATCCCGACGGCCACGATCCTTATTTTCTCTATGCCGCTTCCAATGTCGGGAGTTTCCTGGCGCTGTTGTCCTATCCGATCCTGTTCGAGCCGGCCTTCACGCTGCAAACCCAGAACCGGCTCTGGGTCATCGGCTTCCTGATCCTGTTCTGCCTGATCGCGGCCTGCGGCTGGCTGTTGCTGCGCTCGCCGAAGGAGGCGCAGGACACGCAACTCGCCGAACAGGCGGCGGAAAAGCCCGGCTGGCTGATCATCGGCCGCTGGATCTTCCTCTCGGCGGTTCCGTCCGGCCTGCTGGTTGCGGTGACCGCGCATATCTCGACCGACGTCGCGGCGGCTCCCTTGCTGTGGGTGATCCCGCTGTCGCTCTACCTGCTGACCTGGGTGATCGTGTTCCAGCGCAAGCCGCTGATCCCGCATAAGTGGATGCTGCTGGTCCAGCCCTTCGCAATTTTCGGATTGATCATGGTGTGGAAGTTCAGCAGCGAGTTTCAACTGCTGCTGAATCTCGGCTCGCACCTCGCTGCGTTCTTCATCATCACGATGACCTGCCACGGCGAACTGGCACGGCTGCGCCCGCCGGCGGCGCGGCTGACGACCTTCTATGTCGCGCTCTCGTTCGGCGGAATGGTCGGTGGGCTCTTCGCCGGCCTAATCGCGCCGTATATTTTCTCCTGGGTCACCGAGTATCCGATCCTGATCGCACTGTCGTTGCTGTGCCGTCCGTGGCGCAACCAGACCCTGGGACGGCTCGACTTGGTATTCTGGGGCGTGGTCGCGTTTTTGGTGGTCGCGATGTTCAACCCCGCGCTCACCACCTGGCTGCGCGGCGATGACGGCTCGCTGGTGGTCAGCATCGCGGTGGTGGTCGCGGCCGGATTTGCGATCCTGCTGATGAATGATCCGCTCAAGGCCGGGGTCGCAATCGCGGTGGCGTTTGCGATCATTCGGCTCTATCCGATCGGAGAGGATCGCTATCAGACCGTGCGCAGCTTCTTCGGCGTGCACAAGATATTCGATACTCAGGGCGGCCGCTATCGCGTGCTGATGCACGGCTCGACGATCCATGGTGCGCAGAAGCTGCTCGACGGCGAGGGCAAGCCGATCACCGGACGGCCCGAGCCGATTTCCTATTATCACAAGGTCGGCGGCATGGCGCAGGCGATTGATGCCATCCGCGCACGCAAGACCGACAAGATGCGCGTTGCTGCTGTCGGACTCGGCTCTGGCACGCTCGCCTGCCTGAGCGAGCCCGGCGAGAACTGGCGCTTTTTCGAGATTGATCGCTCGATTGTCACCATTGCGCGAGATTCCGGGCTGTTCACCTACTACCCATCATGCACGCCGGATGCGCCAATCATCCTCGGCGATGCGCGCCTGACGATGGAGAAGGAGGCGGATGGTTCATTCGATCTCATCATCGTCGACGCCTATTCCTCGGATGCAATCCCGATTCATCTTGCGACCCAGGAAGCGATGGCGATCTATAAGCGCAAGCTCGCGCCGGATGGCGTGGTGGTGATGCATATTTCCAACCGGCATCTCGAACTTGCCAGCGTGGTCACCGGAATCGCCGCGGCGAACCAGATGAAGACCTGGGTTTACGATGCGACCAGCGAGGAAGAAGGCGTTGACGAGTATTACGTCTTCACGACCGAAGTGACGATCTCGGCGCGGCGTCCCGAAGACATCGGTTTCCTGCTGGAAAAGACCGGCTGGGACGCGCAGGAGCCCGATCCGGCAATCCGCACCTGGACCGACGATTATTCCAACATCGTCGGCGCAGTGCTGCGGAAGTGGAAATAAGGCTGTGTCCCCGCGAAGGCGGAGACACATACTCCGCAGCCTCTCGAGGTAACACGGAAGAACTTACCTTAGTCGTTCTGCACGGCGTATGCGCCCCCGCCTTCGCGGGGGTACAACATCACGCGTCTTCCATGGTGAAGCCGACCTTCAGCGTCACCTGGTAGTGATCGACCTTGCCGTTCTCGATATGGCCGCGGGTGCGCTCTACCTCGAACCAACGCAGATTACGCAACGTCTTGCCCGCCCGGGCGAGCGCGGTGGCAATGGCGTCTTCGATGCTCTTAGGGGACGAACCGACGATTTCGACGACCTTGTAAACATGATCCTGCATGGCGTGCTCCTGCAATGCGCCCGCGATGAAGTCGGAGCGCCTGAGGGAGAACGCCCGAGCGGGCTACATGTTCAACACGCGGCCGTAGGCGTCGAGCACCGCTTCCTTCATCATCTCCGACAGCGTCGGGTGCGGGAATACGGTGTGCATCAGTTCCTCTTCCGTGGTCTCGAGGTTCATCGCAACCACGTAACCCTGGATCAATTCGGTGACTTCCGCGCCGACCATATGCGCGCCGAGTAACTGGCCGGTAGTCTTGTCGAAGATCACCTTCACCAGGCCCTGGTCCTCGCCGAGCGCAATCGCCTTGCCGTTGCCGACAAAAGGGAAGCGGCCGATGCGCACGTCGCGCTTCTGGTCCTTGGCGGCTTGTTCGGTGATGCCGACCGACGCGATCTGCGGCGTGCAATAGGTGCAGCCGGGGATCAGCTTCTTGTCCATCGCGTGCGGATGCAGGCCCTTGATCGCCTCGACGCAGATCACGCCCTCATGCTCAGCTTTATGCGCAAGCATCGGCGGGCCGGCGACGTCGCCGATCGCGTAGATGCCCGGGACGTTGGTCTTGCCGTAGCCGTCGATCGCAATGGTGCCGCGCTCGAGCTTCACGCCGAGCTTTTCGAGTCCAAGATTTTCGACATTGCCGACCACGCCGACCGCCGAGATGACGCGATCCACGGTAAGCTTCTCGATCTTGCCCTTGCCGTCGTCGATCGTCGCGGTGACGGCGTCCGCGCCCTTGTCGAGCTTGGTCACCTTCGCGCCGGTTAGGATTTTGAGGCCCTGTTTCTCGAACTGCTTGCGCGCGAATGTCGCGATCTCGGCGTCTTCCACCGGCAGGATCTGCGGCAATACCTCGACCACGGTCACGTCCGCGCCCATGGTGCGGTAGAAGCTCGCGAACTCGATGCCGATCGCGCCCGAGCCGACCACCAGCAGCGACTTCGGCATCTTCTCGGGCGCCATCGCCTCGAAATAGGTCCAGACCAGTTTCTTGTCCGGCTCGAGCCCGGGCAGCACGCGTGGCCGGGCGCCGGTCGCGATGATAATGTGCTTGGCCTGATAGCTGCCGGCGCCGAGCGCGCCCTTCGGCGCTTCGGTCTTCGACGCCTTCACCGTGAGCTTGCCGGGCGCATCGATGGTGGCTTCGCCCCAGATCACCTGGATCTTGTTCTTCTTCATCAGGAAGCCGACGCCATCGGACAGCCGCTTCGACACGCCGCGCGAGCGCTTCACCACCGCCTGCGGATCATAGGACACGTTGTCGGCCGACAGCCCGTAATCCTTTGCATGCTGCATGTAGTGGAAGATTTCCGCCGAACGCAGCAGCGCCTTGGTCGGAATGCAGCCCCAGTTGAGGCAGATACCGCCGAGATAATCGCGCTCGACCATGCCGACCTTGAAGCCGAGCTGCGCCGCGCGGATTGCCGCGACATAGCCGCCGGGCCCGGAGCCGATGATGATGATGTCGAAGGACGTGTCGGCCAAAGCTATCTCCACTCGAACACCGGGCTCATCGCCCAGAAATTATTTGCTCCGCTGACAAGGCAAGCTTGCAGCGCTCAGGCCTGTTTGCGGCGCCGTCTCCACCACCATCGAATCAGCGTTTCAACGATGAGAAGAACGATTGCGATCCCGATCACGACGATCAGCAGGAACTGCGACAGGCTGTTGCTGATGGCCTCACCCGAGATGAACGCCCCGTGGTAAATCTCCCACGCAAGCGGGGTGAAGCAGAACAAAACAGCCAGGACGACGGTGATCCAGGGCAGTCGGTTCAGCATGGCTGCGCGCCTACACCACCATCATCAGCGGGTTTTCGATCAGCGCCTTGAACGCGCCGAGGAATTGGGCGCCGAGCGCGCCGTCCACCGCGCGGTGATCGGTCGAGAGCGTGACGCTCATGATTGTCGCGACCTCGATCTTGCCGCCGCGCACCACCGCCCGCTCCTCGCCCGCGCCGACCGCAAGAATGGTCGCTTGGGGCGGGTTGATCACCGCTGCGAAATCCTTGATCCCGAACATGCCGAGGTTGGAAACGGCAGTCGAGCCGCCCTGGTATTCTTCCGGCTTGAGTTTGCGCACCCGGGCGCGCGCGGCGAGGTCCTTCATCTCGTTCGAGATCGACGACAGCGACTTCTGGTCGGCGCTGCGGATCACCGGCGTGATCAGGCCGCCCGGGATCGACACTGCGACGCCGACATCGGAGCGCTTGTGCTTCAGCATGCCGGTCTCGGTCCAGGTCACATTGGCGTCGGGAACGTGTTGCAACGCCACCGCCAGCGCCTTGATGACGAAATCATTGACCGAGAGTTTCCAGGCCGGCATGCCGTCCTTGTCCTTCGGCGCCGACCCGTTGATCTCCTCGCGGGCCTTCATCAGCTTGCCGAGGTCGCAGTCGAGCGTCAGGTAGAAATGCGGGATGGTCTGCTTCGCCTGCACCAGCCGTTGCGCGATGATCTTGCGCATGCCGTCATGCGGGATGACCTCATAGCTGCCTTCCACGAACAGCGCGCGGATCTTGTCGTCCGACGGCGCCTGCGCCATAGGCGCTGCAGCGGCAGCCGGTGTCGCACCGGCCGCGGCGGCGGGCTTCAACCCCTGCCCCGACTTCGCGCCTTCGACGTCGCGCGCGATGACGCGGCCATGCGGTCCAGAACCCTGGATGCGACCGATATCGACGCCCGCGTCCTTGGCCATCCGCTTCGCCAGCGGCGAGGCAAATACGCGGTTTGAACCGTGTGACGCTGGTTCAGGCGCGGCAGCCTGGGCCGGTGCGGCAGCGGGTTGGGCTTTCGGGGTTTCAACTGGTGGCTTCGCTTCGACCTTGGTCGCGGGCTTGGCTTGCGGCTTCGGCGCTTCCGCCGCACCGCCGGACGCGGCTGCCGCCTTCACGTCCTCGCCGTCGCTGGCGAGCACCGCGATCACGTTATTGACCGGAACGTCCTGCGTGCCTTCCGGCACGACGATCTTGGCGAGCGTGCCTTCGTCGACCGCTTCGACTTCCATGGTTGCCTTG
Organism: Bradyrhizobiaceae bacterium; assembly: GCA_947481635.1. GTDB lineage: Bacteria > Pseudomonadota > Alphaproteobacteria > Rhizobiales > Xanthobacteraceae > CANKHJ01. The sequence continues at coordinate 12,603 of CANKHJ010000091.1, forward strand.
TCGGTCTCGATCTCGGCCAGCACGTCGCCGGATTTGACCTTGTCGCCTTCCTTCTTCAGCCACTTGGCGAGGTTGCCCTTCTCCATCGTGGGCGACAGCGCGGGCATCAGGATGTTGATCGGCATGGCGTCAGCGTTTCTTCTTCGCGGCCTTCCGCGCCGGGGCGGATTTGGCGCGCGATGATTTGGACTTGGTCTTTTTTGACTTGGTCTTGGACGATTTGGATGTCTTGGCTGCGCTCTTCTTCGCGCGCTTTTTCGGCACCGCGAGTGGCGCGCCGAGGTCGGCCGCAAACGCGCTTTCGATTGCGCCGATCACCTCGTCCTCGCTGAAGTCCGTCTCCAGAGAATAGAGGATCGCGAGCCGGCGTGCGATTTCGGCGAGCACTTCACCCCATTGCCCCGGGTCGACAAAGGCGCGCCGCGCGCTGACATAGAGTTCGTCGTTGATGACGCCGGCGCGGAGAATTTCCACGCCACCATTGGCAAGCGCTTCGTCCGGGAGGATCAGCGCGTCGTAAACGTTGCTGCTGTCTGTGTCCGACATGGCGCGCTACCGGTAGCAGACGGCTTTGACGGCCTCGACGACCTTCGGCACCGTTGGCAAAGCGAGCTTTTCGAGATTGGCCGCATAAGGCATCGGCACGTCCTCGCCGGTGACGCGCAGCACCGGCGCGTCGAGATAGTCGAATGCCATTTCGGTCACATGAGCGGCAATCTCGGCGCCGACGCCCGACTGACGCCAGCCCTCCTCGACAGTCACCAGGCGGCCGGTTTTCTTCACCGACTCGATGATGGTCTCGAAATCCATCGGCTTGAGGGTGCGCAGGTCGATCACCTCTGCATTGATGCCGTCATGGACCAATTCCTCGGCCGCTTTCAGCGCGTAGCTCATGCCCATCGACCATGCGACGATGGTCACGTCGCTGCCGGCGCGCGCGATCTTCGCCTTGCCGATCGGCACCAGATAATCGTCAAGCTTCGGCACCGGGAAGCTCTGGCCGTAAAGCACTTCGTTCTCGAGGAAGATCACCGGGTTCGGGTCGCGGATCGCCGACTTCAGAAGCCCCTTCGCATCGGCCGCCGAATAAGGCGAGACCACCTTGAGACCGGGGATATGCGAGTACCAGGCCGAGAAGTCCTGACTGTGCTGGGCCGCAACGCGCGCCGCCGGACCATTCGGGCCGCGGAACACCATCGCGACCGCCATCTGGCCGCCCGACATGTAACGGGTCTTGGCGGCGGAATTGATGATCTGGTCCATCGCCTGCATGGCGAAGTTGAAGGTCATGAACTCGACGATCGGCTTGAGCCCTGCCATCGCGGCGCCGACGCCGATTCCGGCAAAGCCGTGCTCGGTGATCGGCGTATCGATCACGCGCCGGTCGCCGAATTCCTGCAACAGCCCCTGCGTGACTTTATAGGCCCCCTGATACTCGGCGACCTCTTCGCCCATGACGAAGACCGCCTCGTCGCGGCGCATCTCTTCGGCCATCGCGTCGCGCAGTGCTTCACGCACCGTCATGGTGACCATCTGCGTGCCTTCCGGCACGTCGGGCTCCGGCAACGTCGCGGGCTTCGGTGGCGCAGCCACGGCCGACTTGGCCGGCGCCGGTTCCGCGCTCTCGGTTTTCGCCGGCGGCGCTGATTCTTCCGACTTCGCGGACGATGCCGCCTTGCCGTTGCCCTTCAACGCGGACTTGTCCTCACCGTCGTTGAGGATCATCGCAATCGGGGTATTCACCGCGACGTCGTTGGTGCCTTCCGGCACCAGGATCTGGCCGAGCGTGCCCTCGTCCACCGCCTCCACTTCCATCGTCGCCTTATCGGTTTCGATTTCAGCGATGACGTCGCCGGACTTGACGGAGTCGCCCTCCTTCTTGAGCCACTTGGCGAGGTTGCCCTTCTCCATCGTCGGAGAGAGTGCGGGCATTAATACAGGAGTGGGCATCAGCGTCCTCGGGCGTCCCTAAACTAATTTACGGACTATTCTAGTTCGGCGCTCAGGCGAGCACGTCGGTGTAGAGTTCGGAAGGATCGGGCTCCGGGTCGTGGGTCGCGAACTCGGCCGCTTCGTTGACGATCGCGCGCACCTGCGCGTCGATTTTCTTGAGGTCGTCTTCGGTCGCCAGTTTCTTTGCCAGCAGTCGCGTGCGCACCTGTTCGATCGGGTCCTGCTCGCTGCGCATCTTCTCGACTTCTTCCTTGGTCCGATACTTCGCCGGATCGGACATGGAATGGCCGCGATAGCGATAGGTCAGCATTTCGAGGATGATCGGGCCGTTGCCCTCGCGGCACCATTTCAGCGCCTTCTCGCCCGCGGCCTTCACCGCGCGCACATCCATGCCGTCGACCTGCTCGCCGGGGATATTGAAGGACAGGCCGCGCTTGGAGAAATCGGTCTGTGCGGACGCGCGGCTGACCGAGGTGCCCATCGCATACCGGTTGTTTTCGATCACGTAGATCACCGGCAGCTTCCACAGCTCCGCCATGTTGAAGCTCTCGGCGACCTGGCCCTGGTTGGCCGCGCCGTCACCGAAGAAGGTGAGGCTCACACTGGAATTCTTGCGATAGCGGTTGGCGAAGGCGAGACCGGTTCCGAGCGACACCTGCGCGCCGACGATCCCATGGCCGCCGAAGAAATGCTTCTCCAGCGAGAACATGTGCATCGAGCCGCCCTTGCCGCGGGAATAGCCGCTGCGACGGCCGGTCAGCTCGGCCATCACGCCCTTCGGATCCATGCCGGACGCGATCATGTGGCCATGGTCGCGATAGGCGGTGATCATCTGATCGCCGTCCTGCATGGCCATCTTCAGGCCGACAACGACGGCTTCCTGGCCGATATAGAGATGACAGAAGCCTCCGATGAGGCCCATCCCATACATCTGGCCGGATTTTTCCTCGAAGCGGCGGATCAGCAGCATCTCGCGCAAGGCGAGAAGCTCCTGTTCCTTGGCGAATTCGGGCCCCGAGGCGCTCGAGGGCTTGTCGGACGGGTTGCGAGCGGCGGGCGTTGCCGCCTGCTTGTTGTTGGCGAGGGCCATGACTCTCCTGCGAATGCCGGGCGTGGCGTCGCGCCGGCTCCTCCCCTTAGCCGAAATTCTGAGCCGGCGGAAGCGCGGCTATTTGGCCTTCGGGCGGCCTGGGGACAGGCGCCTTGGACACTGATTCGACTGTATTTAGAAAGCACAAGCGAGGCTAAGGCTGTCTCAGCAGGATGACGTCCTTCGGTCCGAGATAGCCGAGCAATGCGCGGGCGCGCTCATCGAGCAGATCGGGGTCGATCTTGTCGGACTTCAGCAGCGCGATGCGCCGCTCCCAGCGCCGTCGCTCGTCCTTCAAGCCGGACAGTTCCGTGGTCAATTCCGCGATCTGCTGGTCGATCTCCTGACGCGCCAGCAGGCCGCGATCGCCGACATAGGCATTGAAAGCGAAATAGCCGATCGCCAGCGCCGAAAACGAATAGAGCGCGAGCGCCGTCAGAACCGTTCGCAATCGCCTGCGTGTGACCATGCCGGAGCATGGGGTGAGCAGCGTCAATGAAAAGTTAATGCCGCGGCCATTCCAAGCGTTTCGGGCTCGGAATGCTGGTTTCAGGGACGCGCGCTAACGCCGCGCCTTGAGGACCGTCCGCCCGGCATAGATCGCCTGCGCACCCAGTTCCTCCTCGATGCGCAGCAACTGATTGTATTTCGCGGTGCGGTCCGAGCGCGCCAGCGACCCGGTCTTGATCTGCCCGCAATTGGTGGCGACCGCGAGGTCGGCGATGGTCGCATCCTCGGTCTCGCCGGAGCGATGCGACATCACGGCGGTGTAGGCCGCCTTATGCGCCATCTCGACGGCAGCGAGCGTCTCGGTGAGCGTGCCGATCTGGTTGACCTTGATCAGGATCGAATTGGCAAGTCCCCGGGCAATGCCATCCGACAGGCGCGACACATTGGTCACGAACAGGTCGTCCCCGACCAACTGGCAGTTCTTTCCGACGGCGTCAGTCAGCAGCTTCCAGCCCTCGAAATCGTCCTCGGCCATGCCGTCCTCGATCGAGACGATCGGATAGCGCGAGACCAGCTGGGAGAGATAGTCCGAGAGTTCTTTAGGGGAGCGTATTTTTCTTTCTCCTTCAAAATGAGAGGATCCATTTTTGAAGAATTCGGTTGAGGCACAATCGAGCGCGA
>CANKHJ010000092.1 GCA_947481635.1 Bradyrhizobiaceae bacterium
CGTGGTGGGCGCTATAGGGATTGAACCTATGACCTCTCCCGTGTGAAGGGAACGCTCTCCCGCTGAGCTAAGCGCCCGCACCGCGACAGACGGGTTTTAGGGAAGGCCTCCCGAGGGGTCAAGCAATCGGCGAAGATTGCGCCGAGGAGCCTTCATTCCGGGGCGCGAACGAGTTCGCGAGCCCGGAATCCATAATCACGGCTGCGGAGTATGGATTCCGGGCCCGGCCAAGTGGCCGTCCCGGAATGACGTTCGTTCAGTTGTTGGTTGAGGGCACGCGGGACGCCCGGCTCTGCAGCAGGCGGATGCGGTCGGCGAGGCTGCCCTTGCCGGGTTCGCCGTTCGGAGCCAGCGAGACCATCAGCTTGTCGTCGTCATTGGCGGAGGCGAGGCCTTCGCCGGCGAGCATCGCATCGATCGGCGAGTCCGGGCCTTCGAGTGCGGAAGCGAGCCGCGCCACTTCTGCGGCGACGTCGTTGATGCGCTCGCGCAGCAGCGCGTTCTCGACGCGCTCGGACGCCCAAGTCGATTCGGTGTCGCGCTTCATGGCTGCCATTTCGCGCTGCAGCTTGGCGCGGTCTTCCTGCGCCTGCTTGAGCTGCTCTTCCATCACGGCCTTTTCGGTGCGCAGGTTTTCGGTCGCGCCGCGGGTGCGGTTGTCGGTATCGCCAAGCGCCGCGCGCAGTTCCGCTTCGGTCTTGCGCGCCGCTGCGATCTCGATGCGCAGTTGCTCGGCTTCGTATTCGCGCTCGGCCAGCAGGCGGCCCTGCTCGGTGAGGCGCAATTCGAGATCCTGCGCACGCCGGCCGAGCATCTCGGCCTCGGTGGTCTGGACCACCAACTGGTTCTGCAATTCGGTGACGCGGCTGTTGAGCTCATCGAACTTGCCGCGCTCGTCGGTGAGCTGCTGCGTCGCCGCCTTGGCCTGTTTGCGCTCGCCATCGAGCCGGTCTTCCAACACGCGCGCCTCGCGGTCGAAATGCTCGACGCGGCTGCGCAACGCTTCGACCTGGGCCCGCAACGCGACAACTTCCACCTGCTGGCTGCCGACCACGAGTGAACGGTCGTTGAGGGCATGCGAGACTTTGTCGAGTTCGGCCTTCTTGTCGGCGAGGGTGCGTTCGGCCTCGCGCAACGCGGCGGTCTTGACCGTGAATTCCTCTTCGGTGGCGCGCGCCTGGTCCTTGAAGGCTTTCTCGCGCGCCTCGATCGCCATCAGCGCGGCGGTCTTCTCGGCGAGCTCGCCCCTGAGCTTGCTGATCGACTCGCCCTTCTTGCTGATCTCGGTGAGCTGGTTGGTGGTCTTCGCTTTCATCTGCTCGACGCTCATTTCGAGGCGTCGGGTCGACATCGCGAATTCGGCGCGGAGCTGATCCTTGTCGGCCTGGATTTCCGCCAGCGAGACCGGGGTGGAGGCTTCGAGGCGTTTCCGGGTGAGCCTGACCGCGCGGCCATGGACCAGCGGGATCGCTCCGATGGTCAGCAAGGCTGCCACGAGAAAGCCGATCCCGAAAAACATGATCGGTTCGACCATGACTGACGCCTCCAAGACACAACCCGGTAAGACTTCGGTAACAATGCCACGGCCGGAGGAGCCGCGAAAGTTTAACCCGCTGTTAACCTAAACTGGCCGCAGCGAAGGCCATCTCGGTCGATTTCGCGGATGACGTTGCGTAGGAATTGACTCGAAACCGCTCGTTAAGCCTCGACGCGCACGATAACCGCTGCATTTCTGGCAGGTTGGTGTGGTGGCGATGGAACACAAGGAGCTCGAGGCGGAACTTGGCCGGTTGGTGGCCGACTTCAGGACGCCGGCTGCGTCGCAGCGCGACTATTCAGCGCGCGCACGCGAGGCCTATGGCGATCCGTCGCATGATCCCGCGCCGCCGGTCCGTATGCCCGCCGCGATCACGCCGGTCGAATCCCGATCCTGGGGTTTGATCGTCACCGTGCCCGCGGCGATGATAATCCTTCCGGCGATGGCCTATTGGCTGGCGCCGTCCAAGCCAGCAGCCATTGAGACCCCGGCCCCACGCGAAATCGCCGAGGTCCGTCCGGTCGAGCGCCCAGCGCCGGATCGTGTAGCCGTCGCGCCGGTCAATCCGGTCGAGACGCGGATTGCAAGCGCCGCACCGCTGCCAGGTGCCGTTCCACTGCCGCGGGCGCGGCCGAAGGTTCTGCGCTAATCGGCAAAAAAGAACCCCGCGAAGCGGGGTTCGACGATGTGTTGCCCATCAATCAAAAGCGCCGGACAGGCCCCGTCAGAACGGATTCCAGGTCGGCTCGGGGGTGAACTTCAGGTAGCTCACGCTGGCGCCGAGTCGCAGGCCGACACCGGACCGGATCGGCACCACGACGATATTATTCGCGGTCAGTGCCGTCATGCCGAAGCCGCCGACCAGATAGGCCGAGCCGTCGACGCCGGCAAAGCGCTGATAGACCGCGCCGGTGCTCGGCAGGTTATAGACCAGCATCATGGTGCGGGCGGCGTCGCCGCCCCAGTCGAAGCCGAGCGACGGGCCTTGCCAATAGACGCGCAGGTCGCCGGCATTCTTGGTGTAGAGCGAGCCTTCGCCGTACCGCAGGCCGGCAATGAATGCGCCGCCGCCCTCTTCACCCAGGATATAGCCGTTCGGCTGGCCCCATTGGCTGGTCGCCTTCTCCACCACCGTGGCGAGTTCGCGGGACACCGTTCCGAAGAAGCGGTGGCCCTTGTCGATGATCTCCTGCGATGAAAAGCGCGAACGGACCGCCGGATCCTGGCCGGACGGCTGGTCCTGCGAAGCGGCGAGCTGGATTCCAAGACCGGTCGCGAAAAGAACAAGTGCAATATTGCGCAGAACGACGCGCATGGGGTGCTCCATCAATGAGGCGCTTAACCCGTTGCTCACGCCGCGGGTCTAGGTTCGGTCCCGAATCGAGCGATCATTGGCCAAGACTATGACCGGACCACGGCGCCAGCAAAAGCCGTTCATGATCGGCCTGTCTGCCGGTGCGCTGCGAGCGCTCGCCTTGGCGATCGCAGTCACCCTGCCGGCTGTTCGCGGCCAGGCTGCGACCACCGAATGGATCGTGGTGGATCAACTGAGCGGATTGGCGATCGCCGGCTATGATCCGGTCGCCTATTTCACCGAGGGTTCAGCCACGACCGGCCGCGACGACCTGGAATATGAATATGCCGGCGCGTCCTGGCGATTTCGCAACGAAGGCAACCGCGCGGCGTTCATCGCCGATCCTCAGGTCTTCATGCCGCAATTCGGTGGCTATGATCCGGTCGACATCGCGCGCGGCGCGCCGCTGGCCGGCGATCCGCGCCTCTGGATGCTGCGCGGCGAGCGGCTCTACCTGTTCTATACGGACGAAGCGCGGGCACGTTTTGCCTCGGATTCGGAGCGGATCCTGATTGCCGCCGAACGGCGCTGGCCGTCCCTGAAGAAGACGCTGACGCCCTGACGGTCCCGCTCGGGAGTCTCACTGCGTTGGAGGCGAGTCTTGATGAGTAAGCGTCTTGGCAGGCCTATCATGCGCGTGTATCCCGCGATGACGCTCTGCGCGCGATTCGCCGCGCCTGCCGCAATTCTCGGAGATGTCCGATGGCCGCCCAGGTCACCCTCGACGCCCTCGATCTCGCCGCGCTGCTCTGCTCGCGCGTGTGCCACGATCTGATCAGCCCGGCCGGCGCCATCGTGAACGGCCTCGAAGTGCTGGAAGACAAGGACAGCGACGAGGAGACCAAGACCTTCGCTCTCGACCTGATCAAGAAGAGCGCCCGCACCGCCTCGGCCCGGCTGCAATTCTGCCGGCTGGCCTTCGGTGCGGCGGGCTCGGCCGGAGCCCAGATCGATACCGGGGACGCGGAAAACATGGCCCGCGGCCATATCGAGGACGACAAGACCAAACTCACCTGGAACCTGGCGCGCGCCTTCCTGCCGAAAAACCGGGTCAAGCTCCTGCTCAACATGCTGGTCATTGCCGGGCAGACCATTCCGCGCGGCGGCATGCTGGTTCTTGATCCGATCGGCGAGGGCGAGGCTACCGGCTTCAAGATCACGGCCACCGGGATGAATGCCCGGATCCCGACCACGATTACCACCTTGCTTGAGGGGATTCCGGAGGGCGGCACAGTCGATGCCCACGCGATCCAGCCTTATTATACCGGGCTGCTGGCGCGGGCTTGCGGCCTGACCGTTGGCCTCGCGCCCGAAGGCGAGGCGATCGTCGTCAGCACCCGCTGAACGCACGAAAGCAGCGTTAACGTTTCGCTAACGTTTGCGGCCATGCGCGGTCCACGCAACCAAAATTAAACGCTTTGGCAACACACTGGGGGCCGCACCTCAAAAGCGCGGTCGCTCGGCCGATTCCGCGCCAAGGCCCGATTCATGGACGAATTGCTGCGGGAGTTCTTGACCGAGACCAACGAGAGTCTCGACGTCGTCGACGTCGAACTCGTGCGGTTCGAGCGGGAACCCAATAATGCAGAGATTCTCGGGAATATTTTTCGGCTGGTCCATACCATCAAGGGCACCTGCGGCTTCCTGAATCTGCCGCGCCTGGAGACGCTGACCCACGCCGCGGAAGCGTTGATGGGCAAATTCCGCGACGGCATGCCGGTGACCGGCGATGCCGTGTCGCTGATCCTCGCGACGCTCGACCGCATCAAGGACCTGCTCGACGAGCTGGAGCGCAATCAGGCCGAACCGTCCGGTGACGACGGCGACCTGATCGACAGATTGCACGGCATGGTCACCGGGCTCGCGCCGGTTCCCGCGCCGGCCGCAACGGCGGGCCAACTCGTCTATCAGGTGCTGGAACGGCCGTTGCGTCCCGGCGAGGTTTCGCTCGACGAACTGGAGCGCGCCTTCCGCGAAACGCCGGGACCGGCCAAGGCGCCGCCCAAGCCTGCGGCGGCGCAGAAGCAGGCGGCCTCGCCCGCGCCGGCCGCCTCGATCGAGAAGCCTGCGCCCCCGGCACCGGAGGAGAAGCCTGAGGCCGACGACGATCACCGCGCGCGGCTGATCAAGCCGTCGATCCGGGTTCAGGTCGACACCCTCGAAAGCCTGATGACGATGGTCTCCGAGCTGGTGCTGACCCGCAACCAGCTGCTGGAAATCTCGCGCCGCCACGAAGATTCTGAATTCAAGTCGCCCCTTCAGCAGCTCTCGAACGTCACGGCCGAGTTGCAGGAAGGGATCATGAAGACCCGCATGCAGCCGATCGGCAATGCGTGGCAGAAACTGCCGCGCATCGTGCGCGACGTTGCGACCGAGGTTGGAAAGTCGATCGAACTGGAAATGGTCGGCGCCGACACCGAACTCGATCGGCAATTGCTCGACCTGATCCGCGATCCGCTGACCCATATGGTGCGCAATTCCGCCGATCATGGCCTGGAATTGCCCGCGGAACGCCGCAGCGCTGGCAAGCCTGACAAGGGCACGATCCGCCTGTCCGCCTATCACGAGGGCGGCCAGATCGTCATCGAGATCGCGGATGACGGCCGCGGCCTCGATACCGAGGCGATTAGGAACAAGGTGATCTCGGCCGGCCTCGCGACCGAAAACGACATCGCCAAGATGTCGGACGCGCAGGTCCACAAATTCATCTTCGCGCCGGGTTTTTCCACCGCCTCTGCGATCAGCAGCATTTCCGGGCGTGGCGTCGGCATGGACGTGGTTCGCGCCAACATCGATCAGATCGGCGGAACCATCGATCTCAGGTCATTCCCCGGCCGCGGCACCAGCGTCATCATCAAGATTCCGCTCACGCTTGCGATCATCAACGTCCTGATCGTGGAAGCCGCCGGCGATCGTTTCGCCATTCCGCAGCTGACGGTGGTCGAACTGGTGCGGGTCCGCGCCAATTCCGAGCATCGCATCGAGCGCATCCGCAATGCCGCGGTGCTGCGGCTGCGCGACAAGCTGCTGCCCCTCGTGGACCTCAAGTCGCTGCTCAAGATCGACGACGGCAATGGCGGCGCGATCGAGGACGGCTTCATCGTCGTGATGCAGGTCGGCAGCGAAATTTTCGGTCTGATCGTCGACAACATCTTCGACACCGAAGAAATCGTGGTGAAGCCGCTCTCCAGCAAGCTGCGCAACATCCCGATGTTCTCCGGCAATACCATCCTCGGCGACGGCTCGGTCATCATGATCGTGGATCCGAACGGAGTCGCGCAGACACTTGGCGCCGCGGGAACGCGCGGCGCGGCATTCGAGGCGCTCGGCCACGCACCGCGCGCGGACGAGCACAAAACCGAATCGATGTTGATTTTCCGGGCCGGGTCGCAGCATCCGAAAGCGGTGCCGATCTCGCTGGTGACGCGGCTCGAGGAGATCGACGTGCGATCGATCGAATCATCAAACGATCGTCACTTCATTCAATATCGCGGCCAGCTGATGCCGCTGATCCCGTCGAACGACGATGTCCGCCTGCGCGCCGAAGGCGTCCAGCCGCTGCTGGTGTTTTCGGATGAGGGGCGCTCGATGGGCCTGATCGTCGACGAGATCGTCGACATCGTCGAGGACCGGCTGGTGATCGAGGTGAGGAGCGGACGCGCCGGCGTGATCGGTTCGGCGGTCATCAAGGGCCAGGCCACCGAAGTCCTCGATATCAGCCACTTCCTGCCGCTCGCATTCGAGGACTGGTTCGATTGGAAGGGCGAGAGCAGTGCGGTGCGCCGCCGCGTCCTGCTGATCGATGACGCGCCGTTCTTTCGCAACATCCTGGCGCCGGTGCTCGGCGCGGCCGGATACGACGTCACTACCGCCGGCTCGGCCGATGAGGGCCTGCGCATCCTCCACAACAGCCAGGCCTTCGACGTGGTGGTCACCGACATCGATATGCCGGGGACCGACGGCTTCGCGTTGACCGAGATGCTGCGCAACGATGCGCGCTTCGACGCGCTCCCGGTCATCGGTCTCGCGGCCCAGGTCTCGCCTGAAGCGATCGCGCGGGGGCGCGAGGTCGGGTTGCATGATTTCGTCGCCAAGTTCGACCGGCGTGGCCTGGTCGCCGCGCTGAAAGAGCAGACCAGCGACCTTGGACAGGCAGCGTGAGCCGGATGATGACTGACGGCACCATCGAATACGTGACTGCCATTATCGGCGGGCAATTATTCGGCCTGCCGATCGCGCGCGTCCAGGATGTGTTCGCGCCGCAAAAGGTGACCCGGGTGCCGCTCGCTGGGTACGAGGTCGCGGGCGTGCTCAATCTGCGCGGTCGCATCGTCACCGTGGTCGATCTGCGCCGGCAGCTCGGCCTTCCCGTGTCCGACGACGATATCGCGCCGATGGCGATCGGCATCGAGTATCGCGGTGAATCCTATGGAATGCTGATCGACGTGGTCGGCGAGGTGTTGAAGCTGGATGCGGACAGCCACGAAGGCAATCCGATCAATCTCGATCCGCGGCTCGCGCGCGTCGCTGCCGGCGTGCACAGGCTCGATGCGCAGATCATGATCGTGCTCGATGTCGACCGTGCGCTCGGCGGCATCGCAATGGCTGCGTGAGCGAATAGTCATGAAGTGGCGGACTCGAGTTGAAAGACCTGGTCCGCGCAAAGCAGAAGTGAGGATATCATGAAGACCTGTTTGGTCGTCGACGACTCGAGCGTCATCCGCAAGGTGGCGCGCCGCATTATCGAAGGCATGGAGTTCGAGATCTCCGAAGCCGAAGATGGCGAGCAGGCGCTCGTGGTCTGCGGCAAAGGCATGCCGGACGCCATCCTGCTCGACTGGAACATGCCGAAGATGGACGGCTATGAGTTCCTGCGCGCGCTGCGCCGCATGCCGCGGGGCGATCATCCCAAGGTGGTGTTCTGCACCACCGAGAACGATGTCGCGCACATCGCCCGGGCGCTGCATGCCGGCGCCAACGAATACATCATGAAGCCGTTCGACAGGGAGATCGTCGAGGCCAAATTCCAAGAGGTCGGGCTCATCTGACCTCCTCCTTTCCGCTCCAAACGAGCGCCCGGACCCGCGTGTCGCGATGAATGTTGCCGTCGCATCTTCCGTTTCCGGCGTGGTGACGCCGCGGCTGCGCGTCATGCTGGTCGACGACGCGGCCGTCGTGCGCACCATGCTGGCGCGCTGGATCGAGGAGGAGCCGGACCTTCAGGTCGTCGCGAGCTTGCGCAACGGGCGCGCCGCTGTCGACCAGGTCACCTGTGTCGATCCGGACGTCGTCATCCTCGACGTGGACATGCCGGAGCTTGACGGCATCAGCGCCCTGCCGCTGCTGCTTGAGAAGAAGCGCGATCTGGTGGTGATCATGGCGTCCGCGCTGACGCGCCGTCACGCTGAGGTCAGCATCCGCGCGCTCACTCTCGGCGCCGCCGACTATATTCCGAAGCCGAAGAGCGACCAGGACGGAGCCTCGACCGCCGTCTTCCGGCATGACCTGATCGAGAAAATTCGCCAGCTCGGCGCACGCCGCCGCCGTCTGTCACCGCCACCGTCGTCGGCCCCGACGATCCTTCCTGCCGCCCCCGCAATGCCGCGCAGCAGCGCGCTGCCGGCGGAAATTGCGTTGCCGCCGCTGGCGGAAATACCGTCGCCGCCGCTGGCGCCGTTCTCGCTGCGGCCGTTCCCGGCCGTACAGCCGCGCGTCCTGCTGATCGGCGCATCGACCGGCGGCCCGCAGGCGCTGACCAAACTGGTCGGCGGCCTCGGCGACATGCTCGATCACATCCCGGTGCTGATCGTCCAGCACATGCCGCCGACCTTCACGACGATCCTGGCCGAACATCTGGCCCGCGCCAGCGGACATCCCGCGCAAGAAGCGCAGGACGGCGAGCCGGTCCGCGCCGGCCATATCTATATCGCGCGCGGCGGCCTGCACATGCGCGTGGCGCGGCGCAACGGCACAGCGGTGCTTGCGCTCGATGACGGGCCGCTGATCAGCTACTGCAAGCCCGCTATCGACCCGCTATTCTCCTCGGCCGCTGAGGTCTGGTCCGGATGGAACGCCGCCGTCGTGCTCACCGGCATGGGCGCCGACGGCGCACGTGGCGCGGCCGATATCGTGGATGCGGGCGGCAGCATCATCGCGCAGGACGAAGCCTCGAGCGTGGTGTGGGGCATGCCGGGCGCGGTCGCCCAGGCCGGGTTGTGCTCGGCCGTCTTGCCGCTCGATCGCATTGCCGGACGGCTGGCCGATCTGTTCGCGGGGAAAGGTCAATGACCCCGCTCGACTATGACTATCTCCGCAAGCTGGTGCGGGCGCGCTCCGGCCTCGCGCTCGGCAGCGAGAAGAAATATCTGGTTGAGAGCCGCCTGCTGCCGGTGATGCGCCGCGCCGGCGTCGACGACATCAGCGCGCTGGTCCGCAAGCTGCGCGCCGGCGATGCCGAGCAACTCATCGTCGACATCGTCGACGCGATGGCGACCAAGGAGACGTTCTTCTTCCGCGACAAGGTGCCGTTCGAACAGCTTCGTACCGTCATTCTTCCGGAGCTGCTGCGGACCCGGGCTGCGCGCAAACGCATCCGCATCTGGTGCGCGGCCTGCTCAACCGGCCAGGAATCCTATTCGGTCGCGATGGCGGTCAAGGAAATGGCCGACCGCCTGTCCGGTTGGAAAGTGGAGATCATCGCGACCGACCTGTCGAACGAGGTGCTCGATCGCGCGCGCGCCGGTATCTATAGCCAGTTCGAAGTGCAGCGCGGCCTGCCGATCCACATGCTGATCAAGTATTTCACCCAGGTCGGCGAGATGTGGGCGGTGTCGCCGGTGATCCGCGAGATGGTGCGCCACCAGCGCATCAACCTGCTCGACGACTTCTCCAAGCTCGGCATCTTCGACCTGGTATTCTGCCGCAACGTCCTGATCTATCTCGATCAGGAGACCAAGGCCGAGATCCTGGCGCGCATCGCGCGCGTCACCGATCCGACCGGCTGCCTGATCCTCGGCTCCGCGGAGACCGTGGTGGGTCTCGCGGATGCCTGGAAGCCGCATGATGAGCACCGCGGGCTGTTCACGCTCGCCAAGCCGAGCGTGCCGTTGCCGCGTCTTTCGGTTCTCGGCGGCGCACGCGGCTGACGCTTCGATTTTTTCCCAACAGGCTTGTCGGTTAGCTGCAGTCTTGGCCACATCGCGCTAGCATGAAGCGCGATTGCGAGGAGGGGTGACATGAAATCATCGGCATTATTCGACGTGGCGGGGCGCGCGACCATCGTGACCGGCGGCGCCAGCGGGATCGGCTTCGCCTGCGCCGAGGCGATGATCGACAACGGCGCGCGCGTCACGCTGATGGATATGAACCAAGGCTCGCTCGACGAGGCGGTGAAGACGCTGAGCGCGCGCGGTCAGGTGCGCGGCGAGGTTGTTGATGTCACCGACCGTCCGGCCTTGCGCAAGGCTTTCGTCAACACGGCCGCGCATTACGGCCGGCTCGATGTGGTGTTCGCCAATGCCGGGATCAGCGGCGGGCCGGGCTTCCTGCAGCTCGACGGCAACCGCAACCCCGAACGCATGATCGAGAGCTACACCGACGAACAGGTGGACAAGGTCGTCGGCGTGAATTTCTTTTCCACCTTCGCGACCATCCAGGCGGCGGTGCCGCATATGAAAAAATCCGGCGGCGGACGCATCATCGTCACGTCGTCGATCTCCAGCATGATGACCGAGGTTCACGTCGCGCAGACCTATGTGATGTCGAAGGCGGGGCTGCCGCAACTGGTGCGCCAGGCCGCGCTGGAGCTGGTGGGCTACAACATCCTGGTGAATGCGATGGCGCCGGGCCCGTTCATCACCAATATCGGCGGCGGCCGTCTGAAGGATCCGGCGAACCAGAAGCTGTTCGAAAAATTCTCGCCGATGCACCGCATGGGCAAGACCGAGGACATCCAGGGCCTCGCCCTGTTCCTCGCCTCGCCGGCATCCGCCTACATCACCGGCCAGCAGATCACGATCGACGGCGGCGTCACGCTCGGCATTGCGGATTGATGTCTACTTGAACAACTCGTTGGCGATCTTGAACGCCCAGTCGCGCGACTCGGGCGTGATCATGCCGAGCAGTTTGACCTGTGCGAAACGCTTGGCGTCCGGATCGCTCAGCCGTTCGGCGATGTTTTTCACGGTCGTGCCCATCCAGGCTTCGCCGTAGGTCATCTGCGACTCGACGTCGAGGAAGTGATTGATGAACAGCCGCGCAGCGTTGGGATGCGGCGCGCCGCGCAGCACTGCGCCCTGGATCGGCGTGCCCGGGCAACCTTCCTCAGGCAGGATCACCTTGACCGGCAGGCCTTTGAGCGCCGAGGCGAAGGCGATGATCTGCTGCAACCCGATCGGAAACTCCCCGCGCGCGACACGGCGCGACATCTGCTGCAGGTCGCGGTCGAAGACCAGGTTCTGATCCCGGATTTTCTGCATGTATTCGATGCCGTATTTCCAGCCGACCACGGAGGTGAAGGTGTTGCCGGAGCCGATCGCGCGCATGTCGTCCGACAGCATCTTCCCCTTCCATTTCGGATCGAGGAAATCCTTGTAAGTTTTAGGCTCGTCGGCAGGCTTCACGAGATTGGTGTTGATCAGCGAACATGTCATCTGCACCCACGCCGCAGCGGTGCGATTCGGAATCGACGGAATGTCGTCGCGCAGCGTCTTCATGTTCGGCACCGTGCCGAGTTCGGCGATGAAGTCGGTCTTCATCTGGTCGAGCACGCTGGTGTAGCCGTGAAACTCGATGTCGGCGATGAAGCGGCCGGAGGTCTGCTCGGTCCGGATACGCTCGGTCATCTCGCTGGCGCGGGCGTCGAATTCCTGAACCTGAATGCCATATTTCGCGGTGAAAGCCGCGGCCACTTTCTTCCAATGCGCGGCGCCGAGATTGGCGTGATAGACGGTGACCGAGCCTTCCTTCTTGGCGGCCTCGATTACTTTGTTCCAGTCGGCGTCCTGCGCGGCTGCGTTGGTGAGACTCAGCGCCGCGAGTGAGGCTGCTGCGAACATTTGCAACGTCCAACGATTCATCGCCGACATCCTGACAAGCTCTCCGCTGTCATTCCCCGCGAAAGCGGGGAATCCAGTACTCCGCGTCCTATCGGGAGGTCTCGGAGTACTGGACCCCCCGCTTTCGCGGGGGCGTGACGAGCTGTGGATGAGGTGACATCGCGCAAACGCTCGCGCGTCACTTGAACATGTCGTTCGCAGCCTTCAGCATCGGGTCGCGCATTTCGACGGTGATGTAGCCGAGCACTTTGGCCTGCGCGAAGCGCTTCGCATCCGGCTCGGTGAGCTTTTCGGCAACGCCCTTCACCACGCTGCCCATCCAGGCTTCGGCGTAGGTCACCTGCGATTCCATCTCGAGGAAGTGATTGATGAACAGACGGCCTGCATTCGGGTGCGGCGCGCCGCGCAGGATCGCGCCCTGGATCGGTGTCACCGGGCAGCCTTCCTCGGGCACGATCGCCTTCACCGGCAGGCCTTTCAGCGGTTGCGCGAAGGCCAGGATCTGCTGCAGGAACACCGCGTATTCACCGCGCCCGACGCGGCGCGAGGCCTGCTGCAGGTCGCGATCGAAGGTGAGGTCCTGATCCTTGAACTTTTGCACGAAGTCCGGACCGTATTTCTGATGCAGGATCGCGAAGAAGGTCTGGCCCGACCCCACCGCGCGCATGTCGTCGGACAGCATCTTGCCTTTGAATTTCGGATCGAGGAAATCCTTGTAGCTCTTGATGCTGTCGGCATCCTTCACCAGGTTGGTATTCACCAGCGTGCAGATGATCTGCACCCAGGCCGGCACCGCCTTGGCGTGGCCGGGGGGAATATCCTGGCGCACGTTCTTGGCGTTCGGGATGTATCCGAGGTCGGCGACCTGGTCGGTCTTCATCTGGTCGATGATGGTCGAGAGGCCGTGGAACTGGACATCGGCGATGTAGCGGTTCGAGGTCTGCTCGACGCGGATGCGCTCGGTGATCTCGCTGGCGCGCGCGTCGAATTCCTTCACGTCGATGCCGTATTTCGCCTTGAAGGCGTCGACCACTTTCTTCCAATGCGGCGCGCCGAGCTGCGCATGATAGACGGTGAGCGTGCCTTCCTTCTTGGCCGCCTCGACCAGCTTGGCCCAATCGGCATCGGTCTGCGCGAAGGATGGGCTCGCGAGGCTGATTGCCGCTGCGAAGACCAGTGACGCAATTGCTGTTGCGGATTTCATGGGCGGATTCTCCCTCGAATTCTGCGCCTGCGCGCCGGTTGTCGCCGCGAGCTTAGCACAGCAAAACGCGTTGCGCCGTCATGGCCGGCAAAGCCATCCGAAGGACGGCTTCGCTTCGCTCGCCTATGTCCCGGCCATCCACGTCTCACTTTCCTTCACGGAAGACGTGGATGCCCGCGACAAGCGCGGGCATGACGCCCGAGAGTAAGTGGGGTCGTTCCCCGATTCCGCGCAGGCACGCTGACGGGCCTTCAAAGCTTCGGGTTCAGCTTGCACACGGTGTCGGCGCCGGCCGTGATGACGCGTGACACGCGGGTGTGGCCATAGAATTCGTCCACGGTCTCGCGTTTGACACTGCGCAGCGTGCATGACCGGCCGCTGACCACGATCGCCACTTGATCGGTAGCGGTCTTGATCCAGGTCGCATCGTTGCGCTTAACGCCGCGGACGCTGCCATCGAGGGTATAGACGTCGCCCGCGACGGTGAGACTGGTGCGATATTCGACGTTCCAGACCTCGTCCTTGGTGCGGCAGGTGAATTTCGCGTCGAACGGCTTCGACGGCTCATAGCGCAGCTTGGGATAGGCATAATCGCCTTGTCGCTTCTCCAGCGCCGCGGGCAGGTCGTCGTTGATGCATGCGAGCGCGATTTCTTCGCCCTCCAGACGGCCAGCCCGGCTGGTATTGAAAATGGCGTAGGTGAGGGAGGTCTCTGGTTTGCCACTATCCCTGCTTTTGTAGAGACGGACCTGGGACAGCTTGTGAAGCTCGAAGCTGATGAACGGAAACGGCGAGGTCTGAGCCTCGGCCGGCGCGCCGCCCGCGACCAGCGCGACAAAGATCGCGGCGAGAACAAACGTGACGCGCGCGGTCGAGCCGCCTTGTGATTTTCGAACCATGATGGAATTCCCCAGACCCCGGCAGCGCTGCCGGATGCAAGCATAGCGCGGAACGGTGCGCGCTGGATTGTCGCCGATCGCATCGCGATTCCCAACAAGCAAAAACCCCGCCTCGTGGCGGGGTTTTGATTTCGTGGACGGAGAGGGCGGCTTACGCCGGGATCTTGACCTCTTCCTCATGCGGTTCGCGCAGCACGTAGCCGCGGCCCCACACGGTCTCGATGTAGTTC
Organism: Bradyrhizobiaceae bacterium; assembly: GCA_947481635.1. Taxonomy (GTDB): domain Bacteria; phylum Pseudomonadota; class Alphaproteobacteria; order Rhizobiales; family Xanthobacteraceae; genus CANKHJ01. The sequence goes on from CANKHJ010000092.1 coordinate 14,281, forward strand.
TTGCCGGCCGACGCATTGGCGAGCTTCTTGCGCAGCTTGCAGATGAACACGTCGATGATCTTCAGTTCCGGCTCGTCCATGCCGCCATAGAGATGATTGAGGAACATCTCCTTGGTGAGCGTGGTGCCTTTGCGCAGCGAGAGGAGTTCCAGCATCTGGTACTCCTTCCCGGTGAGATGCACCCGGGCGCCGCCCACCTCGACCGTCTTGGTGTCGAGATTGACCACCAGATCGCCGGTGTTGATGACCGACTGGGCGTGACCCTTGGAGCGGCGCACGATCGCGTGGATGCGCGCAATCAGCTCGTCCTTGTGGAAGGGCTTGGTCAGGTAGTCGTCGGCGCCGAAGCCGAGACCTTTGACCTTGTCCTCGATCCCGGCCAGACCGGAGAGGATCAGAATGGGGGTCTTGACCTTCGAGACGCGAAGCGACTTCAGCACCTCGTAGCCGGACATGTCCGGCAGGTTCAGGTCGAGAAGGATGATGTCGTAATCATAGAGCTTCCCGAGATCGACGCCTTCTTCGCCGAGATCGGTGGTGTAGACGTTGAAGCTCTCGGATTTGAGCATCAACTCGATCGATTGCGCGGTAGCGCTATCGTCCTCAATCAATAATACGCGCATGCCAGCCCCTTTCCTCGCCCCGACGGGCGTAAGGTCGGCACGCCTCTGGGGCGGCCCTCGAAAACGCGCTTTGACGAACCGATTCGGACGCTAACCAGCTATGGTTAATAAAACCTGATTCCCCGACGCAAGCAGACCCTGGGCAAATTTGCCCGAATCGGCCTAAGGTATTGCTCCGGAGTGAGTTTTTGGCCATTTCTGTCTTCACGTACCGCTTTAAGAATCGGTGGTAACCGACTCCCTCGACTCGCCTCCCGCGAACCAGCGTTCTCGCCGGCCCGGAGGAAGGTGATGCAATGATTAACGACCCGGGTAAACACGAAGTTAAGGATCAAGGCCTTTCGGTAGCCTTTACGAGACCTTTCACGTCCTTGGTGTTCTTCGCGCCACAGAATGACGCCTCGGGGCCGCTTACGATGAAAGCTGGTTTGCGATGAAAGCTCTTGCCGAGCAGATCAACGAGCTGGACGGGATCGAGATCTATGGCCGGGTCGTGGGCGTGCGTGGCCTGATGGTCGAGGTCGCGGGGCCGCTGCATGCAATGTCGGTCGGCTCGCGGGTGATGATCGAGACCGGGATCGGGCGTTCCATCGCATCCGAGGTGGTAGGATTTTCCGGCCAGAATGCGCTGCTGCTGCCCTTCGCGCCGCTGGAAGGCGTGCGGCGCGGCTGCCGGGCGGTGGTATCGGCGGTCGCTGCGGCGGTGCGGCCCTCGTCCGCCTGGCTCGGGCGCGTCGTCAATGCCATGGGCGAGCCGATCGACGGCAAGGGGCCGCTGCCGTCCGGTGCGTCTCCTTATCCCTTCCGTGCGCTGCCGCCGCCGGCGCATGCGCGCCAGCGCGTCGGGCCGCCGCTCGATCTCGGGGTGCGTGCGCTCAATACCTTCCTGACCTGCTGCCGTGGGCAGCGCATGGGCATTTTCGCCGGCTCCGGCGTCGGCAAGTCGGTGCTGCTCTCCATGATGGCGCGCAACGTCGCGGCCGACGTCTCGGTGATCGGCCTGGTCGGCGAACGCGGCCGCGAGGTGCAGGAATTCCTTCAGGACGACCTCGGTGCGGAAGGCCTGGCGCGGTCGGTGGTCGTGGTCTCGACCTCCGACGAGCCGGCGCTGATGCGCCGCCAGGCGGCTTTGCTCACGCTCGCGATCGGCGAATATTTCCGCGACGAAGGCAAAGACGTGCTGTGCCTGATGGATTCGGTCACGCGTTTCGCGATGGCGCAGCGCGAGATCGGCCTCTCGGCCGGCGAGCCGCCGACCGCCAAGGGCTATACGCCGACCGTCTTTACCGAGCTGCCGCGGTTGTTGGAGCGCGCCGGTCCCGGCACCGACCGCGGCACCATCACCGGCATCTTCACAGTGCTGGTCGACGGCGACGATCATAATGAGCCGGTCGCCGACGCGGTGCGCGGCATCCTCGACGGACACATTGTCATGGAGCGTTCGATCGCCGAACGCGGCCGCTATCCGGCGATAAGCGGTGGTTAGGTTTTTGTTGGGTAATCCTGGAGGTGTGACGTGCGGAAATTGTTTGCGGTCATTCTAGGGCCTGTCGTCATTTGAGCCAGGCGAGCGCGCAAACCAGATGAAGGCCTGCTAGAAAATTCCGCGCAGTCTTCTCGTAGCGCGTTGCGATTGCTCGAAAATGCTTGATCGTATTGAAGAAACGCTCGACGATGTTGCGTTCGC
>CANKHJ010000093.1 GCA_947481635.1 Bradyrhizobiaceae bacterium
CGACGCGTGGAAATTATACCCCGCGCTCGGCCAGCCGAATTCGGCGATGACGATGCGCTTGCCGGGAAATGCGGCGCGCAGCCGGTCGTAGATCAGGATCGCCTGCTCGACGACGCGGGTATCCGGGATACCCTCCCAGTAGGGCAGGATATGGACCGCAAGGAAGTCCACCGCGGAGGCCAACTCGGGGTGGTCGAGCCACACGTCCCAGGTTTCGCCCGTCGTCACCGGAACGGGACTCTGGCGCTTCACGCGCTGGATGATCTTGACCAGCTCCTGCGCGCTCTTTTCCGCCTTGTACTTGGCGAGCGTGGTGCCGGCCTTGTTGGCTTCCTTGGCTAGTTCGTCGTCCTTCTTCGCTTTCAGCGCGGCCAGCGTCGTGCCGGTTACTCTTGCTTCTTCGCGCATCGCGTCGACGTCATAGATGAGGTCGGCGCGCAGCGTGGTTTCGTTGCCGACAACGATCGCGTTGACGTTGCTGTTGCGTTTGGCGAGATCGACCGCGTTGCGAAGCTCGGCCTCGTTGCGCTTGCCGTTCTGATCGAGCCAGGCGCCGACCGCGACCTTCAGACCGAAATTCGCGGCGACCTGCGGTACCAGTTCAACGCCACCGGTCGATGAGTAGGTGCGCAGCGCGCGGGTATAGGGGCTGATCGCGCGCAGATCGGTGCGGATCTGTTCGACCGTCGGGCGGTCCCCGTTATCGGGGTGCTGTGAACGGGAATAGGGAGAGTATGAAACGCTGGCGAGGGGAGACGTGAAATCCGGCGCCGACTTCGGTCGCTCAAGAATGATCCAAAGGCCGGCATGCACGGATGCAATCAGCACGACCACGGCAGCGACGGAGCGCATGACGAAAAAATACCACGCGGGGCAGAATACACAGGCCTGAACCGGTCCCCGTGGTTCAAGCTAAGGTCGCCAACTTAGAAGCAACTTACCTTAGCGGAAGGCGTCTCTCAAGTGGCTGGTGGGAATGGCGAATTGAAGGCGTTCACGCGAACATTCGCTGACATTTAGCTGAACGTTCCTTAAGGATTCCCCGTCGACGGCGGCGCTGACGCGGACGATGTCGGTTGCAGACCCGGGTTGATCCAGCAGGCATGGACGCGGCCGTTCAAACTGTCCGGCGCTTTCGGATCGATGTTGCCTTGGCGCACCAGGCACCGGAAGGTCGATTGGATATGCGTGCCGGGGCAGCCGAAGCGGTCATAGAGATCGAGATGGCGGAACGCGGTGTCGAGGTCGTCGCGCCACAACAGGCCGACGACGCGCTGGCCAAGCCAGACGCATTCGGGATTGGCCGCGGGGCCGGTCAGGTTCTTCGCCGCATCGGCGAACTCGTTGATTTTACGCTGGCCTTCCTTGGCCGTGTCGGCGGCGGCAGGCTGATCGCCGCTCTTGGCTTCACCGCTCTGGGCGAAGGACGGCGCGGAAAACGCGACACTCACTAGCGCAGCCCCAAGCGCGACGGCGATGAATTCCGAACGGAAAGAAATCATGACTGCTCGACTTTGCCCGGAGCCGCGGCGGCCCCCCAACGTCCACGTTCAACCTGTCCGATCTAAATCCGACAGGATTGGGGCGCGGACCCTCCCTAGAAGACCTCCACATTCGCCAAACTTGCCGGGCTTGTCCAGCGATGCCTCGAAGCTTGCTTAAAGCGTCATCCTGTCGTCTTGATGACGCCCCGGACGGGCCGTTAGACCCGTTGAATCAGGCCGGTTTCCGGCGCTCTCAAGGATGATCGATGCGGTCAGCGGTCGCGTTCTTGGTTTTGTCGGCCGCCGCCATCGTCGCCGCCTGGGCCTGGCTCGGGACTGCGGTTCCGATGCCGCCGTCGCCTTACGCTGCCGGCGAGACCTTGCCGTGTATTTCCTATGCGCCGTTCCGGGGTTCGCAGAACCCCTGGATGCCGGAAAGCGTCACCGCGGCGCAGATCGACGAGGACCTCGGGCGGCTCAAAGCGGTCACCTCCTGCGTCCGGACCTATTCGATCGACCACGGTCTCGATCTGATCCCGGAAATCGCCAAACGCCACGGTATGACCGTGATGCAGGGGCTATGGCTATCCAGCCGGCCGGACCTCAGCCGCGAGCAGATCGAAGGTGCCGTCGCGCTGGCTCTGCGCTTTCCCGACGTGATCCGCGCGATCGTGGTCGGTAACGAGGTGCTGCTGCGCGGCGAAATGTCGGCCGGCCAATTGTCGAGCGTGATCCGCGAGGTCAAAGGGCGGGTCGGCGCCATTCCGGTCACCTACGCGGATGTCTGGGAATTCTGGCTGCGCAATCGCGACCTCGCCAATCAGGTCGACTTCATCACCGTCCATATCCTTCCTTATTGGGAAGATTTCCCGATCCCGGTGAGCAACGCCGCGGCGCATCTCGACGCGATCCGAAAGCAGGTCGGCGAGGCGTTTCCAGGCCGCGATATCCTGATCGGCGAGACCGGCTGGCCGAGCGCGGGCCGGATGCGCGAGGGCGCGCGGCCGTCGCCGGCCGATCAGGCGCGCTTCCTGCACGAAGTCCTGACCCTGGCGAAGCGACAGAATTACCGCATCAACGTCATCGAAGCGTTCGACCAGCCGTGGAAGCGGCAGCTCGAAGGCACGGTCGGCGGCCATTGGGGACTATTCGACGACGCCAACCGCGCCGCCAAATTCCAATGGGGCGAGGCGGTGTCAAACCATCCATTCTGGCGGTGGCAGGCGGGCGGCGGCATCGTTCTCGCCTGCGTCATTTTCGCCGCGGCGTTCGCCGCGATACGGAAAACCGCGACCAACCCCACGCCATCGGTCTGGGCGGGGGTCGGCGCGATCGCCGCGATATCCGGGACCATGGCGGGCTGGGCGGCGGTCAATGTGCCGTTGGAGAGCCTGTTTGTCGGTGGCTGGATCAGATCATTGGCCTGGGCCGGTCTGGCGATCCTCTGCCCAATCGTCGGCGCGGCGGCGCTGGTGTCGGGGCGGCCGGCGGCGGGTTTCGCGGAGATCATCGCCCGGCGCTGGCGCTCCGATCCGCTGGCCTTCGCCTTCGGCGCGGTTTTCCTGCTGGTCGCGGTGCTGGCGATGCATGCCGCGCTGGGGCTGGTATTCGATCCGCGCTACCGCGATTTTCCGTTCGCCGCGCTGACCGCGGCGCTGGCGCCGTTCGTGGCGGTCAGGCTGCTGGTGCCGGGCGGCAAGGGCGTTCGCCCGGCGGCGGAAACGGCCGCGGCCGGCATGCTCGGCCTGTGTACGCTCTATATTCTGTTCAACGAGAGCTTCGCGAACTGGCAATCGGTTTGGTTCTGCGCCGGGCTCGCGGTGCTCACGGCGTGTCTGTTGCGGGTGCGCGCCGCGCGAGGCTGAGCACCAGCAGCGCGACGGCCAGCGCCGCCAGGTTCGCGTTATGCAGCACCAGCCCGACCCCGGCAGCAGCGACCGCCACGGTGATCAACACGATCGAGGGCCGGATCAGGTTCAAGGCCGCTGCAACGAGCGCGAGCCAGCCGAACACCGAATGCTCATAAAGCGTGATCGCGGTGCGGAAGCTGAAGCACAGCCAGGTCTGCAGGCCGCCCTGGCAGGCTAGCGAGGTCGGCGCATGCTCGATCGCGAGATAGCGCAGATACAGCGCCTGGCCGACCGAGAGAAAGCCAATCACCAGCAGCCACTGGATCTGGCGCGGCGTCGGCAGGTAGAGGCGTTCCGGCATCGTGGATCTCCGGCCGCATCATCGCGCGAACAGGCTGGATCAACAAGCAGCCTCAAGAGACTGCAAAATCAATGCAGTTCAATGCAAGGCGAGGCGCTGGCCGTCGAACACCGCCGGCTGGCAGGGCTTTCCGGCGGCCGCCAATGTCGCGCAGAGCCGCGCCGCGACGCCGGCATTCGCAACCGGTCCGGCAATCAGCCGCAATTCGGACGGGCGGCCTTTCTCCTCGCGCAGGCCGACCACTGGCCGTAGCGCATCCAGCACCGCCGGATGGCTGAGCTTGGCGGCGTTCCACAGGCTGCGCAGGTCCTCGACATTCGCGGCGCTGCCGAGGTCGATGCCGAACTCGGTCTTGATCGCGACCGTGTCGGCCGGTGGCATCTCGGCCTGCTGCTGCTTGGCGCCAAGGCGGGACGTCGGCGCGGCCGCTTGTGTAGTCGCCGGCGCGATCACCATCGGCGGCGTCAGCCAGGCCGGCGTCGTCGGAACCTGGGCAGCGGTCTCGCGGCGCTGCGGCTGGCGCACCGAGCCGGTGATGTCCTCGACATTGCGTTCCAGCGCGGCGAGACGCTGCACCAGCCGTTCGCGGTCGGCATTGAGGATGCGCAGCGCGTCGGCCTGGCGGCGCAGCTCGTTCTCGGCTTCGGGATTCCGGACGGCGGTGGCCGGCGCGGCCGCGACGCGGGTCGGCGCGTCATGACCGAGCATCAGCGCCATGCGCTGGCGGCCATTCTCGCTATTCTGCACCAGCACGACCAGCGTCAACGCCGCGGCGGCCGACGAACCCCAAAGGGCAAGCCGCCACAGACCGCGCATGTTGAACGGGTGTTCGGTTGGCATGACAGGCGGCGGAACCGCCATGAAACATCCCTCAGCGACGAATCAGCGTAAGAAAAAAACTCTAGCAGGATGCACGTGTCGCTGCCTGGAGATGGCTGCCGCAGACGCTTTCATCCCCCGGCAGCCTCGGTTATGACGGCCATCACGTTTCCCGCAACCGATCGGACCAGCATGCGGACTTGCCTCGCCATCATCCTCGCCGCCGGCGAAGGCACGCGGATGCGCTCGCGCAAGCCGAAGGTGCTGCACGAACTCGCGGGCAAGCCGCTGGTCGTCCATGTGCTCGACGCGGTGAAGGCGGCGGGCGGAACCGCGGTCGCGGTGGTTGTCGGACCCGACCATGAGGCGGTGTCGGTCGAGGCAAAGCGACAGGTTCCGGATGCGCAGAGCTTCGTGCAGCGCGAGCGCCGCGGCACCGGTCATGCGGTGCTCGCTGCGCGCGATGCGATCGCACGCGGATATGACGACATCCTGGTAATTTTCGCCGATACGCCGTTGATCCAGGCCGACACGCTGGCGCGCCTGCGCGCGGCGCTGGCCGATGGCGCTGCGGTGGCGGTGCTTGGCTTTCGCGCCAAGGATCCGAAAGGCTATGGCCGGCTGATCGTCAAGGGCGGCCTGCTGACCGCGATCCGCGAAGAACTCGACGCGAGCGAGGCCGAGCGGGCGATCGACTTTTGCAACGGCGGCCTGATGGCGCTGGCCGGCAACAGCGCGCTCGCGATCCTCGAGCGCATCGACAGCAATAATCGCAAGAACGAATTCTATCTCACCGACGCGGTTGCGATCGCAGGCGCGTTGGGCCTGAAGGCAGTCGCGGTCGAGACGCAGGAGGATGACGTGCGCGGCATCAACAACAAGGCGCAGCTCGCGGAGACCGAGGCAATCCTGCAGCAGCGGCTGCGCCAAGCCGCGCTCGAGGCCGGTGTCACGCTGGTCGCGCCGGACACGGTGTTCTTGTCCTCCGATACGACATTCGGCCGCGATGTGACGGTGGAGCCCTACGTGATCTTCGGTCCCGGCGTAACAGTTGAGGACGATGCCGTGATCCGTTCGTTCTCGCATCTTGCCGGCGCACATGTCGGCAAGGGCTCGATCGTCGGTCCCTATGCGCGGCTGCGTCCCGGCGCAACGCTGGGCGAGGGCGCGCATATCGGCAATTTCGTCGAGGTGAAGGAGGCGCAGATCGGCGCCGGCGCCAAGGCGAACCATCTCACCTATATCGGCGATGCGACCATCGGTGCCGGCAGCAATATCGGTGCGGGCACCATCACCTGCAACTACGACGGCTTCGCCAAGCACCGCACCGAGATCGGCGCCAATGTCTTCATCGGCTCGAACTCGGCCCTGGTTGCGCCGGTGAAGATCGGCGACGGCGCCTATGTCGGATCGGGCTCGGTGATCACCGACGCCGTACCGCCAGATTCACTCGCGCTCGGCCGCGGCCGCCAGGCTGTGAAGGAAGGCTGGGCGAAGCGGCTGCGCGACAGCCGGCCGGCGAAAAAGAAATGACGACTTAACTCTCTCGGTTGTCATGCCCCGCGAAAGCGGGGCATCCAGTACGCCGTGTCCTGTCGATAGGAAGCCGGAGAGACATTGCCGTCATTCGTTCTGCACGGCGTACTGGGCCCCCCGCGTTCGCGGAGGGCGACACCGTTAGTGAATGAACACGGGTGGCCCGCTCCAACTCCCGCGCGTTACTCCAGCTTGATGCCGCCGACGCGGATCACCTCGCCCCAGCGCTTGGTTTCGGCCTCGACATGCTTGCCGAAATCCTCGGGCGAGCCGAGCGGCAGCGTCAGGCCCTGCGCTTCCAGGCGGCTCTTGATCTCCGGCGAGGAGAACGCCTTCTTGGCCTCGGCATTGAGCCAGTCGATCACGGCGCGCGGCGTTCCGGCGGGCGCGAATAGCCCGAACCACGGGCCGCCCTCGACGCCGGGCATGCCGGCTTCGATCATGGTCGGGACGTTGGGGATCGCCGGCTCGCGCTTTTGCGACGTGACCGCGAGCGCGCGCACCTTGCCCTCCTCAAGCTGCGCCTTGGTCAGCGCGACGATGTCGAACATCACGTGCACATGGCCAGCGACCAGATCCTGCAAGGCGGGCGCCGCGCCGCGATAATGCACGCTCGCGATGTCGAGCTTGTGCATCTGCTTGAATTGTTCGGCGCCAAGGTGGCCCGAACTGCCGATGCCGGGCGTGCCGGCGCTCAGCTTGCCGGGGTTGGCCTTGATATAGGCGACCAGCTCCTGCGGCGATTTGGCCGGAACATCCGGATGCACGATCAGGACGTTCGGCGAGGTCGCGATGAAGATGATCGGCGTGAAATCCTTGGCCGGGTCATAGGCCAGCTTGGTCAGGTGCGGCAGGATCGACTGGGTGGCGTGGAATCCGACATAGAGCGTGTAGCCGTCGGCCGGCGACTTGGCGGCCGCCTCGGCGCCGATCGCGCCGCCTGCTCCGGTGCGGTTTTCGACCACCACGGTCTTGCCGGTTTCGCCGAGCTTCGCCGCGAAGGCACGGGCTACGATGTCGGCGACTCCGCCGGGCGCGAGCGAGACGATGACCTTGATCGGCTGCGATGGGTATTGCTGCGCGCCGGCCGGAGACGCGAGCGTTGCGGTAAGCACGGCCATTGCGGCCAGCGCCGGCCATGTCGTTTTCCAACGCGGCATGAATCCCTCCCGGTGTTTCGTCCGATAGTCTCGGATCGTGGGTGGAATCTAACATGCCTTCCGGCTGGCGAAAGGTCATTTGCCGCCATCCAAGGGAGCTTCTTGGGAGTAGGCGTAAATGTCGCACCGGGTTAGACCGTCCCCGAAAGGAACACCTGATGTCGCACGATGACGCCCAGCCAAGCCTCTGGACCTTGTTGCAGGGTCTGGAATTCCATCAGGGATATCTACAGGCCGGTGCGATCCGCACCCGCTATGTGATGGCGGGGCAGGGGCCGGCGTTGGTGATGCTGCATGGCAATGGCGGACATCTCGAAGCCAATCTGCGCGCCATGGCGCAACTCGCCTCCGACTTCACCTGTTTTGCCATCGACATGGTGGCGCATGGCTATAGCGATGCTCCGTCCGAGCCGGTCACGCCGGAAGTCTATGCGCGGCATGTGCGCGATTTCCTCGACGCCGCGAATATCGACAAGGCGCATATCGCCGGCGTGTCGCTCGGGGCGCGCGTCGCGCTCTGGACTGCGCTGGTCTTCCCCGAACGCGTGATGAGCGTGATCGCCAATACCGGGCTTCCGCTGGCGCCGGCCGACGACAAGGCGTTGTCGGAGATGCGCGAAGCGCAGCAGCGCTCGCTCAAGGTGACGGAGCAGCTCACCCGTGAAAACATGCTGGCGCGGCTGCGCGGCGTGATCGGCAGCGACGACAACATCCCGGCCGAATTGATCGACTCCCGGCTGCGCGTCTACGCCCAGCCGGGACGCGCCGACGTCATCCGCAAGCTGCATTATCAGAACTACGAGGACATGCTCACGTCGGGCAACCGGCCGCCGTGGTTTGGCTTCGATGCGCTGCGCAAGATCACGGCGCCGGTGCTGGTGGTCTGGACCGAGCAGAATCCCGGCCACGGCCTCGACATTGCGCAGGAAGCCGTCGCCGCGTTGCCGCATGGGTCGCTTGCCGTGGTCGCGAATGCGAAGCATTGGCCGCAATGGGAGAATCCCGACGAATACGTGAGTTTTGCGCGTGGTTTTCTGCTCGGTGAAGGCCAACAAGCCGCTTCACGCCAACGTGCGACATAGCTGGTCTGTCTCGACGAACTAAACCCTTTCGCCCAAGCCGTTATGTCGTACAGTCGACATAGCTTCTGGGGTCAGACAAGAGAGGGGGTCGGTCGTGAAACGCGCAACGAAGAAAATTCCGTTCAGTCCGAAAGATTTCCTGTCGGTCGTGAACGATGGACGAACGCAGTCCAAGTACCTGAAAAACCAGACTATCTACCGCCAGGGAGATCTCGCCGATTCGGTCTTTTACATGCAGACCGGGAAAGCCAAGGTCACCGTGTTCTCCGAACAGGGCAAGGAAGCGGTGGTCGCGGTGCTGGGAAGTGGCGAGTTCTTCGGCGAAGGCTGCATGGCCGGGCAGGCTTTGCGCCTAGCGACCGTGGTTGCGCTGACGACATGTTCGATCACCCGAATTACCAAGGCCGAAATCATCGGCGTGATTCACACTGAGCCGGCTTTCGCCGAGTTGTTTATCTCGCATCTCCTGGCGCGCAACAGCCGCGTCGAGGAGGATCTGGTCGATCAATTGTTCAATTCGAGCGAAAAGCGCCTGGCGCGAACGCTGCTAATACTCGCGAATTTCGGCAAGGAGGGCGAGCCTGAACCGGTGCTGGCAAAGATCAGCCAGGAAACGCTTGCCGAGATCGTCGGCACGACGCGATCGCGCGTCAGCTTCTTTATGAACAAATTTCGCCGCCTGGGGCTGATCAGCTACAACGGGCATATCGAGGTTCACCGTTCGTTGCTGAACGTGGTCCTGCATGAGAAACCGAAACTCAAAAGCCAACTCCGCAAGGGCGATATCTAACGCCGATATCGCGTGAGCGTCGCGGAGCGTGTTCAGGCCGGGCCGACCTTGCCGGATATCAAGCGGCCCGGACAGTTTTCGGAAACGTCGCATGTGTGACCGATACGCTCGTTCCCTCGGGGCCGGTGACGGTTGCGACTTGGGCATCGAGCTGCTGCGACAGCGCCTTCACGATCCCCGTGCCCAGGCCGGACTTTCCTTGCGCGCCGGCCGGCTTGCCGATCCCGTTGTCCGCGACCGACAGCATCCAATTCGCGCCGGCGACGTCGTAGGTCACGGTGATTTTGCAGTCGGTCCTGTCCTCCGGGAAAGCATGTTTCAGGGCATTCATCACAAGCTCCGTCACGATCAGTCCGAGACTCTCCGCCTCACGCACGCCGGTGCTGCCGCCTTCGCTGACGACCGTCAGTGCGATCGGTCTCGCATCGGCGATCATCGATGCGGCAAGGGTTTCGCATAACCGCGTGAGATACGGTGCGACTTCGATTGCTCCGCTGGCTCCCGCCGCATGGAGCTGCTGCTGCACGGCGGCGACCGACATGACACGCTTATGCGCATCCTGAAGGTGAAGGCGGGTCTCTTCGGATTTGACCGTGCGCGCCTTCATCAGAATGATGCTCGCAATGATCTGCAGGCTGTTGGCGATCCGGTGCTGCAATTCTTCGAGCAGCACGTCTTTCTGGCCCAGCAATTCGTCCTTTTCGCGCTCCAGCCTGCGTCGCGCGGTGATGTCTTCCATGCCAAGCAGAATGGTGGTGCCGGCGCCGCCCTCGTAAAACACTTGGCGCGCGTTCAGACAGATGATGCGGTGTCCGACGCCGGGAAAGTCATGCTCGACTTCATAGTCTTCCATCACGCCGCGCTCTGGGATGATCTTTTCCAACAGCACGCGAAGTTTCGGAATGTCCCATTGTCCGTCGCCGAGGTCATAGAGCAGCTTGCCGTGAGTCTCATCGGACCCGACCCGGAAGGCGGCATAGAACGAGCGGCTTGCGGTGATGACGCGCAGTTCCTCATCGAGAACCAGAACCGGTTCGCGAACGGTGTCGACAATGCCCTGGGCTAGCGCCCATGCATCCGAGATGGCGGTGAATTGTTCTCTCAGGCCGGCTTGCATAAGCTCTCCGCGCTGGCCTGCCGCGCCCGAATAAAAAGACCCCGGGTTGGAGCCGGGGCCTACTGGGTCCTGGAGGTGGGGGTCCAACCCTTAGAGCGACCAGCACCTGAGCCTATGAGTCATACCTCCGGCGGTCTGAGCAAAATTGACCAATCGCCCCAGCCAATTCACAGGGGCTGGAAGCCCCAGTCCGGCATGCGTATATGCGTTCATGCCCTGGTAATCGGGATCGGCGACTGTCACGGACTGATATGGAATGTGATTTTCGCCGACCGGTGACGCCCCGTATTGGTGGCGCTGGCAGGGCAGGGGAACTTCGTCTCAGATGTGCGGGATAGTCGGCATACTCGGCCGCGAACCGGTCGCGGTCCAACTGGTCGATGCGCTCAAGCGCCTCGAATATCGCGGCTATGATTCCGCTGGGGTCGCGACGCTGGAGGGTGGCAAGCTCACGCGCCGCCGCGCCGAAGGCAAGCTGAAGAACCTGGAAGCCAAGCTCGCCAAGGATGCGCTGCACGGCACCAGCGGCATCGGTCACACCCGCTGGGCGACGCATGGCCGGCCGACCGAGGGCAACGCGCATCCGCATGCTACCGACCGGCTCGCTGTCGTGCATAACGGCATCATCGAGAACTTCCGCGAGCTGCGCGAAGAGCTCGAAGCCAAGGGCGCCAAGTTCGGTTCGGAAACCGACACCGAAGTGGTCGCGCATCTCGTCACCCAGGAAATGAAACAGGGCCGTTCGCCGGTCGATGCTGTGGCGGCGGCGCTGCCGCGCCTGCGCGGCGCCTTCGCGCTCGCCTTCCTGTTCGAGGGCGAGGACAACCTGATGATCGGCGCGCGCCGGGGCTCGCCGCTCGCGGTCGGCTATGGCGACGGCGAGATGTATCTCGGATCCGACGCCATCGCGCTCGCGCCGTTCACCGACACAATCAGCTACCTCGAAGACGGCGACTCCGCCGTGCTGTCGCATGATGGCGTCGAGGTCCACGATGTTGCAGGCAAAGCGGTGAAGCGCGCGGTGCTGAAATCGTCAGCGTCGGCATTCCTGGTGGACAAGGGTAATCACCGCCACTTCATGGCGAAGGAGATCCACGAACAGCCCGAGGTGGTCGGCCATACGCTGGCGCATTACCTGGACATGGCCGAGGAGAGGGTGCGGCTGCCGGTCGACCTGCCGTTCGATTTCAAGACCATCGAGCGCGTCTCGATCGCGGCCTGCGGCACGGCCTATTACGCCGGCCTGGTCGCGAAATACTGGTTCGAGCGCTTCGCGCGGCTGCCGGTCGAGATCGATGTCGCATCGGAATTCCGCTACCGCGAGGCGCCGTCGCGCCCGGGCGACCTCGCGCTGTTCGTCTCGCAATCCGGCGAGACCGCCGACACGCTCGCGACGTTGCGCTACGCCAAGGAGCAGAAGCTGCATGTGATGTCGGTCGTCAACGTGCAGACCTCGACCATCGCGCGCGAGAGCGACGTGATCGCGCCGACGCTGGCGGGACCGGAAATCGGCGTCGCGTCGACCAAGGCGTTCACTTGCCAGCTTGCCGTTCTGGCTTGCATCGCGATCGCGGCCGGGCGCGCGCGCGGGACGTTGTCGGAGGCGCAGGAGCGCGAACTGGTGCGCGGGCTGATCGCGGTGCCGCGCCACATGGGCGAGGCGCTCGCACTCGAGCCGCAGATCGAGCAGATCGCGCGCGAACTCGCGAAGAGCCGCGACGTGCTCTATCTCGGCCGCGCCACCAGCTATCCGTTGGCGCTCGAAGGCGCGCTCAAGCTCAAGGAGATTTCCTACATCCACGCCGAAGGCTATGCGGCGGGAGAACTCAAGCATGGCCCGATCGCCCTGATCGACGAGACCGTGCCGGTGATCGTGATCGCCCCACATGACCGGGTGTTCGAAAAGACCGTCTCCAACATGCAGGAAGTCGCCGCGCGCGGCGGGCGCATCATCCTGATGACCGATGCCCGGGGCGCGCGCGAAGCGCCGGTGAATTCGATGGTCACGATCGTCATGCCGGACATGCCGTCGGAGGTGACGCCGCTGGTCTATGCGATCCCGGTGCAACTCCTCGCCTATCATACCGCGGTGGTCATGGGCACCGACGTGGATCAGCCCCGGAATTTAGCGAAATCCGTGACAGTTGAATGAGTTACGCGGATTTCACCCCGTCTGGGACTGGCTGTGCTAGGGTCGCTTCGCCGGCGACAATTCGAAGAGCAAGATGACCATCCAGGATAACCAGCCTTTATCGGAGCCCCCCTTCGGCGGCGAACCTAAGCCGCCTTCGACTGGCGTGATGGCGCGTATCCGCAATTACTTCCTCACCGGATTGGTGGTCGCGGGTCCGGTGGCGATCACGGCGTATCTCACGTGGTCTTTCGTGACCTGGGTCGATGACCTGGTGCGGCCGGCCATCCCGGTCGCCTATCGGCCCGAAACCTACCTGCCGGTGCAGATCCCGGGCACCGGGCTGATCGTCGCGTTCATCACAATTACGCTGCTCGGCTTCCTCACCGCGAACCTGGTCGGCCGCACGCTGATCGAAATCGGCGAGATGGTGCTCGACCGGATGCCGATCGTACGCGCGCTCTACAAGGGCCTGAAGCAGATTTTCGAGACGCTGTTCTCGAAGTCGGGTACCAGTTTCCGCACAGTCGGCCTGGTTGAGTTTCCGTCGCCGGGCATGTGGTCGCTGGTGTTCTTGTCGCAGCCGCCAAGCGTTGAAATCGCGGCGCGGTTGCCGGGTGGCGCGAACGACTTCGTCTCGGTGTTCATGCCCTGCACGCCGAACCCGACCACCGGATTCTATTTCTACGTTTCGCGCGCCGAGGTGATCGAACTCGACATCACAGTCGAGCAGGCAGCGACCTTGATCATGTCGGCCGGCATGATCCAACCCGGCGGCGCCGACCAGAAGAAGCTTTCGGCGCTGGCCGAAGCCGCCCGCGCGGCGCGCGCCGCACGGACCTTGCGCAGCGCCGCACCGGTGAAGTGATTCAAACGATACTTTAGTACCGGGTGCGATGGGCTTTGCCGGAAGCCTCACCGCGCGTCAAAATTCCAGGCACATCAACGCGTTGAAAAACACCGTCAGCCATTTTGTGGCGCGTCGGGCAGTACCTCCGGCTGATTTACCGCAGTCAAATATCACGCAAATTGGCGACCTCGTTCATCATCGGAGGGCGCGTGATGCTCATGCCAATGCTCGTGACGGTCTTTGTCTGCGGCTTTGTCGCCATCGCCATCTTGGGTCATATTCTGCTCCTGTCGGCTCTGCTTGAAGAGAGCACGCGCGGTGGCTTGCGCGATGTAGCGTTCGGTCCAAACGCACGCTTGAGCCGCGCCGGTCTTCGGCGCGCGATGGAGGCCGCGACCGGCAGGCCATCCCGCCGCGCCGCGTTCGTGGCTGCGGTGTTGTTCTCGACCGGGCCGGCCACATTGGCATCCGGAGCCGCGGCCAATGCGGCTGAGATCAAGGTTCTCAGCGCCGTCGTGATGCAGTCGGCGCTGGACGACCTCGCCCGCGCATTCGAACGCGGCGCGGGCCACAAAGTAGCGACGGCCTATGCTCCGGCCGGGGCGATCAGAGACCGCATCCAGGGGGGCGAAGCATTCGATCTGGCCGTCCTGCCTCGGCCAGCTATCAACCAACTCGTGAGCCAGAACAGGGGCCTGCGCGACAGCGCAGCCGTTCTTGCGCGATCGGCAGTTTCCGTCTGCGCTCGCGCCGGGGCGCCAAAGCCGGACATCAGCACGGTTGAAGCCGTCAAGCGGTCATTGCTCGCCGCAAAATCGATTGCTTATTCCGACCCGGCGAAAGGGGGCGCGAGCGGTATCCACTTCGCACAAGTCCTCGATCGGCTTGGAATTGCCGAGGAGATCAAGCCCAGGACCAGGCTGTCGGGGCCTGACTCAGCCGAGTATGTCGCGCGCGGTGACGCGGAACTATGCGTGACGCAACTGATGGAAATCCTGCGCACCCCCGGTGTCGAAAGCGTCGGTCAGTTGCCGGCGGAGCTGCAAAATACCACTGACTTCGTTTTCTCGGCGGCGATCGCCGCTGCTGCGCGGGAGCAAGCGGCCGCCGCGGCCTTCCTCAAATATCTCCAGACGCCGGATGCCGGGCGTGTGCTCAAACAGATGGGCATGGAGCCGGGAGCGACGTGAGAGTCGTTCGACATCGCCGCGTCAGAAGCTTCATGAGACAACCAAGGAGCGTGCCATGAAATCAATGATCGAAGCAGGGCTTGCCGGAATGCGGTTCTCAAACACGGCGGCAAAAATGGGCGTGGCGATCTGCGTCACGATCCTCTCCGCGCACGGCATACTGGCCGCTGACGTCAAGCTCTTGAGCTCCGCCGCGATCAAGCCCGTCATCGACGTGCTCGGTCCGCAGTTTGAGCGCGCGACGGGCCACAAGCTCGTGGCCAGGTTCGAACTGACCCCGGCGGTTAAAACGCTGGTCGAAGGCGGAGAAGCATTCGATGTCGCCATCGCCAATCCACCGCACATCGTCGACCTGATCAAGCAAGGCAAGATCGCAGCCGGCTCGGGCGCTGACATTGCTCGGTTCGGCGTCGGCGTCGGCGTGCGGGCCGGCGCACCGAAGCCCGACCTCAGCTCGGTGGACGCCTTGAAGCGCACATTGGTCAACGCAAGATCCGTTGCCTATGTGGGCGAGGGCACGAGTGGCGTGTTTGTCAGGGACCTGCTCGAAAAACTGAAGATCACCGAGGACATGAAAGCGAAGCTGAAACCAGGCGGCATCGCGGCCAGCCTCGCCGCCGTCGCCCAGGGTGAAACCGAGCTTGTCGTCATGCCGATGCCTCTGATTCTCGCGAGCCTTGGCGTGGAGCTTGCGGGACCGGTGCCTGCCGAGTTGCAGGAGCATATCGCGATGACCGCCGGCCTTTCCTCCAAGGCGTCGGAAGCCGCGCCGGCGCTGATCAAGTTTCTGATGGCCCCGGAGGCGAATGCGGTCGTCACCTCAAAGGGCTTTGAGCGCGTTGCCCGATAACGCGTCTTGTGGTGCCATGCGCCGGCGTTCTGAAGCCCGCCGAAAGGTTGGGCTTCAGAACCCGGACCGCCGCGGGAGTGACCCATGAGACGTCGGGCGTTTCTGGCATTCTGCTGCGGCGCGGCGGTATTTCCGGCGCGCGCGCAGCAGACCAGGCTACCGAGGATAGGCGTCCTTCTCGTCGGCAACGTGGAGCCATTCTGGAGCCAGTTTCGCGAAGGCCTTCGTGACTTCGGATATGCCGACGGGCGTAACATCCAGGTCGAGTTTCGATCCGCGGATGGCAAGCCTGCCGCCCTGCCGGCTTTGGCCGCGGAACTGGTGCGCCTGAACCTCGACATCATCGTTGCGTCCGAGACGCCGGCGGTTCAGGCGGCAAAACAAGCCACCTCGCAGATACCGATCGTCATGGCGCCGTCCGGCGATCCAGTCGGAACCGGTCAGGTCGCCAGCCTGGCGCGACCAGGCGGAAACGTCACCGGCCTGTCTGCTGCCACCGCAGAACTCGCCGGCAAGAGCCTCGAACTCATCCGCGAAATACTGCCCGCCGCAAATCGTTTCGCGGTGCTGACGGATCCGACCAATCCCTTCAGCAAGCCGTTCCTGGAGCAAATCGAGCTTGCCGCGCGCGCCCTGAAGGTCGGGACGCAGATCAACATGGTCCGAGGCGTCGAGGACTTCGAAGCCGCTTTCGCCGAAATGGCTGGGCAGAAGGTCGATGCCCTGATCGTTCAACCGACGCTGCCGCGCCAGCAAGCGGTCGAACTGACGCTGAGATACCTTTTGCCCGCCGTGTCAGGAAACCGGGCCTTCGCCGACGCCGGCGGCCTGATGTCCTATGCGGCAAGCTTGGCGGACCGCTACCGCGAGGCCGGCGCTTACGTCGACAAGATTCTCCGCGGACGAAAGCCCGCCGACCTCCCCATCCAGCAGCCGACCAAATTCGAATTGGTGGTCAATCTCAAGACCGCGAATGCGCTCGGCCTGACGATTCCCGCTTCGATCCTGTTGCGAGCCGACGAGGTCTTGCGGTGAACGCAGCGTCAGCACCGCCTCCGTGGTGGCGCAGGCTGTTCCCAAAATACCTAGCCGTCTTGATGGGGATGGTGTGCTCCGTGTCGCTTGGCAATGTCCCGAGCCGTGTTGAAATTCGTTCGGCAGGCGTCGCTGTTTGAACAGGCTACGCGGCCTTGGCTTGCTGTTCAAGATCTGGGTTGATGGAATGCTTGACCTGATGGGCAAGCAGGGCCGCTCGCAGGGTCGGTAGTTGCTTGTGCGCCTTGAGCCGCCGGAA
>CANKHJ010000094.1 GCA_947481635.1 Bradyrhizobiaceae bacterium
GACCATATCGTCGACAATTTCGCGGACCGCTCCACCACCGTGGTCGACATGATGTCGAGCCGGTCGCAGGAACTCACCGAGACCATCGTCGATACCGGCACGCGCCTCTCCGAGGTGATCGCGAACCGGATCGAGGAAGCCAACAACACGCTGCGCTCGACCGGCGACTCGCTGGTGCTCGACCTCTCGCTGCGCGGCGGCGAAGTGGTGGCCAATCTCGAAGCCACCGGCGCGCGCATCACCGACACCATCGTGTCGCGCAGCGACCGCGTCGCGGAGACCTTCCGTGACAGCGCCCAGCAGATCGCCGACGTGATCGGCAATCGCGGCGACAATATCCGCGAGCTGCTGCAGACCCGCCTCCAATCCTTCGAAGAGATGTTCGCGCATGGCGGCGTCGAACTCGCCGAGCGCATCGGCCGCGACTCAAACTCGCTCGGCAACCTGATCACCCGCCACCTCGGCGAATTCGACCGCACCGTGAAGACCTATGGCGGCGAATTGGTCGACCGGCTGAGCGAGCGGACCCAGGATGTGGCGGATGCGATCCGCAACTACGTCGACAATTTCGACAGCCGCGTCGGCGTGCGCACCGCCGAAGTCACCAACAACCTCGACCAGCGCCTGGTGCAGTTCCAGGAAATGCTCGACGGCCGCACTGAGTCGCTCAGCGACGCCCTCACCGGCCGCGTCGGCGAGATCGACCAGCGCATCCAGCGCTTCCAGGAAACCCTCGACCACCGCACCGAGAATCTTAACGAGGCGCTCGGCGGTCGCGTGCTGGATATCGCCCGCACGCTCGCCGAAGGCGGCAAGGAAGTCGTCACTGCGTTGGACAAGCGCATCGCCGACGTGACGATGGCGATCAACGTACGCGGCGCCAAGCTCGCCGACACGATAGGCTCGAAGATCGTGGAGATCGACCGCACGCTGGGCGCCCGCGCCGTCGAAGTGGCGAATAATCTCGACACCAGGCTCGGGCGTTTCGACGAAATCCTGATCGGCCGCGCCGAGTCCGTCGCGGAGCAGATCGAGACCCGCAGCAAGACCGCGGCCGACCTGCTCACCGGCCGCATGGAGCAGCTCAGCGCCTCGATCATGACCAATGCCGGCCAGGCCGAGAAGGCGCTTGGCTCGCTCACCGTCAACACCACCCAGGCGATCCTCACCTCGACGCAGGACGCCGAGCGCCGCATGACCGCGGTCTCGACCGGCGTCAGCGTGACGCTGAAGCAGAACGCGACCGACGTCGAGCGCACCCTGCTCGCGGTCAGCGCGGAAGCCGCACGCACCTTCGTCGGCAAGGCCGAGGAAATCTCCAACACCATCCAGGAACGCGCCGCCGACATGACGCGCGTGCTCGACGAGAGCAGCTCGGGCCTGCTCTCCGCGCTCACCGGCAAGAGCCAGGAATTCGCCAGCGAGGTCGGCCGCGTCACCGATCACGCGGTCAAGGCGATCGAGGCCAAGGGCTTCGCCTTCACCCAGTCGATGATGGACAATAGCGAGGACATCGCGCGGCTGATCAACGTGGCGAGCGAGACCGCCACCGGCTCGGTGAAGACCACGCTGAAGGACCTGCAGAGCACCACCGAGGAATCCACCAAGGCCGCGACCGCGACCCTGATCGGCACGATGCGCGAATTGCAGAATGCCAGCCGCAATGCGGTCGAGGAATCGAAGCAGACCGCCGCCGGCGCCGTGCGCGAGATGATGGAGACGCACGGCATGCTGCGCTCCGATACCACCGCCATGTTCGAACGGCTGCGCGAAGCCAATATCCTGCTCCAGGAGGTGCTGAGCGGCGCGCATGAGAACATGAGCTCGATCGAGAGCACGCTGGTGAAGCGCGTGTCCGAATTCGTCACCTCGATGAACGATGTCGCGGAGAAGACCGGCATGGCCAACGGCCAGGTGGTCGAGCACATGGATGCGTTCCAGGGCCTGACCTCGACGGTGCTCTCCGATCTCTCGCAGCTCGCGGTGCAGTTCGAGATGCATGGCCGCTCGCTCGCCGAGGCGGTCTCGCTGGTCGACAGCAGCAATCGCCGCACCGAGGACATGCTGGCCGAGCGGCGCGTCTCGCTCGACTCGCTGGTTGCCACCATCGACATCCGCACCGAGGACCTCGAACAGCGCCTCACCCGGCTGCAGACCCTGCTCGACCAGTCGCTCGAAGGCGCGACCGGCCGCGCCCGCGAAGTCGCGGAAGTGGTCGTGACCGCCACCAGCGAAGGCACCCGCGCGCTCAACGTCCAGCTCCAGTCGATGCGCACCGCCACCGAGGAAGAACGCGACCGTACCGCGGCGACCTTGCGCAGCCTCTACGAGACCGCCACGCAGGACGGCCAGGCGCTGGTGAGCCAGTCGGTGGCGCGCTTCACCGAGATCGTCGACGGTCTGCGCAAGATGACCGGCGACATGCAGCACGAGCTCAACGCGACGCGTAACGAACTGCGCCGCGGCATCCTCGAATTGCCGCAGGAAACCGCCGAGAGCGCGTCGCAGATGCGCCGCGTGATCGTCGACCAGATCGAAGCGCTCGCTGAGCTGAACCGCATCGTCGCGCGCCACGGCCGTGGCCTCGACTCGGTCGAGCCGGGCCGCACCCGCGCCCTGCCGCAAACCCAGCCGGCCGAGCCGGCCTACGCCCAGGCGCAGGCCTATGCCCAGCCGCAGCAGCGCGCCGAGACACGGCCGGAACCGCCACGCATGCCGCGCGGCGATCTGCCGGCACCGCCGCTGCCCCCCAGCCCAATGCCGACGCGGCGCGCCGAAGCGCCGTCGCTGGCGCCCGCCAACCAGGGCACCGGACGCGACAATCGTAGCGGCTGGCTGACCGACCTGCTGTCGCGTGCCTCGCGCGAAGAGCCGGCGCCGCAGCCGCAGCAGCGCGCCTCCGCGCCGCCGCCTCCCCCGCCGGCGCCGCCGGAAATACCGCGCGAAGTGTTCCGCGAACCGCCGCAGAGCGAGGATCGGCCCGCGCGGGGCGAGGATCGGCCCGCGCGGGGCGAGGAGCGGCCCGCTCGGCACTCGATCGAGTCGCTCGACTCACTCGCGGTCGACATCGCACGGATGATCGATCACGACGTCGCCGCCGAATTGTGGGACCGATACAAGCGCGGTGAACGCAACGTGTTCACGCGCCGGCTCTATACGATGCAGGGGCAGAAGGCGTTCGACGAGATCCGCAAGAAGTATCGCGGTGACCGCGAATTCACCCAGACGGTGGACCGCTACATCGCCGAGTTCGAGCGGCTGCTGGAGGAAGTGGCGCGCGACGACCGCGGTCAGGTCGTGGTGCGCACCTATCTCACCTCCGAGACGGGCAAGGTCTACACCATGCTCGCACACGCCGCCGGCCGCTTCGATTAAAGCAAGCCCCAATCACAGTGGTCACCCCCGCGAAAGCGGGGGGTCCAGTATTTCGCGGCCTATCGATAGGACACGGCGTACTGGATGCCCCGCTTTCGCGGGCATGACAATCCCGAGAATTGAGTTCGAAACGCGCTCATGCGGCGGCGCCGCCTCAATGACCGACGCTGCCACCCATATCCTGCTGGCTGCGCGTCGCCCAGGCGATGGTGCGCGTCTCGATCAGGGTCGCGACCGTATACATCGTCACGCTCATGATCGCCGTGACGATCAGGCCGGCAAACACCAGCGGCACTTCGAACCGGCTGGAGGCGACGATCATCAGGTGGCCGATACCGCTTTGGCCGGCGACGGTTTCGGCAAGGATGCTGCCGAGGAAAGATGACGTGATCGCGATCTTCAGGCTGGCGAAATAATACGGCATCGAGCGCGGCAGGCTGACCTTACGCACTACATTGAGCGGGTGAGCGCCGAGCGCACGCATGACGTCGCGCAGTTCCGGCTCCACGGTTGCGATGCCGGCCGCAACGTTGACGGTGATCGCGAAGAAGCTGATCAGGAACGACGTAATGATCGCCGGGAAAGTTCCGATCCCGCACCAGATCACCAGGATCGGCACCACCGCGACCTTTGGAATGCTGTTGAAGGCGATCAGCAGCGGATAAAGGCCGTGATAGACCAGCGCCGATGATCCGACCAACACGCCGAGGGAAAGACCGAGAATATTCGCGAGCGCGAATCCAATCAGCGTCGTCTTAAGCGTCTGCAACGCGTTGGGGAGAGGGATCGACGTCTCGCTTTGGATTCATTCGCCCGCCAGCCGCAACTCGCGCGGCTCCGGCGATTGCGCTTCGGCTCGAAGCCGGTCGCAGACCTGACGAATTTTCTTGCGCATCAGCAGGCCCGGCCGGTCGCTGGCCATGTGCTCCTCGAAGCCCTCGATGTTATCGAGCGGAACCGCCGGATCGGTGGTCTCGAGCACCACCTTGTCTTCGAGCGTCACGCGCCGGTCGAAGGCGATCACTTGTTCGGAGGAGACTTCCGCCTCGGTGTCGTTGCGGAGCACGAATTGGTTGAAACGGGTATGGTGATCGTCGATCGGCGTCAGCGCGGTGACCAGGATATTCTTCAACCCGTTCGGATAGGCGATTTCGGTCACGCGGAAGAACGGCACGTAATAGCGACCGGTGGTGGTGCGGACAGTCTTGTCCTCGGTCATCTGCAGGGCGGCGCGCATGCCCTCGGGGTTGCGCACCTTGGGCTGGCTGCGCGCGATGAAGCCGTCGTCATGCTCTTCGATCAGCGGCAGCGCGGGAATCGGATCGGTATTGCCGAAACTGGTGGCGTGCACGAACGACAGATGCGCGGCGTCGAACTCGTTCTCCATGATCCGCAGCGGCGAACAGGACCAGTCCTCGCAAAACTCGAACACCTGCCGGAAGGTCGGATCGCCGAACGGCTCGATATATGGGATGTCCGCCGCCGGTTCATCCAGGCAGACCCAGACCTGGCCGTAGCGCGCCTGGCAATGATAGGCGCGAACATAAATCGCCCGGTCGCGCGGCGCGGTTTCCTGCGGGATCAGGGTACACTTGCCGGAGCCCTCGAACGCCCAGCCGTGATACGGGCAGACCACCGCGTCATCCTTGACGGTGCCGCCGGAGAGCTTCGCGGTGCGATGCGGACAGCGATCCTGAACCGCGTGCGGCGCTCCCTCGCGGTCTTTCCAGACCACGATGTCTTCACCGAGAAGCTTGAAGGCCTGCGGCTTGTCGTCGAGATGCGCGAGCGGGAATAGGCAATGCCAGAAGCGCCGAAGCATTGGCTCCTGAGTGACGAGCATGACACGTCTCCGTCGCTGAGCCCTGACAAGGCCGACGGAGACAAGGCAGCAAGCACCGTGCCAACACATCACAGTGTCGGGGATGGCCTCGCGCGGGCCCGCGTCGATGTTGGCAGATCAGGTGTTTTCGCGTTCAGCGCGGCCGCGAAACCGGTGCGATCCGAAGCGCTTGACGATGTCGGGCCTGTCTCTCTGCTGAAACGCTCGGCGTTCGCGCTGAATTTGTGAGCCGATCAGGTGACGCAAGATTAAGCGCCTCATTTTGATGCACCCGCTATCGGCGGAACAAGTCTTTGATCCTGATCGGGAAGTAACGCGAGATCCGATCGCATCGCCTTCAGTCCATTTTTCAATGCCGTGGCATAGCGATTGCTTAGTTCATGAATGGGATCGCCCCAACAGCGACCTGCCATGGCGCTGTTGGTATCTTCATGGAGATGATGATGGTCGCCATCGCGATGAGAGCCCCCACGGTTGAATTGCCGACGCGCGCCTTGAAGCCGGACTTCGGCGTCGAGATTCTCGACCTCGATCTGCCGACCGCGACAGAAGACGAGTTGCAGGCGTTCGACGACATCTGCCGTTTCAATGCGGTCGCGGTGGTGCGCAATCAGACATTGTCGGCGCGTGAGATGATTACGCTCTCGGAGCGGATCGGAAAAATCAGCGCGCAGCATCGCGTCGGTCCGCATCCGGAATTTCCCGCGATCACCATCCTGTCAAACTAGAAGGTCGATGGCCGCTACATCGGCGCGCACGAGGCGGGCCGGAATTCGCATACCGACGGAACAACCTATGCGAAGCTCGGGCTGACGACGATGCTCTACGGCATCGAATGTCCGCCCGAAGGCGGCGACACGCTGATCGTCGATGCGGTGGCGGCCTTCGCGGCGCTGCCGAAGGCGCGGCAGGAGGAACTCGGCAAAATACAGGTGGTGCATAACCGCGCCCATCTCATCCAGAAATACGATCGCACGGTGCTGACGCCGGAGGATCTCGAAAAGATGGAGGACGTGATCCATCCAGTGGTGGTGCGCAGCCCGATCGACGGCCGGAAGTCGTTCTTCCTGACCAACGGCTCGACCAAGAGTGTCGTAGGCCTGTCGCAGCACGACAGCATGGCGCTGATCGCCGAACTGATCGCACACGCCACACAGGAGCAGTTCGTCTATCGCCACAAATGGCGCGCCAACGACGTTCTGATCTGGAACGACATGTGCACGATGCACAGCGCGACCGCCTACGACGACACGAAATACGATCGCCTCGTCTACCGCACCTGGATGCGCCCGTTCGACGTCGTGAGCGCAACCTCGGCGCTCGAGGAATCGATGGCGCACCACTGACGTCGCCCCAATCACAGGTGGTCGCGCCCACCCAAAGCCTGGCTAGGGTCACCCCAACCAGGCTTTTTTGTCCCCACCATTCACAGGCTGATAACGCGACCCGGCCTCAAACGATGCGGCTGGCCCAGAGCACGAGCTCGGTGACGGCGCGGCGAAAGGCGTCGTCGAGAGCGGCCATGGACGGCTCGGCCGCGGTGCCGCCGACCGGAATACTGACCCGGAAGACCTTGGCCGCGACGATGCGGCCGGACCGGTCGGCCACGATCTTTGCGGTGAATTCGACCTCGGCACTGGTACCGTCGCCGACCGCGATCTGGAACGCGCGCAGGTCTACCAGCAGCTGATAATCGACGGTGAGGCGCTCGCCCGGCTTGCCGACCGCGCGCAGACGATTGGCGTTCTCGAATGACTGGACGATCCGGGACTGAAGCAGCTTGGGCAGCCGGTCGCTCCATTGCGCGCCCGGAAGCGTCGAAATCTCGCCTTGGGTGCTACGGACCACCACTTTTTCGGTATCCAGGGCGGATACGCCGCTCGGCTCGGTCACGACCAGTTGGCCGCGCGGAGCCCCCTGCCAGCGAGGAAATTGACGCGCCGCGGTCAGGTCATAGGCGGGCGGCGGCGCTTTGGTGAATAGCCCGCCCCCGCATGCGCTGAGCGTGAGCCCGAGCACAACGACCACCGAGATACGCACCGATGGGGTAAACAAACGCCCCGCCACAATAACACCAATCCCTACTCCGGCGGCGCAGCCCCTGCGCCACCGCTAATCAACGCCGACCATTGTATTCCGGCACGCCACCGCCGCCACCGAAAAGCAACCGAGAGGGGTTCTTATCGAAGTTCCTGATCGTCCGTTCAAGCTCCCCAAGCGCGCGCCGGCCATCGGCCGCGAGCGACTCGACCTCGCGTGAACCGGTATTGGTGAGCCGGTTGATCCCGGTGGTCAGCTCGGCGGTGCGCTTGTCAAGATTATCGGTCAATTGGCGGAACGAGCCTGCGGCGCCGCTGATCTCCGAAGCCATCTCGCCGGTCCGCTTGTCGAGATTATCTGCGAGTTGCTTGACCGAGCGCGCCGCCTGCTGGATCTCGCCATTGCCGTCCTTGCCGCCGGCCAGGTTGTCGAGCCCGGCCATGATGCTGTCGAAACGGCCGCTATTCTTCGCCAGAGTTGAAGTCACGGCCTCGAGATTATTGATCGTGGTGCGCAAGGCTGCCTCGTTATCCGAAACCACCTTGTCGAATTTGGCGAGCACCTCGCGCGCCGCCGCGGTGAGATCGCGGGTCAACGCCGGATCGGCGCGCAGCACGGTTGGATTCTTCGGGTCCGACTTCAGCACCGGCAGAGCGGATCCGCCGCGCATCGAGATCGCCGCGATGCCGGTCAGCCCCTGGAACTCAAGACCGATCTGCGTGTCCGGTCGGATCGAGAGCGTATCATCGACGGAAATAGTTGCGACAACGACCTGCGACGGGTCGCTTTCCTTCGGCTTCAACGCCGTGACCTCGCCGACACGCATGCCGTTGAACGTCACCGCCGAAGCTGTTCGCAGGCCGGAGACCGGGCCCGAAAACTCGATCAGGAACGTCGTGCGCTTGGTTCCGCTGTCGAGATGCTGGAACCAGTAGATGAAGCCCGCCGCGCCGACGATCGCCGCCAGCGTGAACAGGCCGATCAGAACGTAATTGGCTCGGGTTTCCATGGACGGCGGAACTCGTGGTTGATGGTTTAGAGCTGGTTGGCCGCAGTTTGGTCTTGGGCTGCCCGCGCCCGCTTACCGTGGAAATACGCTTTCACCCACGGATGTTCCAATGCGAGCATTGTCGATAGCGGCCCTGCGGCCAATACCTTTTTGTCAGCCAGCACGGCGATACGGTCGCAGATACTGGTTAAGCTATCCAGATCATGGGTTACCATGAAAACCGTCAGCCCCAAAGTCTGCTGCAATGTCCTGATCAACGTGTCGAATTCACCGGCGCCGATCGGATCGAGGCCAGACGTGGGCTCGTCGAGAAACACGATTTCCGGGTCGAGCGCGAGCGCACGCGCCAATGCGACACGCTTGATCATGCCGCCCGACAATTGCGACGGGAACTTTTCGGCGACGTCGGGAGGCAACCCGACCATCGCCAGCTTGGCGATGGCGATCTCGTCCATCAGACGGTCGCTGACATCGAGATATTCGCGCATGGGAAACTGGAGGTTCTGTCGTACCGTCAAGGACGAGAATAACGCGCCCTGCTGAAACAGCACGCCCCAGCGCCGCTCCACCGCACGCTTCACGATCCCCTCGCACTGGTCGAGATCGACACCGAGCACTTCGATCCGGCCGGCGCGTTTCGGCAACAGCCCGATGATGGTGCGCAACAGCACCGACTTGCCGGCGCCCGATGCACCGACGAAGCCGAGCACTTCGCCGCGGTACACATCGAGTTCGAGGTGATCGACCACCGTCGCCGACCCAAAGCCCACGACCAGATCGCGGACGCTGATCACGACCTCTTTGTATGGCTCCGCCATGCTCAGATTCCGATCGCGGCGAAGAACATGGCGAACAGACCGTCGAGCACGATGACCAGGAAGATCGATTTCACCACCGAGGCCGTGGTCTGTTGTCCAAGCGATTGAGCGCTGCCTTTCACTTGGAGGCCTTCATTGCAGGCAACGATGCCGATCGTCAGCGCCATGAACGGCGCCTTGGTGATGCCGACCAGGAAATGATCAATCGAAATGGCTTCGCGCAGGCGCGCCAGAAACACTTCCGGCTCGATCCCGCCATAGACCCAGCAGACCAGGCCGCCGCCATAGAGCGCCGCCATCGAACCGAGGAATGTGAGGATCGGCACCGCGATCACCAGCGCGATCATGCGCGGCAGGATCAGCACCTCGATCGGATCGAGACCCATGGTCTGCAGCGCATCGATTTCTTCGCGCATCTTCATGGTGCCAAGTTCGGCGGTATAGGCGCTGCCGGACCGGCCCGCGACCATGATGCACACGATCAGCACGCCGATCTCGCGCAGCACCAGGATGCCGACCATGTCGACCACGAACACATCGGCGCCGAATCTGCGAAAATGGAAAATGCCCTGCTGGGCGATGATGGCGCCGATCAGGAAGGTGATCAGGATGACGATCGGAACCGCGCGCCAGCCGACGCGCTCGAGCTGGAACACCGTCGACGTGGCGCGGAAACGGCTCGGGTGGATCAGCACCGCCAGCATGGTGAGCACGATCTGGCCGAGCATCTGGACTAGCTTCACGACCGAGTCCGCCATGTCGGCGACGGCGACACCGATCAAAGTCAGGCCGCGCGTCACCGCTGGAGGGTGCCGCGGGGTGCGCGACGGAATGCGCGTGACCTGCTCCAGTTCGTCGAGCAGGGCCTTGTAGTGCGGCGGCAGCCCGATCAGCCGCGCTTCGGAGCCGCCGGTCCCCAGCGCGCGCAGCAGCCGCTCGATCAGCCAGGCGCCGAAAGTATCGAGCTTGCCGACGTCGCTGACGTCGATCGCGACACCGCCGGCCTGGCTGCGCTCCTTGCCCATGGTTTCAATCAGGAGTTCCAGCTCATGGGCGTGTTCCGCCGTCCAGTCGCCTTTGGCGACCAGTTCGAGCCGATCCGATGATTTGCGGGTGACGAGGGCGGGCGCGCCGTTCATGGTCCAACCCGGCTATGACGCAACATTACGGCAGCCTTGAGCACGATCGTCTCTCGCCACGATATAGTCGACCAACCTCCCTGCCCTGTCGAGGGCTTCAAGGCAAAGGCTCAAGCCGGTCCCGAGGACCTGATCAACAGCTTGGTGAACCCCCTCATGAACCGCTTGTCAGTGCGCGTGGAACATTGGCCGATCGCGGGGTCCTTCGCGATCAGCCGCGGCGCCAAGACCGAGGCCGCGGTGGTGGTGGCCGAGATCGGCAACGGCGCCGATATCGGCCGTGGCGAGTGCGTGCCCTATGGCCGCTATGGCGAGACCGTCGAAGGGGTCGCCGCGGCGATTGCCGCGCTCGGCCCGGACCTGCCGGCAGGTTTCGACCGGACCGCGCTGGCGGCGCGGCTTCCCGCCGGCGCGGCGCGCAACGCCCTGGACTGCGCCTTGTGGGACCTCGAGGCCAAGCGTTCCGGCATTCCGGTCCATGCGCTCGCCGGATTGCCGGAGCCGCGCGCGCTGATCACCGCCTACACGATTTCGATCGGGACGCCGGACGCCATGGCCGCGGCGGCAGCACAGGCCGCGCACCGGCCGTTGCTCAAGGTGAAGCTCGGCGGCGCCGGCGACCCGTCGCGCATTGCGGCAATCCGCCGCGCCGCGCCGCGCGCCGACCTCATCGTCGACGCCAACGAAGGCTGGACCGCCGACAATCTCGCCGAGAATCTTGCCGCCTGCGCCGCATCCGGCGTGACGCTGGTGGAACAGCCGCTGCCGGCCGGCGCCGACGAGGCGCTCGCGGCGATGACACGGCCGATCCCGGTCTGCGCCGACGAGAGCGTGCATGATCGCGCCTCGCTCGCGGCGTTGCGCGACCGCTACGATGCCGTGAATATCAAGCTCGACAAAGCCGGCGGCCTGACCGAAGCGCTGGCGCTGGCGGCCGAAGCCGAGCGGCACGGCTTTGCGCTGATGGTCGGATGCATGGTCGCAACTTCGCTCGCGATGGCTCCGGCGATGCTGGTCGCGCAACGCGCCCGCGTGGTCGATCTCGATGGACCGCTGCTGCTGACGCGCGACCGGCCGCACGCGCTGCATTACGACGGCAGCCTGATGCATCCGCCGACGCGCGAATTGTGGGGATAAGCGCCGCGCGCTGTGACCCTGGCACGACACCGGCCGGAAAACGTTCCGTGGGTGCGAGTTCCAGTTTGAGGTTCCAACACGTTTGCGTTATTGCGGAAGTGCGGTCGTTATTCGGCAAGCAAAACGCGATCGCGCGAGCGGGGTCGGATATGCTCTTTCGAGCCGTTATGTTGAGCGTCGTACTAACGACGCTGGGACTGACCTCACCTGTATCCGCCGCCTACCGAATTACTGACGACCGTGGCGGACAGATCGGCCGCTACGTCGATACCTTTGCTTCGCTGCGCACCTCCGGCGAGACCGTGATGATCGACGGGCTTTGTCTTTCGGCCTGCACCATGGTGCTGGGTCTGGTGCCGCGCGAGAAGATCTGCGTCACGAACCAAGCCCGCCTCGGGTTCCACGCGGCATGGCGTCCGGACGAGCAGGGCAACCAGGTGCGCAGCGACATGGGCACGCGTTTCCTGTGGGCGGTCTATCCGCAGCGCGTACGCTCCTGGCTGCAGCGCAAGGGCGGCCTGTCGCGCCAGATGGTGTTCCTGCAGGGCCGCGAACTCACCGCGATGTACCCAACCTGCCGCGCCGGCCTCTGAGCCCGCGATGAGCGATCCGCGCCGCCCGGATGACGCGATGCCGGCCGGCTCGCTGACCGATTTCGGACCCGCCGAATTCCTGGTCGAGCCATTGCCCGCGCAAGCGCCGCGGGCCGGCACCGATGACCCATTCGCCGCGCTCAAGGCGATGTCCGACGAAGAGCGGATCGCGCTGTTTACCTGAAGGCGGCGTGCCCGCACCGATAACTAAGCCTGTCCGACCACCTGCTTCATCACCGCGTCCGCATCGGCGCAAATGTCGCCACTCCACGCGACATGCTGATCGGGACGGACCAGAACCAGCCGCGACTCATAGGCCTCACGTCCACCCGCGAAGCTGTCGCGGATCACGGTGAGCGGAACCTTCAGCGTTTGCGCTGCGCGCTCAAGCGCCGCGACGCTCGATGCGTCGGCGTCGAAGGCCAGCAACGCCAGACCGGACCCGAGCTCCTCGAACACGTTGCGGCCGGAGGACAGCGGCTGCGGCGCGAGATGATGGCCGGGCCGCGCCTTCAACAGATGTGTGCCGGTGGCGCGGGTGACGCCGCCCGGCGGGCCTAGCACCACCGGCGAGCCTTCGTAATTCGGCTCATAGACCTGCACGCGCGAACCGACATCGCTCTCGCGCTCGCGCCATGCCTTTTCAAATTCCGCGCGGTCGCGATGCGGATTATAGCGATCGAGGAATGCGCCATCCTCTTCGATGCGCGCCGCGATCAGTTCCTCGGCGATCTCCTTGAACACCGGACGGCGCTCGTCATCATAGGATTGCAGCAGCGCGTCGCCGCCCCATCCTTGCACCGCCGCGGTCAGTTTCCACGCGAGGTTGACCGCATCCTCCAGGCCGTTGTTGAGCCCAAAGCCGCCATAGGGCGGATGACTATGCGCGGCATCGCCGGCGATAAAGACCCGGCCGGCGCGATAGCGATCGGCAACGGCGACGCGCAGGTCCCAGAAGCCGAGATGATCGAACTCGCACGCGAATTCGAACCCGGCGGCCTTCTCGATCAGCTTCTTCAACGCGCGATCGTCGGGCTTGGTGCCCGGCGGCACCGGCGCGTGGAAGAACCAGCCCTCGCCCACGTCAACGCGGCCGAAGAATTGCCAATAGCCCTTCAGGTCCGGATGCATCACGCGGTAGGTGGAGCGCTCGGGGAAACGCTTCAGGCGTTCGTGCAACTCGCGCGAGCGGAACACCGCGAGGATCATCTGCTGGTCGAAATCGGTGCCACCGCGCGCGATGCCGGCCTGCTCGCGCACGATCGAATGGCCGCCGTCGCAGCCGACGAGATAATCCGCCTCGATCTCCTCGGTCGCGCCGGCGCGGTCCACGATGGTGGCGCGCACCCCGTTCGCGTCCTGCCCGATCGTCTTGGCGGTATAGCCAAAACGGGTCTCGACGTAGGACAGAGTCTCCATCCGCTTCCGGAGCACGCCTTCCATCTGATATTGCGGCAACCGTTCATTGGCCTGGAAGAAGAACTGCCGCACCAATTCGCGGCCGGCCGAAGCATGCCAATAATCGCTGAGCAGGCTCTCATAGGCGGTGAGCTCGCCGATCGGATAATCACGCGGCATCACGCGCGCGGCGCGCAATTCATCGACCAGGCCCCAGAAATGGAAATGCTCGAGGGTGCGCTGGGTGAGGTTCTGGCCCTTCGGGATGCGCTGCGGCTGCAAATGGCGCTCGACCAGCAGGCAGGACACGCCGCGCAGGCCGAGGCCGACCGCCAGCGCCACGCCGACGGGTCCGCCGCCGATAATCACGACCTGATACCGCTTTGTCATGAGCCTGCTTCCCCCGCCCCGCCTTGATCCACCTGTGGATGCGACATAACCATAGCGGGCCGGCTTGTTATCACGCACGGTCTCAGATGAAAATCGCGATTGATGAGCGCAGCGCACCGGAGCCCAAGATGAAAATGTCCCGAATGGCGTCTTTCTGGCTCGGCCTCGCCGCGGCTGCGTTGATGACCGGGGCTCCATCCGGGCGCGCCGCTGCGCAGGCCTATCCGGAGCGCAATATCCGGCTGATCGTGCCGTTTCCGCCCGGCGGGCTGAACGACACCGTGGCGCGCCTGCTCGCCCCACACCTGGAAAAGGCGCTCGGCAAGACCATCATCATCGACAATCGCCCGGCGGCCGCCGGCATCGTCGGCACCGACGCGGTGGTGCGCGCCGAGCCGGACGGCTATTCGCTGCTGATGGTCGCGTCATCGCATACCGTGGCGCCGGCGGTGAATTCCAAGCTGCCTTACAACACCGAGAACGACCTCGCGGCGATCGCGCTGGTGTCGCGCAACCCGCTGCTGTTCGTGGTGAACAGCAAGGTCGCGGCCAAGACCGTCGGCGAATTCATTGCGCTGGCCAAGGCCGAGCCCGGTAAGCTGAATTACGCGACCGTCGGTCCCGGCAGCCAGTCGCACCTGATCACTGAACTATTCGCCCAGCGCGCCGGCATCAAGATGCAGCACGTGCCCTATCGCGGCGGCAATCCCGCGGTGATGGCGATGGTGACCGGCGACACGCAATTCGCGGTGCTCTCGCCGCAGGTGTCGATGCCGCAGATGGAGGCCGGTGCGTTGCGCGCGATCGCAGTCGGCAGCAAGGCGCGTGATCCGAAATTCCCCCAGGTGCCGGCGATGGCGGAGTCCGGCTTTGCCGATTTCGAGGCGATCCAATGGGTTGGCCTGCTGACGACGCGCGGCACGCCGCCCGCCATCATCGCGCGGCTCAATGCCGAGGTGAACGCGGCGTTGAAGAACCCGGACCTGGTCGCCAAGCTCGCGCAGCAGGGCATGACGCCGGCCGGCGGCACGCCCGACGAATTCCAGAAGCTGATCTCGACCGAGGTCAAACAATGGACCGAGGTCGCGAAGGCGGCCAACATCACCGCGGAGTGAGCATCACTGGAGTGATCATCACTCCGGCTTGAGGCCCGCCTTCTCGAAGATCGGCGGCCAGCGCTGCGCCTCCTCGCGGATGAACTGCGCGAACTCTTCCGGCGTGGTGCCGACCCCGACCAGGCCGTTCTTCTGCATCACGACGATCGCCTCGGGATCCTTCAGAGCGGCGTTGAAATGCTGGTTCAGGATCGCGGTGACGTCCTTCGGCATGCCGGCAGGCCCGAGGATGCCGAACCAGCTTCCGGTGACCTCCGGCAGCGCCAACCCGGCCTCGGCGAAGGTCGGTACATTCGGCAGCCCCTCCAGCCGCTTGTCGCCCGACACCGCGAGGCCGACGACGTCGCCGCTGACAACATTGCCGGCATTGACCGGCGTGATGAACATCATCTGCACATGACCGGCAATCACATCGGTCAGTGCCGGCCCGCCGCCGCGATACGGCACATGCTTCATGTCGAGCCCGGAACGCGCCTTGAACACCTCGCCAGCGAGATGGAGATAGGTGCCGACGCCGCCCGAGGCGAAATTGAGAGCCTTGCCTTTGTGGAGCGCGATGAACTCGGCGAGCGTCTTGGCGCCGAGATTTTTGTTCACAACCAGGATCACCGGTGTCGTCACCGCAAGCGTGATCGGCGTCAAGTCCTTCTGCGCGTCGTAAGGCACCGACTTGAACAGCAGATGATTGACGGTGAGGCCGCTGGCGCCGATCAGGATGGTGTGGCCATCCGGCGCTGCCTTCACCACGGTCGAGACGCCAAGCATGGTGCTGGCGCCGGGCTTGTTCTCGATCACGAATTGAGCGCCGAGCGAACGGCTGACGGTAGCGGCCAAGGTGCGCGCGATCACGTCGGTGCCTGAGCCCGGCGCGAGCGGCACGATGAAATTGATATTGCGGCTGGGGAATTTCTCCTGGGCGACCGCGAGCGACATCCAGGCCAGTGTTGCCGCCACAATGGCGACGCCGATCCGTTTCATGCTTCCTCCCTGTGCCCCGATCCTGACAATGATCGTGGTCGATTTATGAGCCTGGTCTCTATGCCACCAGACGATGGAATGTTTCCGGGTCGACATTGCCGCCGGACAATACCGCGACTGCGATCTTCCCCTGGATATCGATCTTACCGGCGAGCAGCACGGCCAGTGCCACCGCGCCACCCGGCTCGACCACCAGCTTGAGTTCGCGGAACGCGAAACCGACCGCGCGCGCGACCTCGGTGTCGCTCGCGGAAACGCCCTGGTGGATCAGTTCGCGATTGATCGGGAATGTGAGCGCACCGGGCGTGCGCGCCATCAGCGCGTCACAGATGGTGCCGGACAGCGTGGCATTCTCCTCGCGCCTGCCGCTGCGGAACGAGCGCGCGTGATCGTCAAAATGCTCCGGCTCGGCGGTATAGAGCCGCGCCTGCGGCGCGCGTGCGCGCACCGCGAGCGAGACGCCC
>CANKHJ010000095.1 GCA_947481635.1 Bradyrhizobiaceae bacterium
CGCCACGATCCCGATGGTGAAGGACCCGTGGAAGCTCGACAACCCGGTCAAGAAATAAGCGTAGCGAATAAACGTCTCACGGCCGGGCTTGCCCCGGCCGTGATTTTTTTGGCGATCGGGAAGGCGACGTTCCGCCGAGTGCCCGGGTGCTGGCGAACACCGCGCGGGCTTAGTATATCGGCGGGACGGCCGGGCTCCTTCCGGCCAGCCGCTTATGAGGGCTTCAGCCCTTGGTGAGCGATGCCAAGGACGCACCGATGCCCGCCGCGCTGTTCTCTCCGCTCACGCTCCGTTCGCTCACCTTGCGTAATCGCGTCGTGATCGCGCCGATGTGCCAGTATTCCGCCGACGATGGCGCGGCGACCGACTGGCATGTCGTGCATCTCGGGCGCTTCGCGCTGGGCGGCGCGGCCCTGGTCTTCGCGGAAGCCACCGCGGTCTCGCGCGACGGCCGCATCACGCATGGCTGTACCGGCATCTGGGACGACAAGCACATCGCGCCGTTCGCGCGCGTGACCGCCTTCATCAAGCAGCATGGCGCGGCGCCCGGCCTGCAGCTCGCGCATGCGGGCCGCAAAGCCTCGCGGCCGCGGCCGTGGGATGGCATTCCGGTGTTGCCGGCCGAGGGCAGCGAGCCCGCCTGGCCGACCATCGGTCCGAGCGCCGTGCCTTTCGACAACTGGCCGGCGCCGGCCGCGCTCGACGACGCAGGGCTTGCACGGCTGCGCGACGACTGGCGCGCGGCGACGCGCCGGGCGCTCGCAGCCGGATTCGAAGTCGTCGAGGTGCACGCCGCCCATGGCTACTTGCTGCACGAGTTCCTGTCGCCTTTGTCGAACCAGCGCAACGATCGCTATGGCGGCGACCTTGCGGGGCGCATGCGCTTCCCGCTCGAGATCATCCGAATCGTGCGCGAGGCCTGGCCGGCCGATAAGCCGGTCTTTGTCCGGGTCTCGGCGGTGGACCGCGTGGAGAATGGCTGGACGCTCGACGACACCGTCGCCTTCGCGCGCGAGATTAAGGCGCTGGGCGTCGACGTGATGGATTGTTCGTCGGGCGGCAATGCGCCGATGAATTTGTTCAAATTCGAAGCCGGCTATCAGGTGCCGTTTGCAGAGCGCGTGCGGCGCGAGACCGGCCTCATCACGATGGCTGTAGGTCTGATCACCGATCCACATCAGGCTGAGGACATCGTGTCGCAGGGCCAGGCGGATCTGATCGCGATCGCGCGCGAGGCGTTGTTCGATCCAAACTGGCCGCTGCATGCGGCGCGCGCGTTGAACGACGAACCCGAAGATATGGCGAATTGGCCGCAACAAACGCGCGGCGTGCTGGCTTCGCGCGAACGGATGCGCCGCGTTTAGCGCCAGGTTTATGACAAATTTGGCG
Source organism: Bradyrhizobiaceae bacterium (assembly GCA_947481635.1). Taxonomy (GTDB): domain Bacteria; phylum Pseudomonadota; class Alphaproteobacteria; order Rhizobiales; family Xanthobacteraceae; genus CANKHJ01. The sequence continues at coordinate 1,390 of CANKHJ010000095.1, forward strand.
CGATGTTTGTCATCGAAACGCAGGCATTGATTTAATCCGGCTTTAGCTCGCCGCTCGATACCGTCCGTAAAATTACTGACTGGTCGCGGCACGGCCGGCGCCCCCGGTGTTATCCATTTGCATCCAGGAGAAATCCTCATGATTGCGCATTTTGTGTCCTTCTTGAAAAATGAATCCGGCGCCACTGCCATCGAGTATGGCCTCATCGCCGCCGGCATCTCCGTCGCCATCATCGCCGTGGTGGCAGGTCTTGGGTCGGACCTGAACTCAAACTTCACCTCGGTTCAGACTGCGCTGGAGTGATGCCTGCACATCGTTTGCGGAAAAGGCCCGGCTGATGCCGGGCCTTTTCTGTTTGGTGTGAGAGCGCCTCAGCGCGTCAGCCTCAGGAAGCCTCTCAGCTCCGCCAGCATTAAGGTGCCGAGATGCAGTTGCTCCCCCAACTCGCCGCTGGATACCAGCTGCGCCAGCTCAGCAGGGGTGACGACCTCCACGGCGACACCAGGCTCTTCTTCGAAATCCGGGACGCGGTCGCCGGTTTCGATAAACACGGAATGGATGAGGTTGCTGATGCGGCTGGCGCAAGACGGGTTGCTCCTCAACAGATGGACCGTCTTCGCCGGGTAGCCGGTTTCCTCTAATAATTCGCGCGCGCTTGCGCCGAGCGGTTCTTCGCCGGGATCCATCAGGCCCGCCGGAAGCTCCAATGAAAATCTCTCGATGGCCGGTCGATATTGCCGAACCAGCGGGATCCTGCCCTCCGGGGTGACGGCCAGAATTGCCAGATAATCCGGTTGACCGACGGCATAGAAGGTTTGCGGTTCGGCGCCGGCCGAAAACTCGACCTCGCGCGCGATCACATCCATCCACGGAGATACGATGCTGGTGCTGCGCGACGTTATTCGTGGCCAAGACATCCTGTCGATTCCTGAAGTAGAGGACCTTGCCTTGCGCGGCGCGGCTGTCGGCAGCGCGCGTCGTTCACGTGGTCCGCATCAAACGTTCGATGTCGGTGCGCAAAAGGAAATGCTCTCGTTCACGCACTGAATGTCCGGCGTGCAGATCTCAGCTGCGGCGCCGGGGGCCTATGCTGAACCACTTCAACCTTTCCTGTAATCTTGTTCTCCAGCGTTTACGGGAGGGCTGAGCGACCAGGGCGGCCGTCGACCACCGGCTTTCCGTGCCCCATTTCTGCATCCGGCGAAAGGTTTGCCTGACCCCGCCCCGCCGTATCATCCGCCAAGTCTTATTGAGATAAACCGACCTGACATCGGGGGGCGCCGAAGCCCACAAAGAGGCGGCCCGTCGAATCTTGGACAAGAAAATCCGCTCCCGGCCATAGCCGCTTTCGGCCAACAGGCGCTCGACAGCGGTGGGGGTGCGGTGTCGCGTCGGCCATGACAAAAACCCCCAGCGCTTCTCTTCCGTGAGGGATATGCGGGCGACCTCGACAAGGCGCCGCTCGAGCGGCGTTAGATTCTTCGCCGCCTGCTCGTCCTCGGCTTGAACCGTGGTCGAATGGCTCCATGGCCAAAACCCCCGCTGTTTCCGCGCCACGGCGAATGCGCGCGCGACCTGGATGAAGCGCAGCTCAAGTTGTGTGGGGTCTTGCATCGCCTGCTCGTCCCGCAGCCCTTCTTCCACCCGGTCGAGGAGGCGATCAGGCAGGAACGATCGGTAGTGCCAGAGGATGCTCAGGAGAGCGAGCTGGTGTTTCTCATCATCGGTGCGCAGATTATGCACGATGTTGGCGAGGCGATACCATCCCGCCGCCACCTCGCGTGCCGCCTCGCGTTCGCCGTTATCGGCGAGGATCGGCACGATGGTGTAGACGTGGGTCATCAGGATCGATGGATTGGCATTGACGACCGCGATAAAGGCCGTCGCCAAATCCGAAGCCAGTGCGGGTGTACGCTTGCCGACGTCGGCGGCCTGACGCAGCAGGGTATCGAAATATAATCGCAGCATGGGCAAGCCATGCGGAAAAATCGCGATCCCTCGCTTCAGGTTGGCGAGCCCACCGGCCGTGTCTTCGCGCTTCAGGGCCGCCCAGCCGAGATAGCCGTGGCATGCGGCGAGAATGATATCCCGCGTGCCGTGGGGAAGGCTTTTTCGACCGATAAGCTGAGGCGTATGGCGCAGAACCAGCTCGCTGGTCGCAATGTCAGCATACTCGTAGCAGGGAAACACTTGATCGCGATCATGCAGCGTATAGGCAAAGGCGATGTCGGCACCGTGTGGATCGAACGACAAGGTGTCGAAGCACTCGATGATTTTGCGGAATTTCTTCTCGGCGGACGCATAATCCGGATCCGGCCTGAAGAAGCTCCAGTGCGCGTCCGTGAACAAAAGCGCCAGCGACTCCGAATAGCGCTTCAGTCCTTCCGCGAAATACCGGTCCGCCTGCGACGCCCATCGAACCGCTTCGGCAAACTCAGGAAATGAAAAGACCATCTGTGCGTAAAGATGCCCAGCATTGGTGTAGTCCAGTTCGTCGAGCAGGTCGTCCGTGCGAATGTTGTCCGCGACACGGCCGATCCGTTGGCGAATGTGGTCGTGGCCGAATAATCCGCAATCGACCGCCGGCGTCAGCCAGACGGGCCGTCGCTGGCGTGACGGCTTAGCCGCCGCCGCACGCGGCCACACCAGGCCCATGAACAAGGCGTATTTGAGCAGCCGCAGATAGCTCTCTTCGCGCGGCTGGTGATGAATCGAGAACCGTGCGTTGATTTCCGGGACGACCGTGGCGAGATCGTAATCCGGGCTGGTGCCGGCATCGAAATTGTCGAAATGTTGGGCGATGTCCTGCAGCATCGTTTCGGCTTTGAACGGGAAGGTGCCCGGCGCGATCTCGCCGTAAAAGGTATGCTCCGGGTACAGCAGGAACGCCCCGTTGGCGAGCGCGTCCCTCCAGCGCGGAGAAGGCATGCCGGCATAACGGTTGACGACCGGAAGGAATTTCGCGTGCGAGATCACCTCAAAGTATTGACGTTCAGGCATATGACCGTCGATGACCTGAACCTTATACTGCTCGCTAAGTCCGGCGAGATGGTACAGGAAGCGCGGTTTCTCAGAATGGAACGGCGCCATGGCGGAGCCGGTAAAGATGAGGTCGTAAGTTTTTACGCTTTGTGAGGATGCTTCTGGAAAGGGTGTCGCCAGCGGATGCAACAGCATGTTGGCCGCGCAATAGAGGCCCGGCGTACCCTGACTCAGTTCGAAGTGCTCGTGCGAGCAATTGCAGATCGCGACGTCGTAGAGCGCGAAATTGTCGACGTTGCGATATTGGAATGCATCGGAATCGTGAGCCCAGATCACCTTGGGCACCGAAGATTTGTGAAAATCCCTAGGTAGTATCCACTGCGGGCTGAGCGCGAAAAGGATGTCGGGCTTCTGGTCCTCCGGAAGTCCCTCGATGAACCGGTCCAGCGGTTGCGACGAGTCGTAGTCGTAGGCGTTTTCCTTGAACTGGCTTCCGACGTATTTCGTCGTGATCGAGCCGTAAGTATAAGACGGTGAAATAAAGCTTTCGGAATAATGCTCGGGAAACACCGAGAGAATGGCTCCGGTGATAAAGATCGTGACGTCATTGCGGCGGATCAGCGTTTCAAAAGCTATGGCCGGCTCCCGATATTCGGGATCGGCAACGCCCTGCAATGCGGCTACCGCCTCGTCCGCGCGGTTGAGAGACCATAGCGCCAGCGTCCGACACATCTGCGACCGGCCGCCGAGGGGAGTGTGTCGGTCAAGAATGGCCAATCCCTGCTCTTGAAGGCCACCGAGGATCAGGGCGCAACCTTTCAGCTCCGACCCGACCGGCGCCATTTGCGCCGCGTTGAGGAAGTCGCCGCGCGCGAAGGCGCCTTCGGCGGAACCGTAGGTTGCCCAGATGTCTTCGCTGTTGAAGCGAAATGAATATTCCGGGGCTATTGTCTTGGATTGCATGAAATGTGTTGCCTTGGGACGCGCACGCTACCGCGGTCGTCGGTGATCGTCCGACATCATTTGTTTCGGTATCGACGTCGTCTCGCAACGAATACAGAACCTATTCGAAAAATCCAGAGAGGATCCGCCCCATTGCTCTCGCGCAGCAAGCCCAGGGCGTCGCGCCAATGTCCGGTCCGATATTGGTAGAAGGCCAATCGCAAGCTTTCGCGGGCGCGCCAATTGCGCAAACTCCGTCGGACCGGGCGGCTGACCGCCGGTCGTTTGAGCCACAGATCGGCGATCCTGAGGTGCTCCTGGAGGTAGGGTGGGATCCATCCGGAGCGGCGATGAAGCGTACGGGACTCCTCGTGCATCCGCATCTCGGAGACGATCACCCCAAGGGGGGCCTCCGGCACGTTCGCCATCACCGCTCGCAGCATGAATTCACGGTCGCTGCTCTCGGGAAATGCCGGGTCAAAATTTCCGATTTCCGAATAGACCGTCGCGCGGACGAACCGGGCTGTCAGCAAGGGGATATCGTCGCACACGTTGCCGATCGACATCCGCGTGGCGTCCGGGGTACTGATCAGACGCACCGTGACCTCTCGACCATCGGGCAGGATCTGGAAGATGCGCATCCTGCCACTCCAGATCTTGACGTCGGGGCGGTTGGAGGCGGCGGCCGCGAGCGCTTTCAGGGCCCCGGGCACGAGACGATCGTCGCCATGCAGAAGCAGGATGAAATCGCCCGTCGCGGCCTGGATTCCTAAAACCGCCGCAGGTGTGGCGCCGGCGCCCTGTCCGCGGATGAACCGAATGTGCGGATATCGCTGGACGAGGCTCTCAAAGGCGGTCTCGTGCCCGTCGTGGACGATGAGGTGTTCGAGTTCCAGCGAAGGGTCGGCCTCAACACTTCCAAGCGCCTCATCGAGATAGCGAGGGAGGTCCAGGGCCAACGTAACGATGGAAATCCGCATCCTCCTTGCCTGTCCGCTCGTTAGCCAGCGCTCGAGATCGGGTCTATGCCGCAGCCTTTGGCAGCGTGATCGGCTTCGACGGGACCGGGAAGCTGCCCCGTCGCATGCGCCGCACAATCTTGCCTTGCGGATCCGCGGTCATTGCAGAGCTGCATAGACCTTGAATCCTTCTTCGATGTCGCCAAAGAAGACGCCCTCTCCCTTCGAGAGCACCAGCGCCTTCGTGCACATGGCGCGGCACAGCGCGTCCGAATGCGAAGCTAGCAGCATGATCCGCGCCCGGCTGACGAAATTTTGCACGCGCGCTTGCGCCTTTTCCTGAAAATGCGCATCGCCGGCGCCGATACCTTCATCGATCAGCAGGATGTCGGGGGCTTGCGCGGTGGCCAAGGCAAAGGAAAGCCGCGCCTGCATGCCCGAGGAATAGATGCGCGTCGGGAGCGACAGATACTCGCCCAGTTCGGTGAATTCTTCGATGTCCTGCACCGTCGCGGCGTAGTCTTCCTTCGGCCAGTCATAGAGGTTCGCCATCAGCTGGATATTCTCGTAGCCGGTGGCATCGCTGTTCAGCGCGATGCTGGTGCCAAGCAGCGCAAAAATCTCGCCCTGCACGCTGACGGTTCCGCTCGCGGGCGGATAAATGCCGGCCACCACGCGCAGCAGCGTGGTTTTGCCGGCGCCATTATGGCCGATCAGGCAGACACGGTCTCCTTCGGCGAGATCCAGGCTGATGTCTTTCAGCGCGTGCATGATAATGACGCCGCCGGACCGGCTGACGGTGTTAGTCCCGACTCTCGATTCCTTGAAGAACGGCAACCGTAGCAGGCGAAGACCCTGACTGTCGTAGATCGGAATGCGGACGTTGACCTGGTTCAAGCGGACATGAGTCATGAGCCAACACGTTCCTTAAACAAAAAAGGCGAGTTGCGCGCGCATTCGGCGATATGTCAGCCACGCGATCAGGTAGCCGACGATCGTCACACCGAGTACCGCGAGATAGTGCGATGCCGGCGGGATCTCTCCCAGCAGCGGACTACGGATAATCTCGATGAAGTAAAACAGCAAATTGTAATCGACGAGAAACTGGCGGTTGCTCGCGATGGTCCGATAATTCCAGAACACCGGCGTGACGAAGAAGGCGAGCTGCAGGAGATTGCGGATGATCGGATCGACGTCGCGGAAGCGGGCGCAAATGAGCCCCAAAGTCGTGATGACCCAGAAGCCATTGGTGAACAACAGAACAATTCCAGGAAGCGCCAGCAGACTGGTGAACCCTAAAGGTATCAGCCCCACCACCACGCCGAGGACGTAGATCAGGAGATGGTGCGCGAAGGTGATGAGCACCTTGAAAACGCTGCGCCCAATGTAAAGATCGATGCCGAGCGTGGAACCAGTCACGAATCCGGTGTTGCGGACGAAGGCCATTGACCCTTCGGTGATCAGTGCGCCGATCGCCGACCATACGATGATGCCGATCGCCACATAGCCGATGACGTCTCGCAGGCTGCTGTTGAATATCGCCGAAGACACCACCGCCAAGCCGGTCAACATGACCAGCACGTTGATCGTTTCCCACAACGGGCCGATCTTGGACCGCCGATATTGGCAGACGATATCGAGCCACGCCCAGCTGAAACTCTTCCTCAGATTATTCCATGTCCGCTGATATTGCGGGATCGCGCGCGCGCCGTTGAAGTTCCGTGAAGCAGGCGAGGTTGTCAGGGCCATGCGTGTCCTTGCGCGGCTGAATCCGGGGCGAAATCTCTGCGACTGGCAATATCCCAAAAGGTCGGCGGGTCAACCCTGATCGTTAGAAATCGGTGCTCCGAATGGTGGCATGGGTTGAACCCTTGCGGAACCGCAGTCGACAACGATTCGCAGCTACGGGCGCCTTGGCCGTAAGACAGATGTTCCGGATCGCCAAAGCATGCTGAAGAAGGCGGCGTTGCGCATCGGAAAAAACAGAAACGATGCCAGGACACATCCGGCGGCTCGTAACGACTGACCGCGGCGATAATAAACGCCGGCACTCTCAACCAGCAGCGAGCTGCGCAATTGACGCTTCCGGGCGGCGAGCGGCAATCGCGGGAGATGCTTCTCCTCGATCCGCCGGATGGCGTCAAAAACCGCATCGGGATCGCCCGATGAATTTCTGCCCGTCGGGTCAGCTTGATAGATGTCGGCGAGCGGAGCCGGATCGAAGGCGATGTTGAATTGCTCGGAGAAGCGAAGCAGCCAGTCCCAATCTTCCAGCCGCAACATCTGCTCATCAAACAAGCCGATCTTGTCGAACGCAGCCCGGTCCACCATCAATGTGCTTCCGGGCGAGATGGTACATCCGAACAGGATGTCCCGCCGGAAGCGATCGGGAGGGATATCCTGATTGACCTCGAATGCGCGGCCGTCTCTGTGCAGGCAAAAGCCCGTTGCACATGCCGCGATGTTGGCTGCGGCCTTGTCAAGGATAGCCACCTGGCGCTCGAGCTTCTCTGGCCTCCAGGCATCGTCGGAATCGAGGAAGGCGATCCAGCGTCCCCGTGACGCATTGATTGCCGTGTTCCGGGCCGCCGCCGGCCCGCGATTGGAGGCATGACGGATCAGGGTCAGGCGATCAGTCTGGATCTGTTCGATAATTCTGCAGGTATCGTCGGTCGATCCGTCGTCTACGACCACGATCTCATAGTCCGAGAAGGTCTGGCTGAGAACGCTTTCCAAAGCCCGTCCGATGGTGTCGGCGCGACTGAAAACAGGAACGATGACGCTGACTGCTGGCTTCATGTCCGCCAATATACATCCCTGCGCGATATTGCTGACCCGAGTCTGGAAGATTATTCGGGCCCCGTGGGGCGCAGCTTGTCGACGCGGCGGTTTCACGGCGGGTTCCGCGGTGTCGCCGGGGCGACGAGATCGTCAACCAGGACGCGCCTGGCGCGGAGGTCCGCCTGCGGCTCCCAGTTCAGGCAGATCGGTTTGCAAATTAGCGATCATTCGTTCATTGAAAAGCTTCGTATTCCCGACCACGCGGCCAAATCCTGTGTCCACACATACTCTCGAATTATCCGATTTCGTGCGCCTGCTCGGCAGCCCTGAACTCGCGATTCCGCCGTCCTGCCTGGCGCTGATCAAACAGACCGATTGGGGCTATGACTGGGTCGATGGCCAGCCACTGGACGATCTGGTCACCAGCCTGCTCGAGCGCATTCGGCGCAAGGAATTCTCGATCGTCGTCCACGGTGACAAGACCCGCTGGGTGCGCGGCTGGGGCGAAAATCTCGACGACTTTGTCGCCAGCAAGGGCGACCTCAATGCGCTGGCTCCGAAATATGTGCGCCCGAACATGCCGGTCCGGCTGTTCCGCCGTCTGGCCCAGCCGGTCGAGCCGAATTTCGAGCAGTGTTGGCGCAGGGTCTATCAGGAGTGGCTGTTCCGGACCTATTTTGCCGACCGCGAGCGGATTTTTGAGTTCGGCTGCGGGTCGGGCGTCCATGTCAGCGTGCTGGCCGAGATGTTCCCGCAGACCAAGGTGGTCGGTCTCGACTGGGCCGAGCCGTCCGCCGAAATCATCAACAATATGCATCGCATGCACGGCTGGAACACCGAGGGGCGGGTGTTCGATTTCTTTCATCCGGACTACAGCGTCGACATGCCGGCCAACAGCGTGGTGCTGACCTTCGCCGCGCTCGAGCAGATCGCGGACAAGCATGGGCCGTTCCTCGAATTCCTGCTGGCCAAGAAGCCCAAGCTCTGTGTGTTCATCGAGCCGATCCGTGAATGGTACGATCCCGCCAATTTCGTCGATCACCTGGCCATGCGGGCGCACGACACCCGGAATTTCCTGGTCGGCCTGACCGGTGCGCTGCACAAGCTGCAAAGCCAAGGCAAGATAGAGATTCTGAAGGAACACCGGGTCGAGTTCGGCAGCCTGCTGCACGAAGGCTATTCGCAGATCATCTGGCGGCCGTTGTAGACAGCCGTGGCTAGGCGCCTATTCGCGCCGCATACCAGCGGACCAGATCGGCAAGGCCGGTCTCGATCGGGATGCGGGGCTTGAATCCGAGCAGCCGCTCCGCCTTGGAGGTGTCGACCAGGCGGCGCGGGATGGTGGTGGGCTTGGTCGCATCGAACTGCACCTGCGCGCCCCGATGGCCCGCGGCATCCAGGATGATCTCGACGGTCTGCTTGATGGTCAGCGCGGAACCGTAGCCGATATTGACCGGATCGCATTCGGCATGACGCTCCATCATGAGCAGGCAGCCGCGGGCGAGGTCCTCGATGTGGAGGAAATCGCGCATTTCATCGCCGGTTCCCCAGACGATGAACGGGTCCTCCTTCGCCACCGCGCGGCGGACCAGTGCTGGAATGACGTGGCTGGTGGTGGGGTTGAAATCGTCGTGAGGCCCGTAGACCGCGGTCGGCCGCACCAGGGCGATCTTCACCTTGGAGCGGCTGGCGGTGAATTCGGCGAGCCGTTCGAAATAGCGGCGCATCCAGCCATAGCCGAGATAGGACGGATGCGGTTCGCCGGCCCAGAGTTCGTCCTCGCGGATCGGATGGTCGGAGGCCGGGTAGGCGGTGCTGCTGCTGAAGACCAGCAGCCGCTCGACCCCAGCCGTCCAGGCGGCCTGCATCACCTGGGCGGTCAGGTGCAGGTTCTTGGCGATGCCGGCCATTGCATTGTCGGCGCTGACGCCGGTGCCGGCGACCGCGCCGGCAGCATGAAACACCAGGTCGACGCCGGCCATCGCGGCCAGGCAGTCTTCCTGCCTCGTCAGGTCGGCATGGACGCGTTCGATGCGCGGGTCGGTCAGCAACGGGGCGCGGTCATGCACCGCGATGCGCACCCGGCCGCCCTGATCGAGCAGCGCCTTGGCGATATGGGTGCCGACGAAGCCGGTGCCGCCGGTGACCAGGGAAAGACGGCGCTCGAAAAACATCGGCTATGTCCCGAGCGAAACTCCGGCCCTCAGGCGGCCTGGGAACGGTCCTGGATCAACGCCATCGCGGCGGCGCGGATGCCGGCGGGATCCAGCCCGATGCGTTTGCGGATGTCGTGGACAGTGCCGTACCAGCCGCAGAAGGCATCCGGCAGGCCGTGATAATGCATCCGCAGCGCGGGCACCTCCGAGATTGCCTCGTAGAGCCCATAGGCGTCATGGACCACCAGGATCTCGGTGTCGCGGAACTGGCGGATGAGGTCCTTGTCGATCGGCTTCAAGGTGTGGAAGTAGACCAGATTGACCGGCAGGTCGCGGACCGCCTCCATCACGTTGGTCAGGATCGGACCCGCGGTCATGATCGTGACCGGCGAGCCCTCGTTCTTCAGTACGGTGCCCTTGCCGAATTCCAGGTTGGTGTCGATCGTGTGCGGATGGTCGGAGAGCCGGAAATAGGTCTGGTGGTCGTTGTTGTATTGCGAGCGCAACAGCGCATCGACCTCCTTCTTCGATCCGCACTGGATCACTTCCATGCCGGGCAGCATCCGCAGCACCGCGAGGTCGGTATAGGCGTGATGCGTGGCGCCGTCCCAGGCGTAGTCGAAGGTCGCGCCGCAGGTGACGATGTTGCCGGGAAAATTATTGTAGCACATGTCGAGCTTGATCTGCTCGATGCTCCGGTCGGTCAGGAACGGGCAGATCGTGTGCACGAAGGTGCGGTAGCCTTGTGAGCCGAGGCCCGCGCCGACGCTGATCAGCGTGTTCTCGCAGATCCCCATGTTGTAGAACCGGTCCGGGTGGCGTTCCCAGTAGTCCTTGAACATGTAGACGCTGATGTCGCCGAGGACGACGACGACCTTGTCGTCCTGTCCGGCGAGCTCGGTGACGGTGTTCCTAAACGTTGCCCGCATGGAGCTCCCCCAACAGCATATTCAATTCGTCCGGCTTCGGCGCGCGCCGGTGCCATTCGTAGACATTGTCCGACAGTGTCTTGCAGCCATAGCCCTTGACCGTGTTGCAGACCACGACACGCGGGCGATCGGTGCTGACGGTGAGCGCGCGCTTGACCGCAGCGAGATCGTGACCGTCCACCTCGATCGCCTGGCACCCGAAGGCCGCGAAACGTTCGGCCGGATTGGGGATCGGCAGGCAGCGCCCCTGCGAGTTGTTGTTGTCGTAGAGCACCGTAAAGTTGTCGAGCTTCAGGTTGGTGGCGACCATGATCGCCTCCCAGACCGAGCCCTCATTGGATTCGCCGTCACCGATCAGCGTGTAAACCTGCCGCTTCTTGCCGGAGTTTCCAATTCTGGCGCCGAGCGCCATGCCGACGGCCAACCCGATGCCGTGTCCGAGCGAGCCGGTCGACGCTTCCGCGCCGGGAACCTTGGTGCGATCGGGGTGACAGCCGAAATTCGAGTCGAACGCGCCGAAAGCGTAGACGTCCTCGAAATTGAAATAGCCGTGCGCCGCGAGCGAGCAATAGAAACCGAGCGACGCGTGGCCCTTGCTCAGCACGAACAGGTCGCGATCCGGCATGTTCGGCCGTTTCGGATCGTGGTTCATGGTCTGGTAGACCGCGACCAGCATCTCGACGATCGAGAACGACGTCGGAATGTGACCATGCCCGCTCTTGTGCGAGATGTTCAGGATTTCCGACCGGATTTTCTCGCAGATCGCATCCATTACAGCACCACGTATGACACGCGCGCCGTCATCGGATGGCGCTCGATCTTGAGGTCGTTGAGGTTGAACACTTCGCGCAGCGCGATGGTTTCGCCCGGAAAGATGTCGTCGCCGAGTTCATCGAACACCAGGACGCTGCCCTTGAACAGATGCGGCTTGACTGCCTCGAGCGCGGCCTTGGTCGGCTTGTAGATGTCGAAATCGAAGATCGCCAGAGAAACCAGGGTTTCGGGCTGCCGCTTCAGATAGGCCGGAATGGTCAAGGTGGCGTCGCCGCTCACCAGCTCGAATTTCTTGAGATGCGAAATCGGATTGAGCGCTTCCTGCAAGGCCAGCACGTTCTCGAGATATTGCTGATAGCCCTCGCTGACCGAGAACGAACCATCGACGGTCTTGCAGAGCTTGCCGTCCTCGTCGCCCATTCCGATGAAGCCCGAGAAGGTGTCGAAGCCGACGATCTTGCGGTGGCGGTTGAACGGCTCGAAGATGCCGCGAAGCGCCGCAAGGATCGACAGCGTCTGCCCCCAGCGGACCCCGAATTCCATGATCATCCCGTGGGTGTTCAGGATCTTCTTGTAGATCTCGTAGAAGAACAGCACGCGCGACAACGACTTCGATGAGAGAAACAGGCCAAGATTGGCCATGATCTCGTCATCCGGAATCGGCGCGTTGTGAAATAGCTCGAAAAAATTCCGCTGCAGGTCCTTTTCGCTCTGGCTGGAAAGGACGATCGCGTCGTGTTTTTGGGTCTTGATGTCTGCCATTCCAGCCTCTGCGAGGTTTTGTAGCGCTGTCCTGAATCAGGGCTGCGATGACGCTGCGCCCCTGGAGCGCGGGGCCGCTGCCTTACCGGCCTCCTGTTACAGGAATTATCGCTCCAGTAATATACGAGGCGGCGGGGGACAACAGCCAAAGAATGGTTTCCGCGATCTCCTCCGGGGTTCCGAGCCGCCCAAGCGGAATATCCTTGGCGCGGGAATTGCCGGCTGCGTCGACCGTGGGCGCGGCGCCGGTCGCGATCAACCCTGGGCAGACGGTGTTGACGCGAATGCCCCCGGCTCCCAGTTCGCGGGCCAGCGCGCCGGTGATGGCCTCTACGCCTGCCTTCGTTCCAATATACGAGGTGAGGCGATAGCCACCGGTCCGGACCGCCTGGGAGGAGATGTTCACGATCGCGCCACCGGTTCCGCCGTGCTGGGTCGACATGCATCGGGCTGCCTGGGCTGTGCACAAGATGGTGCCTTCCAGGTTCACCGCGGTGACCCGACGGATCATTGCCGCATCGGTATCTTCGATCGCCTGGCGCAGTCCCGGCTCCGCCGCGCTATTGACCAGGGCCGTTGGCACCCCGAGTTCGGATATCGTCCGCTCGAACAGACGAACGATATCGTCCGGTTCGCCGATATCCGCTTGAATGGCCAGGGCGCGGCCTTTTTCAGCTTCGATTTCGCGCACCACATCCTGCGCGGCCGCTTCATTTCGCACATAGTTTACGGCGACCGCGTAGCCGCGCCGAGCCGCGAGCTTTGCGGTCGCGGCGCCGATTCCGCGTGATGCGCCGGTGATGATGCATACTTGCTTGTTAACAGCATTTTTTTCCACGGGTCAGTCATCCCTGTTCATCCATGGATCTTCGCCCGTACGGTACGAAAGCCATGTGCGGAGCCATGATCGGCCCTCAATTTTTAATATCGACATGCCAGAGGCGTGACCGTCATAGCTTGTTGAATGCTCTTGGCCGCACGATACCCGTGTATGGTAAGCAGCCTCTGCTGAGCCAGTCTTTGAGCAACCAGATTAAAGACGTTAGACGTTGGCTCCTCAGTGCTTCAAGCGCCTACATTCGTCGGATGTGCCTTGAGCCACTCACGCCACATCGTTCGATAAGCCTGTTCTATTTCACGAGTAAACTCTGCCATATCGAAGAGTCGGCTTCCCCTGAGTCGCTCGCGGGAGGTTGTACGAAAGTGCTCTAGGAAGTCATGATCGGCAGCAAGTCTGACGGCCATATCCTCATATTCGCGCGAAGTATTGGCGACAAACTCGTCGAATCCCCCCAGGGCCATGAGCCCAGCTCCGGTTCTTGACGCCCAGCGGTCGCCCTTGAGCGTCACCACCGGAATTCCTTGCCATAGTGCTTCTAACGTTGTGTTTCCGCCGTTATACGGAAACGTGTCGAGTGCAATATCGACGTGGCTGTAGAGTTCCAGCATGGTTCGATGGTCGCTGCTTCCCTCGAACATGATTTGGTCGCCGGAGAGACCGTGACGCTCGAAGATGCCGCGAAAGACATTCAGCGTACCCGGGTCGCTCAACGACATACTCTTGTAATAAAAGCGCGCGCCTTTAACGCGCTTGACGATGTTGCACCAAGTCTCGATCAGTTTCTCGTCGACCTTAACTGAACCACCAAAACAACCGAACGTAATGCGTCCGGCCTTCCGGTATGGCGGCGGCGCAACCGGGGGGAAGAAGTCTGGCGGCCAACACTGAATGAAGTCGACCGCCATGCATTTCAGCCGATAGACTTTTTCAGTGTAAAAGCGGTCGTCTTCGGGCGGAACAGACACCTCATGGACGATTGTGTAATCGACGGCTGGTAGTCCGGTGGTAGCGAGGAAATTTCCGAAGTTGATCTGAATGGGGGCTAGCCGCTGTGCGAATGCGTCGAACCTGTTGCGGCCCCCCCGGCCGTTGAGTTCAACCAGAATGTCAACCCGATCGTTGAGAACAAGTTGTGCAAATGCGTCATCGTTCAATTTCTCAGTGGACCGCCAAATAGAAGCGACGCCGAGATCGTCTGCGACATCGTCGCTATCTGAATAGGCTATGACCTCGAAATGAGATTTGTCATGCCTCATCATCATGGGCAGGTGTCCGATACGTGTTCCCAAACCATAGAAAAAGTTGCAGACATACCCGATACGAAGCGGCCGCTTGGGATCGCGGTCAATCTCGAAGTTGCGGCCGTGGGAGCCTGGAGCTGCGTAGATTTCCGACCACGCCTTGGCATCGGCCAACATCGATTCGTTGGTCGTCTCAGGCGATATCATCAATGCGTGAAACAGCCGATCGTGTATTTCGCGGTCCGGACTACAGGCTAAACTGCGACGAAAATAAGCGAC
>CANKHJ010000096.1 GCA_947481635.1 Bradyrhizobiaceae bacterium
CATAGTCGCGATGCGTGAAGCCGAGATCGTTCTTCGGTAGTGCGGGATGATGGAATTTCGGTTTCGCGATGTAGGTCATGCGCCCACCTTCCGCAGCGGAGTGACTTTCAGGGCATCGAGATGCTCGCCGATCGCCCGGGCGATGAAGCGTGCGGTGATCGGTGTGCCGTCGTAATGCAGCACCGGCACGATCCGCATCGGATCGATGCCACATTCGTTGACGATCATCGAGCGCAACTGGGCGTCGCGGTTCTGCTCGACCAGGAAGACGAATTCATGGTCGGCGATGAAGTCTGGCACCTCCTGATGGAACGGAAAGCCGCGCACGCGCAGCGTATCGAGCGGATGCCCGTCCTTGGTGAGCATCGCGACTGCCTCGTCCATCGGCGAGGAGGTCGAGCCGAAATAGATCACGCCGCATTTGGCCGGCATCGCCGCGTTGTGGCGCACAGGATGCGGCACGAGGTTTTTCGCGGTCTCGAATTTATGCAACAGCCGCTGCATGTTGTCCTGGTAGGCCGCTCCTTCCTCGGTGTAGCGCGCATAGCGGTCGCGCGACGTGCCGCGGGTGAAGAAGGATCCCTTGGTCGGATGCACGCCGGGCAGGGTGCGGTAAGGGATGCCATCTCCGTCGACGTCGAGATAGCGGCCGAATTCCTTGCCGGCTTCCAGTTCCTCGGCGGTCATCACCTTGCCGCGGTCGTATTTGCGGCTGTCGTCCCAGGCGAACGGACGGCACAGGCGATGATTCATGCCGATATCGAGGTCGAGCATCACGAACACCGGCGTCTGCAGCCGGTCGGCGAGGTCGAAAGCGGTCGCACCGAATTCGAACGCTTCGCGCGGATCCTCCGGGAACAACAGCACGTGCTTGGTGTCGCCATGCGAGGCATAGGCGCAGGAGATCAGGTCGCATTGCTGGGTGCGCGTCGGCATGCCGGTCGACGGCCCGGCGCGCTGCACGTTGAACAGCACCGCCGGCAACTCGGCGAAATAGGCGAGGCCGAGGAATTCCTGCATCAGCGAGACACCGGGCCCGGCGGTCGCGGTGAAGGCGCGCGCGCCGTTCCATGACGCCCCGATCACCATGCCGATCGAGGACAGTTCATCCTCAGCCTGGACGATGGCGTAATTCTGCTTCTTGGTCACCGGATCGGTGCACAGCCGCTTGCAATGGCTGGTGAAGGCCTCCGCCAGCGACGACGAGGGCGTGATCGGATACCAGGCGCAGACCGTCGCGCCGCCATAGACGGCGCCGAGCGCGGCGGCGGAATTGCCTTCCACCAGGATGCGGTCGCCGACCTTGTCGGCGCGGCGAATGCGCAGGCCGATCGGACACTCGAGATTCATGGTCGCGTAGTCGCGCCCGAGATGCAGCGCATGCCGGTTCGAGTCGAGCAGCTTTTCCTTGCCCTTATATTGCTCGCCGATCAGCTTCTCGATTTCGCCGACGTCCATGTCGAGCAGAGCGGAGAGCGCGCCGAGATAGATGATGTTCTTGAACAATTGGCGCTGGCGCGGATCGTTATACTCGCGGTTGGCAATCGCGGTCAGCGGCACGCCGATCACGGTGATGTCGGCGCGCAGTCGCCCTGGCGGAATCGGCTTGGTGGAATCGTAGAACAGGTAGCCGCCCGGCTCGATGCTCGCGACATCCTTCTCGAAGGTCTGCGGGTTCATCGCGATCATCATGTCGGTGCCGCCGCGCGCGCCGAGATGACCGGATTCCGAGATACGCACCTCATACCAGGTGGGAAGGCCCTGGATGTTGGACGGAAAGATATTGCGCGGCGCGACCGGCACGCCCATGCGCATCACGGCGCGCGCGAACATCTCGTTGGCGCTGGCCGAACCCGATCCGTTGACGTTCGCAAAACGGACGACGAAATCGTTTACGCTGCTGATCGGGTCAATCGACATAGGTCATCCGCGTGCGTCATATCCATGAGGTATTTCTTCATGTCCCAGGCGCCGGTGGGGCAGCGCTCGGCACATAATCCGCAATGCAGGCACATATCCTCGTCCTTCACCATCACGTTGTGGGTCTGGGCGAGTTCGGTCGAGACATAGAGGTCCTGGGTGGCGTTCAGCGCCGGCGCCTTCAGGCGCTTGCGTAGATCGGCTTCCTCGCCATTGGCGGTGAAGGTGATGCAATCCATCGGGCAGATGTCGACGCAGGCATCGCATTCGATGCAGAGCTTGGCCTCGAACACGGTCTGGACGTCGCAATTCAGGCAGCGATGCGCTTCCTTCAGCGCCAGCTCGAGATCATAGCCGAGTTCGACCTCGGCCTTGATGTCGCGCAACGCCACCACCTTCTCGCGGTGCGGCACCCGGTAGCGCTTGTCCGGCGAGATGTCGTTGTCGTAGCTCCACTCGTGGATGCCCATCTTCTGGCTCATCACCTCCACGGCCGGGAATGGCCGGTCGGTGATGTCCTCGTCGCGCAGCATCTTGTCGATCGACAGCGCAGCCTCATGGCCATGCGCCACAGCCCAGATGATATTCTTGGGGCCGAAGGCTGCATCGCCGCCGAAGAAGACGCACGGGTTCGTAGACTGCATCGTGGCCTCGTTGACCACCGGCATGTCCCACTTGTCGAATTCGATACCGACGTCGCGCTCGATCCAGGGGAACGCATTCTCCTGGCCGACCGCGACCAGCACGTCGTCGCATGGGAATAATTCATCCGGCTCGCCGGTCGGCACCAGGTTGCGCCGTCCCTTGGCGTCGCGCTCAGCCTTCACCTTCTCGAAGACCAGGCCGGTGAGCTTGCCGTTCTCGTGCTTGAATTCCTTCGGCACCAGGAAATTGAAGATCGGGATATCTTCGTGCAGCGCGTCTTCCTTCTCCCAGGGAGACGCCTTCATTTCCTCGAAGCCGGAGCGCACGACGACTTTCACCTCTTCGCCGCCGAGGCGGCGCGCCGAGCGGCAGCAATCCATCGCGGTGTTGCCGCCGCCGAGTACGATCACGCGCTTGCCGATCTTGTCGACGTGACCGAACGCGATCGACGACAGCCAGTCGATGCCGATGTGGATGTTCTTGCGCGCTTCCTCGCGTCCCGGAATGTCGAGGTCGCGTCCGCGCGGCGCGCCGGAGCCGACGAAGATCGCGTCGAAGCCTTGCGCCAACAGCGTCTTCATCGAGTCGATGCGCTGGCCGCCGCGGAATTCGATGCCGAGGTCGATGATGTAGCTGCATTCCTCGTCGATCACCGAATCCGGCAGGCGGAATTTCGGGATCTGCGAGCGCATCATTCCGCCCGCCTTCGGATCCTGGTCGATCACCACGCAGTGGTAGCCCATCGGCGCGAGGTCGCGCGCCACGGTGAGCGATGCCGGTCCGCCGCCGACCAGCGCGATGCGCTTGCCGTTTTTGTGCGCAGCAACGGGAGGTAGGCGCGAGCGGATATCTTCCTTGTAATCGGCCGCGACGCGCTTGAGCCGGCAGATCGCAACCGGGTCTTTCTCGACACGGCCGCGTCGGCATGCCGGCTCGCAGGGGCGATCGCAGGTGCGTCCGAGAATTCCCGGAAACACGTTCGACTTCCAATTGACCATGTAGGCGTCGCCATAGCGGCCCGCCGCGATCAAACGGATATATTCGGGAACGGGCGTATGCGCTGGGCACGCCCACTGGCAATCGACGACTTTATGGAAATAGTCGGGCGACGCGATATCGGTCGGCTTCATCAACCCCTCATGACGGTCCCCGAACGCACGCCCGGGGGCACACGCGAATTCCGCTTCTTGTTGACGTTCCTCGCGGATCGACTGTTGCCGTCGATTCCAATGTGGATTTTAGGGGGAAGCTGCGACAAAGGCTACCCACACTCCCATCATGGCTGGCAATCGTCACCCGGTGTTTTTTGTTGCAACGCAACAAGAAGAGCCGTTTCAGCGGCGGCCCGGACACGCTACATCGGGCCGATGCGCGATATCTTCGAAGAGATCTACGAGAATAACCCGATCGACCCGACCGAGTCCGCCCGGCGGTCGCTTCAGCCTGCCAAGCTGCGCAAGCGCTTCTACAGCGAGGTCCAGGTCGGCGACGAAACCGGGGATGGGCACCCGGTTCTGCTCGATGGCCGGTCGATTCGGACGCCGGCGCGCGCGCTGCTGGGTGCGCCGACGCGGCATGTGGCGGCGGCTCTGGCCGCGGAATGGGAGGCCCAGCGCGAGGTCATCGATCCGGCCCTGATGCCGCTGACGCGGCTCGCCAACTCGATCATTGACGGCGTCACCGACCGGCGCGGCGAGGTCGCAGCGGATATCGCGAAATATCTCGGCTCGGACCTGCTGTTCTATCGTGCGGATGGCCCGCCCGGGCTGGTGGCCGAGGAGACGCGGCTGTGGGACCCGGTGATCGATTGGGCCCGCGACCACCTCGGCGCCCGGTTCGTCCTGGCGCAAGGCATCACCTTCGCCGAACAGCCCGACCACGCGGTCGCCGCGGCGCGCCTCGCCATTCCGCGGGATGTGTGGCGGCTGGGGGCAGCCCATGCGGTGACCACGCTGACCGGCTCGGCCTTGCTCGCGCTTGCGCTGGTTCACGGCCGATTGGCAGCCGAGGAGGCCTGGGCCGCCGCGCATGTCGACGAGGACTGGAACGCGCGGCAATGGGGAGCGGATGACCTCACCTTGGAACGCCGTGCTCGGACGTGGATCGAGATGCAGGCGGCGACGACCATCCTCGACGGGCTGAATTAGCCCGACCGCATGCTATCAACGGACTGCGTGATTCAGGGCAGGGGCCTATGAAAGACATCCTCGATCGGCTTGAGAAACGGCGCGCAGCGGCGCGCGCGGGCGGCGGCGTCGCGCGCATCGAGGCGCAGCACAAGCGCGGCAAGCTGACCGCGCGCGAGCGCGTCGATCTGCTGCTCGACAAGGGCTCGTTCGAGGAATTCGACATGTTCGTCGAGCATTCCTCCACCGACTTCGGCATGGAGAAGACCAAGATCCCCGGTGACGGCGTCGTCACCGGCTGGGGCACGGTGAATGGGCGTACGGTCTACCTGTTCGCCAAGGACTTCACCGTGTTCGGCGGCTCGCTGTCCGAGGCGCATGCGCGCAAGATCACCAAGATCCAGGACATGGCGATGCGGGCGCGCGCGCCGATCGTCGGGCTCTACGATTCCGGCGGCGCGCGCATCCAGGAAGGCGTCGCCTCGCTGGCCGGTTATGCGGATGTGTTCAAACGCAACGTCATCGCTTCGGGCGTGATCCCGCAGATTTCCGTCATCATGGGCCCCTGCGCCGGCGGCGACGTCTATTCGCCGGCCATGACCGACTTCGTCTTCATGGTGAAGGACACGAGCTACATGTTCGTGACCGGCCCCGACGTGGTGAAGACCGTCACCAACGAAGTCGTCACCGCCGAGGAGCTCGGTGGGGCAGGGGTGCACACCACCAAGTCGTCGGTGGCGGATGGCGCGTTCGAGAACGATGTCGAAACGCTGCTGCAGATGCGCCGCTTGATCGACTTTCTGCCGGCCAATAACGAGGCCGGCGTTCCGGAATGGCCGACACAGGACGATCCGGCGCGCGAGGACAAGTCGCTCGATACGCTGGTGCCGGATAATCCGAACAAGCCTTACGACATCAAGGAACTGGTTCATAAGGTCGTGGACGAGGGGGATTTTTTCGAGATCGGCGCGGCCTTCGCCCGCAACATCGTCACGGGCTTCGGCCGCATCGCCGGCCGCTCGGTCGGCTTTGTCGCCAACCAGCCGATGGTGCTGGCGGGCGTGCTCGACTCCGATGCCTCGCGAAAAGCCGCGCGCTTCGTGCGCTTCTGCGACGCCTTCAATATCCCGATCGTCACCTTTGTCGACGTGCCGGGATTCCTGCCCGGCACAGCGCAGGAATATGGCGGCTTGATCAAGCACGGCGCGAAGCTGTTATTCGCCTATAGCCAATGCACCGTCCCCCTGGTGACAGTCATCACGCGAAAAGCCTATGGCGGCGCCTATGACGTGATGGCCAGCAAGCATATCGGCGGCGATTTGAATTACGCCTGGCCGACCGCGCAGATCGCTGTGATGGGCGCAAAGGGTGCGGTCGAGATCATCTTCCGCGCTGACATGAACGACCCCGCAAAGATCGCCGCGCGCACCAAGGAATACGAGGAGCGCTTCCTGTCGCCCTTCGCCGCCGCCGAGAAGGGCTATATCGACGACGTGATCATGCCGCATTCGACCCGCAGGCGCATCGCCCGGGCGCTCGCAATGCTGCGCGACAAGCATGTCGAGATGCCGAAGCGCAAGCACGATAATCTGCCGTTATAAAAGAGGGAGCCACGTCGCCCGCCCCAAATGGTGTCATCGCCGGGTTAAGCCCGTCGATGACACTGTTTGTGGTGCGGCATCGAGGCTTAGGCCTCACATCTTCATGCTGGCATACACCATCCGGACCCAGTTCCGGCTGGCCTGCTCGTTGGCGCCATATTTCACGTCGAGGTCGGCGTAGGGCTTCGCGGCGATCGCCTCCTCCTCGCTCTTGCCTTCGGCGACCAGCTTGGCCATGCGGTCGCGCGCGGTCACCAGGAAGTCACGATACTCGGTGAGTTCCTTCCTGCCGATCAGCGGGCCGTGTCCGGGGACGATCTTGGTGGTGTCGTTCGAAAGCGCCAGATAGCCGTCGACCGCCGTGATCATGCCCTTGATGTTGCCGCCATTGGAAAAGTCGATGGTCGGGAAACGGCCAAGCGCCACCACGTCACCGGTGGAGATCACGTTGGCATCGGCGAAATGCACGAAGGTATCGCCGTCGGTATGGGCGAACTGGGTATGTTTGAGCTGTGCGACGCGGCCCTTTAGCTCGAGCTTCATTGCGTCAGTGTAGGTCTGCTTCGGGAAGAAGCCCTCCGCGAGCGCCGGCGACTTGGCGCCGGTCAGGGCGTTGCTCCATCCCCCGGCAAGTTTGTTGCGCACGTTGACATGGGAGACCGTCACCACGCCGTCCTTGCCGAACAGGTCGTTCCCGCCGGTATGGTCGCCGTGGTAATGCGTGTTGACCAGATAGCGGATCGGCTGGTTCGACAGCTTCGCGATCGCGCCCTTGAGCTTCTCGTTCATGGTCGCAAATTGGCCATCAACCATGATCACGCCATCGTCGGCGAGCGCCACCGTGACGTTGCCGCCCAGTCCTTCCAGCATATAAGTCCGCTGCCCGAGGTCGGTGACCTTGACCTCGATCTTCGAGGCATCGGGTCCCACCGGCGGCGCCGGCTGGGCAATGGCGGGGGTGGCGGCGAGAAGGGCGGCGATTGCGAGCGTGCCGAGTGTGATGTTGCGCATGATGATCCTCCCAGGATTCGGCCGGATCTTGCCGCAGGACGATCTCCAGCGCACCAGCCCACACGCACTCGTGATGCACCGCGATTGCGCTTTGGACATGGCGCACAGGAAGCCCGATAATGGCGTTGCGACTAATTGTGTTGTGGAAGAGAAGGTGACATGTCCCCGCGCGTCCGCGAGCCCTTGATGTTCATGCTCAGCTTCTTCTCGGGCTATCAATTTTACACCGGCTATTGGAAGTGGAGCGATTGCTTCACCGAAACGGTGACCAAATGCACCACCCCGGACGGGGCGACCGTGACCGCCGGCACCCGCTATTGGATCGTGCCATGCTTTCTGTTTTTCATCGCGGGAATGCAACTCGTGCTGAAACGGCGTGGACCGATCAAGTAAGCAAGCCGGAAAACGGCGCTCCAGACATCAAACCAGGGAGGTCAGGATGAAGCTCGCAGTCGTCGGCGCCACCGGCAAGGCCGGCTCGCGCATCGTGAAGGAAGCGCTCGATCGTGGCCACGAGGTCACCGGGATCTCACGCCACCCGGAGAACGCGCTGGCGCATCCCAGGCTCAAGGCTTTGAAGGGCGACGCGGAGGATCCGGCTGCATTGGCCGGTCTCCTCAAAGGCCACGACGCGGTGATTTCGTCATTGCGCTTTGTCGGGACCGACGCGCAAAAGCTGATCGCTGCGGTGAAGCAGTCTGGCGTGAAGCGTTATCTCGTGGTCGGCGGCGCCGGGTCGCTGGAAGTCGCGCCGGGCAAGGCGCTGTTCGACACGCCCGGTTTTCCCGATGTGGCAAAGCCGGAATCCGGGAAAGGCCGGGAATTCCTCGATGCGATCCGCAAGGAGGACGGTCTCGACTGGTCGTTCCTGTCGCCCTCGACAGTGTTCGCGCCGGGCGAACGCTCCGGCAAATTCCGACTCGGCGGTGACGGGCTGCTGACGGCCGCCGATGGCAAGAGCCACATCTCGATGGAAGACTACGCGATCGCGCTGCTCGACGAGGTCGAGACGCCACGCCATATCCGCCGCCGCTTCACGGTAGGATATTGAGCGGTATTCTCAATCGAGAGATGATCACACGCAGCATCGAACACCGCCGCGGTTGATCCGCGACGGTGTTCGATATTTTGCTGATGACCCGACTGGGCTACTGCGCGCTGCCCGAGCCCGTGGTTGAAGGCGGATTTGTCGGGGTCGTCCCGAGGCCAGACGGCGCCGGGCGTGACACCTGAGCGTTCGGCGTGGTGGGGACTCCGCCCGAACCCGTGGTCAGCGAATTCGCTGCAGGCCGGTCATTCAAGGCGCTCTGATTTTCGCCGGTGCTGCCGGGACCGAAGATCAACGCCATCACGACTACAAGAAACACCACGCCGGCAATCCAGCCCCACATCGCGTTGCTGCTGCGAGATCGATCGAAATCGCCGTCGACGGGCCGGTTCAAGTCGTCGCGGTCGAAACGGGGGTCGCTCATGGAATAGTCCTCCATTTCCAGGTCAGGAGAACAACCCTTGGCGCACAGTGAGGTTCCTGTTTCGCGCTCCGCGATTATGGGACCTGCTTATGCGCTCACGACACGCGCGGTATCGACAAACCTTTCGTCCCGTCATTCCCGATTCGATGCTTTACATCGCCCCGGAATGATCCGCGGTCCCGCCGCATATGGGGCGAGACCGTGGCCGGATCAGTAGACCACGACGCTGCGGATACTCTCGCCGGCATGCATCAGATCGAAGCCCTTGTTGATGTCGGAGAGCGGCATCACGTGGGTGATCATCGGATCGATCTCGATCTTGCCGTCCATATACCAGTCGACGATTTTCGGGACGTCGGTGCGGCCGCGCGCGCCGCCGAAGGCGGAGCCTTTCCACACCCGGCCGGTGACCAACTGGAACGGCCGCGTCGAAATTTCCGCGCCCGCAGGCGCGACGCCGATCACGATCGATTGCCCCCAGCCGCGATGACACGCCTCCAGCGCGGTGCGCATCACACTGACATTGCCGGTGCAGTCGAAGGTGTAATCCGCGCCGCCGATCTGGTCGGCCGGAGTCTTGGTCATGTTGACGAGATAGGGCACCAGGTCGGAGCCGATCTCTTTCGGGTTGACGAAATGCGTCATGCCGAACTGCTCGCCCCACGCCTTCTTCGTGTTGTTGAGGTCGACGCCGATGATCATGTCGGCGCCTGCAAGGCGCAGGCCCTGGATCACGTTGAGGCCGATGCCGCCGAGGCCGAACACGATCGCCTTGGCGCCGGCTTCCACCTTCGCGGTATTGATCACCGCTCCGATGCCGGTGGTGACGCCGCAGCCGATGTAGCAGACCTTGTCGAACGGCGCGTCCTCACGGATTTTCGCCACCGCGATCTCCGGCAACACCGTGAAATTCGCGAAGGTCGAGCAGCCCATGTAATGGTGCAGCTTCTTGCCATTGAGCGAGAAGCGCGAGGTGCCGTCCGGCATCAGGCCCTGGCCCTGGGTGCCCCGGATCGCGGTGCAGAGATTGGTCTTGCGCGAGAGGCAGGAGGGGCAGTTGCGGCATTCCGGCGTGTAGAGCGGGATGACGTGATCGCCCTTCTTCACCGAGGTGACGCCCGGCCCGATATCGACCACCACGCCGGCGCCTTCGTGTCCGAGGATCGCCGGAAACAGGCCTTCCGGGTCCGCGCCCGACAGCGTGAATTCATCGGTGTGGCAAATGCCGGTGGCCTTGATCTCGACCAGCACCTCGCCGGCCTTCGGGCCCTCGAGTTGAACGGTGGCGATCTCCAGCGGCTTGCCGGCCTCGATTGCGACTGCGGCGCGTACGTCCATCACAGACACTCCTGATTAGTGCGAAAGCTCAATACCATTACCGGTCTAAATCACGCCTTGGCAGCGGGGATCACGGGTTTTTCTTTGGAGGATCTTGGCGGTGTCGAATTTGACGGACTCGAAGGAGGTCGTCTACGCTTTTGGTCACGCATCCGCGCGAAAACTGACAATCGCAATCACTTGGAGGAGACTTCATGCATTACTCGCGGAAAGCCGTGGCTACCGGACTAGCGCTTGTCATGGCGGCAGGAAGCTTCAACGCCGCGCTGGCGGCCGAATGCGCGGCGCTCATGAAGCCCGGCCTGGTGCCCAATACCTCGGTCAGCGTCGCCAGGGACGTCGCGCCGGCGGACGGGCTGCCCGGCTATTGCGAGGTCGAGGCCACCAATTCATCCGCCCCGGGTTCGAAGATCCTCACGGTGACGCGGCTGCCGCGGGACTGGAATGGCAAGTTCCTGGCGGTCGGCGGCAGTGGGTTTTCAGGCGACACCAAGCTGGAGACCGTCGCTCCGGCGCTGCAGCGCGGTTACGCGACCGTCGGCACGAACATGGGCCATCCCGGGACGAGTTCGCTCGACATGGAGTGGATGATCACCGAGAAGGGCAAGCTGAACGAGGTCGTGCTGGAGGATTTCGGCGACCGCGCGGCGCATGTCTCGGCCGTCGTCGGCAAGGAATTGATCAAGGCGCATTTCGGACGCCCACAGACGCATTCCTACTGGCAAGGCTGCTCGACCGGTGGACGCCAGGGCATGACGGAATCGCAGCGCTATCCGGACGATTTCGACGGCATCATCGCCGGCGCCCCGGTGTTCAGCTGGCTGGTCTATTCGGCGCCGATCCAGCGGTCGCAGTTATTCCGCAACACGCCGGGCGCACTGATCACGGACGAGCAGGTGCCGCTGATCCGGGATGCGGTGGTTGCCGCATGCGATGGGCTCGACGGCGTCAAGGACGGCTATCTCACCAACCCGCTGGCCTGTCCGTGGGATCCGGCTGCGATCGAATGCAAAGCCGGCCAGACGGCCGGCGCGCAGTGCCTGTCGAAGGAGCAGGCCGGAGCGGTCCGCAAGCTCTATGCCGGCTATGTCACGCCGCAGGGCCTCACCGTGTCGTCCCCGACCACGCGTGGCGGCGAAGCCGACTGGAAGGTGCGCTTCATCGGCATCCCGCCGATGCCCAAGGGCCTCAACATAAACTTCAGCAGCCTGGCGACGGCCTATCTGTACAAGTTCGACCCGCAATGGGATCCGCTCAGCTTCAATGCCGACACGGAAATGGCTGAGTTGCTCAAGAGCAAGGCCACGAAGCATATGATCCCGGAGGATCCGGACATCGCGCCCTTCGTGAAGCGCGGCGGCAAGTTGCTGCTGTGGCACGGCTTCAACGATTCCGGCCCAAGCCCGCTGGAGACGCTGCGATACTACAAGAAGATGGAAGCCACCGTCGCGCCGCAGATCAAAACGCCGGTGACGGACAGCGTGCGCTACTTCCTCGCGTCCGGCGTCGGCCATTGCGGCGGCGGCGCCGGCCCCGACAGGTTCGACATGCTGACCGCGATGGAGAACTGGGTCGAAAAGGGCGAGGCGCCGAAGCGCATCATCGCCTCCAAGAAGGACAGCAAAATGACGCGGCCGCTGTGTCCTTATCCGACCATCGCCGCCTACAAGGGTTCGGGCGACACGGACGACGCGGCCAATTTCGACTGCGCGCCAATGAGCCCGGCGGAATAGTCGCATCGGCCGACAAATCTTGCGGCGGTCCAAAGGCTTCACACCAAAGTGGTGTGGAGTCTTTGGATTTTCGTGTGCTGGATGGACGGCTTGGTTGTCAGCGAACGCAGCGAGGGAAGTGTCCCGCGACCTGATCAGTCGCCCTGGTAGCCGCTGGCCTTCACCGGGCCTTCCCACATCTTGAGCTCGTCGACGGCGATCCTGGCGAGCTGCTCGGGCGTCGAGGTCACGATCACGACGCCGTAGCTGCTGAGCTTGGCGCGGGTCTCGGCGCTGGTCATCGCCGCCGTGATCTGTTCGTTGAGCTTCTTCACGACATCAGGCGCCATGCCGGGCGGGCCGTAGATATCGATATTGGTTTCGGCGACGAAGTCGACGCCGGCTTCCTTCAGCGTCTGCGCCTCCTTCAGCAGCGGGGAGCGCTCCGCGCTCGCGACGCCGATGATCTTGAGCTTGCCGCCCTGATGATGCGGCAGCATGTCGGGCAGCGAGTTGATCAGCATCGGCAGATGGCCGCCGACCAGATCGGTGATCGCCGGCGCGCCGCCGCGATAGGGCACGTGGGTAAGCGGGACACCGATCTTCTGGCCGATCGTCACGCCGAGGAAGTGCGGGCCGGTGCCGGCGCCGGGCGTACCGTAGGAGGCATCGGCGCGGTTCGCCTTCGCCCAGGTGACGAAATCCGCGAAGCTGTTGCCGTTGACCTTCGGGCCGATGGCGACGCCCATCTCGAATTTCGCGATGCGGCCGATCGGTGTGAAGTCCTTCAGCGGGTCATAGCCGACCTTGTCGCCGTAGACATTCGGCAGCACCGCGAAGGGCGAGTTGGTGGCGAGGATGATGGTGCGGCCGTCCGGCGCGGCGCGCCGGATCTCGCCGAGCGCGATGCGCTGCGCGGCGCCCGGCTTGTTCTCGACGATGTAGGTGTCGCCGGTCTGGGCGCGCAGCCGCTCGGCGAGTTCGCGCGCGATCAGGTCGTTGGAGCCGCCGGCCGCGAGGCCGACCAGGATGCGCCGCTCCTGCGCGGTGGCGGACACCGTGCCGCCGATGATGGAAGCGGCCGCGACCGCCAATGTCAGACCGATCTTGATCATGCGTTCCTCCCCTGAATTGCGCGAATGCTAGCCGGACTTTTAGCCCTTTGCGGACTTCTTCTCCATCACCAGTTGCGTCTGGGTGACGATCGCCGCGAGCTTGCCGTCGCCGCGCCTGATCTCAGTCGTCAAGACCACGGTGGTCCGCCCGACATGCACCGCGCGCGTCACGCCCTTGACGGTGTCGCCGAGCGGCACCGGGGCGAGGAAATTGGTCTTGCTCTCGATCGTCGTCGTGGTCATGCCCTCCGGGATATGCATGAAGGTGGCGTTGCCACCCATGCAGTCGCCGAATCCCATGAACGCGCCGCCATGCAGCATCGCGTCCGGCCGGCACACCGCTTCGGTGACTTTCATCTCACCTTCGACCTTGTCCTTGCCGCGATAGGTGATCGTCACGCCGAGATGGTCGCGGAAACCGTGTCCGTCTTTGGAGGGAGTCATGTGAGCCTTTGGGGATGATCAGCGCGACAGGCGCCGGCGGTTGGCGCGCATGGTGCGCCGGATCGGAATCATGGCCTTGGTGGCCGCGGTGGGAAAGGTCTTGCCGGTCATCAGCGCGAGCGCCGCCGCCTGCTGGGCCTGCGCCACGGCGGCGACTTTCTCGACCACCATGCGTTGCGCCTCGGTTGCGGCCAGCGGGCCTCCGGCGGCCATGCGCATCAGACGCAGCGCGATCACCTGCTGGGACTCCAGGCCGAACCGCGCGGCGTCAAACCAGGTCGACCAAAAGGGCAGCATGAAGCCTCCAGTGAGTGCGTGCTTATCACGTTCGAGATATCTCTTCGAGACCCTAACAGACAAGAACGCCAATTCCTCACCAAGGACGTTCTCAATCTGGCGCTGATCAAAATCCTCGACGATGCTCAACGTCGCGCTGAAGTTTATGATATCGATGACAGGACCGGGACTCGGGAGAGGCAGCGAAATATGCGGTGGCGAACTCTGATCGGCATCGGTTTCCTGGTGGCGGGCGTGATCGCCTATTACTCGCCGAGCTTCAATCTGCACGAAGTGTATGCGCGTTGGGCCTTCGATCGGGGCGTCGCCTACGACCAGCAGGGCGAGATCGACAAGGCGATCGAGCGCTACGATCAGGCCATCGCGCGATATCCGCAACTGGTCGAGGCTTATAACAGGCGGGGCAGGGATCGCCGTCACAAGCAGGATCTTGACGGCGCAATCGCGGACTACGGCGCGGTGATCCGCCTGCAGCCCGCCGAATCTTACGGCTATTTCAATCGCGCGGTCACGTTGCAGTTGCAGGGCAAGACGGATGCCGCCATCGCCGATCTCGGCGACGCCATCCGGACGGGGCGGTCCTACCTCGATCGTCTGGAGCAAAATCGCACGTCGATGCAGTCCACGGAACACATCATCGCATCCGAGCAAGGAAACGCTGATGTCCTGGCTAGCTATCTGTTGCGCGGAAGGCTGTGGCTGCAGCGCGGCGATTACCAGCCGGCGCTCGCCGACTTCGCGACTGCCGCCGGCGTGAAGCAGGCCTCGGCGGAGCAAAGCAGCACCTTCGAAGTGATCCGCGCGCGATTGCTGTCAGGCGATCTTGCCGCCGCCCGGCGTGAGGCTGACAATTTCGTGCAACGATTTCCCGACAATGCGGGAGCGTCGCTGCTGCGCGGCTTCGTCCTGCTGTTTCTGGACAATGAGCCTCTCCGGGCCGCGGATGATTTTTCCAAGGCGGCAAAAAACGGGCTCAGCTACTTCGGGTTTCGACGGCTGCTCGCCCACGTCGCCCCGGATGGGGGCGAGTGGTTCGCGCCCGGCGTGGCGTTCCGCCCATATATCTACAACGCGATCGTCTGGCGGCATCTCGCGCGGGAACGTGCCGGACAGGATGATCGCGAGGAGTTGAATGAAACACTCGAGAAGTTGGGCGCCGAGACGTGGACCGGCGCACCGATACGGATGGTCACCGGACCGGACGGCATGATGCGGGTCGTCACCAAAGTCTCCGAGGAAGCACAGGACGCGAGTCGCGCCGCCTGGCCCGGGCGTGTGATCGACCTGTTTCTCGGGACCTGGACGCCCGAGGCTTTGCGCAAAGCTGGTGCGGAGGTCACGGACCAGACGTCGCTTCGCCGGCGCCGATGCGACGTGGATTTCTATCTCGGCCTATTCCGGCTGAAAACGGCTGCAGCTGAAGCGCGAATGCTATTGCAGGCCGCCGCCGACAATTGTCCGCCAGACGCCATTGAAGGCGCCGCCGCGAAGTTCGAACTTGGCCGTCGCGGATCTTGACGGTAGCTTTACTCTGCAGCGACTTAGCTTTGGGCCGGTTGCAACCATTTACTTGGCGCGAACAAAGATGATGAGGCCATCGTCGAGTGGCCACATTCAAATCGAGACACAATCGGAACCCGAGGGACAACGCAAAATGCCAAGATTCGGTCGTCTGTTGATACCGGTTGTGGTCGCGGTCGTACTCGGCCCGCTGATCGGTGGGCTTGCCGTGTGCGTTCTTGCACTCGCCAGTAATCTCGTCGATCAGACCGGTTCGCTGCCGGTGATCGATCTGTTCACGATGTTCGGCTTCTACATTGTCTTTGCATACATATCGGGCGGTGCGATCGCCTTGCTGGCTGGGATATTGGTCTCGATCTGGATGATATCCCGCCCGCCGAGCCTGATCGTGGTTGTCGCCGCCGCGGTGCTCGCGACCGCCGTCGAACTTCTGGGATCGCGCTCGCGCGCGTCGGAGGTGCTTTCGCGCCGGCGAGCGCTCACGGTCGACATGATTCACAAGGTCGGCGAAGCG
>CANKHJ010000097.1 GCA_947481635.1 Bradyrhizobiaceae bacterium
ATCTTCACCACCGGCGCGAAGTCCTTCACCGGGTCGTAAGGCAGGGCCTTGGACAGCCACACATTCGTCGCCATCGAGCCGACATCGCACTGGAATAACGTGTAGCCGTCAGGCGCCGCTTGCAGCGTGGCCAACGCCGCGACCGCGCCACCGCCGCCCGGGCGGTTCTCGACGATCGTCGGCGGCCATCCGGTCTCCTGGAGCCGTTGCGCCAGCAGCCGCAAACCCAGATCGGCGGCGCCGCTGGTCGCGAGCGGAGAAATCATCCGGATCGGTTTGTTGGGATAGTTGTTGTTGGCTGAGCCTTGGGCATATGCCGCGCCTGTCGCGACAACGCCGGCAGCGACGACGGCAAGCATCCGGACCTTCAGCATTCCCACCTCCCCATTTTTAATTACCGGAAGGCTAACAGCCGGATGTCCGACGCGCTAGCCGCCCGAATCTCGATTCCGCAAGGCGGAGCCGAAAGCAAAGGCCCGCGGCGCGCGACTGATCATCGGTACAACCTAATGCTGATCACCCCGCCGAGATCGCCCTCGTTACCGCCCTCCTTCCCTTAGCCGGTAATGTCGATCTCTCCCTTCGGCGAGCCGAGGCGAAGCGCGATCTGCAGATCGTCGCACAGGAAAGCGCGATCACGGTCGCCAACAAGAGCCGAGAGGAGTCCGAAGCCAAAACCGCGGCCGAACAGGCCCGCGCCCTGGCTATCGCCGCCGAAGAAAAGGTAACGACTGCAAAGGCGGTCGAGATCGCAGAACGCGAGAAGCAGATCACCGTGATCGATGCGCGCAAGAAGGCCGAGACCGAGGCAACCGCGGTCACCGTTGCTGCGGAAGCAGAAAAGCAAGCTGCGCTGGATCAGGCCGACGCAATCCGGACGCTGGCCTCCGTCGAAGCGGCGGCGGCGCAAATCAAGGCGGCGGGTGTGCGCGAAATTGGTAAAGCGAATGCCGAGAACGAGCAGTTGCTCAACGAAGCACGCAGCCGCCTCAGCGCCGCGATCATCGAATACGAATTGTCGCGTGAACGTCTCCGGATCAGGATCGCCGGACAATTGCTGGCGTATCAGGCCAACAAGCCCATTCTCGACCGCATCTTGCAGGAGGCTGGATTCTCTGGAGACGGTCCGGTGAAAGCGTTGCTTGGCGCAACCCAGCCCAATGCAAGTTCGGTCAAGACACCGGGCAGTGGTTCGCACAGCTCCACTAAAACAGATGGCCCGGTATCCAAGCCTGAAAAGTAACAGGCAGCTCGCGGCGGCATACTCCCAGATGTCGAGATGCCTTCGATTCAAACCGGCGCGAGGACGCGTTTTTCTTCCGAAGGACCCAAATTGTGGGGCAGAAGGCTCTGCCACCGTTCGCCGTCCGGCACGTTGGTGTCGGCAAGGCTGCGGACCTTTGAATAGTCGGCGATGGTGAGGCCCAACGGGTCCTGGCCGGCCTCGTGACGCCGCAGTGAGTCGAGCAGGCGCTCGCGCAGACGGACCACGGCGGCGTCGCCCGCGACCAGCATCTCCTTGTGGCGTTCGACGATCGGCCCCATCGAAACGCCGATGCTGGCGTCCTCCGGCACCAGGCCGCTCAAACCCGACCAGGCCACGTCCATGTTCGAACGGTCCTGACCGAAAAGGTTCTCCTCGGTCGCGCGATATTCGCAGTCCTTTTCATTCCAAAGCCGTTCATTATTGAGGCCAAGCACGACCTTCATCTTGTCGCGGTCGAAGGGCTTCGGCCCATGCGCGACGATGTAAGTGCTGGTGCGGGTGTCGTCCTGCGGGACTTCGAAGACGAAGAACTGATATTGAGTCAGCGGAATGATGCGGCAGGTTGGCAGGATCACCGCTGTGACGCGAACACTGCTGGTCTCGCGGCCGTCCTCGCTGCGCGGCCCTTCCCGCTTCGCGGCATAATGGAAACCGTATTCGGTGTTCTCGATCTCCATGTCGGGCGCATTGTCGCCATTGGCGAGCGCGACCGAGAGATAATCGTTCAGTGCGGGAGCGTTGTCCGGCCGCGTCTTCCATTCGGGATTGGCCATATTGCAGTGAAGAATGCCAACATGCGACGAGTCGGTGCCGCCCTCATAGAGCTGCAGGTAATTCGCAGGCGTGTTGATGCGGAAGACCAGACGGTTCTCACCAGGCCCCTCGAAAAACTCATATTTCTGAAAAGGCGGCTCCCTGTCCGCGGGGCCGATATAAGCCCACACCATTCCACCGGCCTCGCGCACCGGAAACGCCGGCGCCCTGAGGCGTTGGCGGAAGCGGTCGTCGCAATGGTTCGGCGTCTCCTGAATGCTGCCGTCAACCCCGAACTTCCAGCCGTGATAAAGGCAGCGGATTCCGTTTTCCTCGACCCGGCCGAGCGCCAGAGATGCGCGCCGGTGCATGCAATATTCTTCCAGCATCCCCGGCCGGCCGGAGGTGTCGCGAAATGCGACGAAGCGTTCGCCCAGCAGCCGCACCCGCAGCGGATCGCTATCCGGCTTGGGAAGTTGCTCCGATGTGCAGACCGGCAGCCAATAGCGCCGCATCATCTTGCCCATCGGCGTGTCGGCGCCGACGCGGGTGAGGATCTCGTTCTCCCGTGCGCTGATCATCCCGAGTGCTCCTTTTCATGAATGAAGACGCCGGCGCTGGCGCGCCTGCTCCCAGACATGGTCACTCGATGATATCATGGCTTTCCTGGTCGTTCATCACCGGGCCGCGCGGACATTCCGGCACGCGGGCCGACGCCCGCGCCGGTGCCGCGGGCCTTCGGGGATCATTGCGGTTCGATCTTGGCGGTCTTCGCATACTCGAACCAGGCCTTCACGTCCTGCAGGTGAAACTCGTGCGACTGGTCTGCATTCATGACCAAAGGCTCGTAGGCAATACCGGCCAGAAACTTCGCCGCACTTTCGGTTTTGACAATGTCGCTGAACAGCACGTTGAGCTGTTCCACCAGCGGCTTTGGCGTTCCTGTCGGCACATAGGCAGCGAACCAGCCCGGCAGGTCGATGTCGAAGCCCGCCTCCTTGAACGTCGGCACATCCGGAAGCACCGTCGAACGGGTCGCCGAGGTCTGGGCCAGCAGGCGAAGCTGCGCGCGCGGCGCGGCAGGTCCAACCACGGCGAAATCGAGCGCGCCGCTGTTCAACTCACCGATCAACTCGCCGATGCCACGATACTGAACCTCGGTGGCCGGAACGCCGACTTTCAGCGCGTATAACGCCGCGCCGACGCGAGCGCCCGGAAAGGTGGTGCCGTAATTGGTCTTTGCGCCTTTGGCTTTGATGGCCGCGGTCAGGTCTGCCACTGTTTGATAGGGCGAGTTGGCCGCGACCACGAGCAGAAGTGGCTGGCTGGCAAGCGTCGCGACCGTCACCAGATCCTTGGTCACGTCGATGGTCGGCTGCTTGAACAATGCCGGCGTCTGCGACAATCCGCCGTGGATCAGGATCGTGTGGCCATCGGTCGGCGCCTGCGCAACGGCACGCGCCGCGATTCCACCGCTCGCGCCGGACCGGTTTTCCACCACCACTGTTTGGGACAGGCGCGTCTTCAACTGGTCGGCGAAATAGCGAGTCAGGATATCCGGGCCACCTCCGGGCGGATAGCCGACGACCAGATGAATGTCCTTGCTGGGAAAGGTCTGCGCCTGAGCGGCTACGGCCGAGAGCAAGAGCGCCGCCGCCAGCGTCACTGAATGGCTGCAAAATTTGAACATGAGATCCTCGCGAGCGGCAGGCAGCCGCGTATAGTGATATCCGGAGAACGAGTTACGCAGCTTCGCCCTGCAAGAACAGCGCCAGAAATCGTGCGGCAAAAGAAAGCACCGTCATGCTACCGAGGAACCAAACCGGAGCAAAGCGCCATCGTAGAATCGGCCGATTGGGTAACTTTGACGCCGTTGAAAACCCTCCGCGTTTGGCAACGACGGCCGTCACTGCGCAGGCTGGATTGACAACCTGGTCTGATGCTGTCGCCGAAATCTCATGAACCATTGAAATGCATGGTGCGCTCTGGAGGACTTGAACCTCCCGCCGGCGTCCAACGGCGGCTAACGTAGCTCGCGTTTTGGGCGCGGCACAATCGGAGCAGTGACTGATGAGCAGACTGTTCCGTTGACGGGAAGTCATCAACCATAGCCGACGTCGGCTGAACGTCTAGCAGCGTGCCTGTTCCCGGATGAAGGCGACCACAGCTTGATACGCTGCCACCGCGGCGGGGCTGTCAGGGGCGCGACGCAGCAAATCATAGGTCGGGCCGACGAAATGTTCGATGGTGAGCCGACCGCCGCGCGCGCGATAACCTGCCGCGAATTGATCGAGATTGACCCGCGGATGCAGTTCATCCGCCTCGTTCTGCACGATCAGGATATCCGGCAGCGCGACGGCATCACCGCGCGACAAAGCGAGCGTCGGGCTTCCCTCCGCCATCGCATCCTGGGTCAGCCAGTATTGCTCCTGCAGCTTATGCGCACCACCCCGGCCTTGATACGTCTGATCAGCGGTCGGTTTGGCTGCAAGGTATTGATATCGACCATGGGGACAGATGACGGGCCACAGCGCCACCACATAGGGCACAGCGGCGTCGTCGTGAGGCCCTGAGGCCGGAATCGCGCGATAGCGTGGATCGTTCGGCTTCAGGCCGTTCAAGACAGCAAGGTGTCCGCCGCTCGACGTCCCCATGATGCCGACCTTGTCAGGAGCGCTGTTGAAACGGCCTGCCTGAGACTTGAGCCAACGGACGGCGTAATTCAAATCAGCGACCGAACCGGGATAAGGCGCCACGGGCCCGTTGCGGAAGTCGACCGCCGCGACCACGATGCCGCCCGCGGCCACGCGACGATTGATGACGTCGTTGTTGTTGCGATCGCCTTCGCACCATGCCCCGCCATGGGCTTCGACGACGGCGGGAAACGGCCCAACGCCACGCGGCTTGAAGACCTTCGCGTAGTAAGGTTGTCCCTCATGTCGAAGATATTCG
Source organism: Bradyrhizobiaceae bacterium (assembly GCA_947481635.1). Taxonomy (GTDB): domain Bacteria; phylum Pseudomonadota; class Alphaproteobacteria; order Rhizobiales; family Xanthobacteraceae; genus CANKHJ01. The sequence continues at coordinate 4,973 of CANKHJ010000097.1, forward strand.
ATCTCTTCGACGTCGCACTCGTAGCCGCTCATTGAAGAGGCGCCTTCCGATCAGCAGGTGGCGAGCGGGCCAGGATCAGATCCGCTGCCTTTTCCGCGATCATGATCACGGTCGCATTGATATTGCCGCCGACCAGATCAGGCATCACCGAAGCATCTGCAATCCGCAGGCCATCGACACCGCGGCAGCGAAGGTCCGGCGTGACGACGCTTTCGGCATCGGCGCCCATGCGTGCGGTTCCACAGGGGTGATGCGCCGTGCCCAAGGTGCGTCGAATATAGGCATCGCATTCGCTTGTGCTGCGCGCCGCGTCGCCTGGGCCGATCTCGCGACCGCAGAATGGGGCAAGCGGCGATTGCGCGGCAACATCCTGAAGCAGGCGTAGCCCGGTGCGGAGCGCGGCGAGGTCGGACATATCGCTGAGAAAATTCTGCTGGATGCGAACCGGGTCGGATGGCTCCCCCGAGCGCAACGTCACACGCCCGCGGCTTTTCGGCCGCAGCAAAATCGGCCGGCATACGAAAGCGTCCTTCCAGGCCGGGCGGACGCCGGGAAACCAAGGTCCCGCATCGGCCGGACCCGACCGGAACAAGAACTGTATGTCGGGAATCGTCAGGCTGGGATCGGATTTGACAAAGGCCATGAAACCGCTCGGCACGTCCGTCGCCGGCCCTCGCCCGGTCAGCAACGCGCGGGCGAAATTGGCACCGAGCCGGTCGAGGCGTGTCGCTGCAACGAAGGGACCCGGCTCGCGGCGTTGATGTGCCAGCGCCGACGCGCAGTGATCTTGCAGATTGCGTCCGACATCACGTCGCTCGACGACCGTAGCGATGCGCTGCTCGCGCAAGTGATCGGGATCGCCGATGCCCGACAGCATCAGCAGTTGCGGCGTGTTGATGGCGCCGCCACTGAGAATGATCTCGCCGGCATGAGCCACGCGTTCCGCTCCGCCTTGACGATATCGCACCGCCACGGCGCGGCCATGCTCGATCTGCAGTCCGGTCGCAAGCGCGCGCGTCTGGACCGTCAGGTTCTTGCGCCGCAACGCCGGGTGCAGGAAGGCGCGCGCCGTGCTATCGCGCAGGCCGTTGCGGATGGTCCACTGCGCCCAGCCGAAGCCGTGCTGCTGTTCACCGTTATAGTCGTCGGTGAAAGGATGCCCGGCCGCGAGGCCGGCTTCGATATACGCCGCATAAAGCGGATCATGCTCTTTCGTGCGCCGCACATAGATCGGTCCGGCGCCGCCGCGATAGTCGGTTTCGCCGTCCTCCCATTGCTCCGAGCGTTTGAAGTAAGGAAGCACGTCGGCGTAAGACCATCCGGCAAGTCCGTACGACGCCCAGCGATCGAAATCACCACGATGGCCGCGCACATAACCCATCGCATTGATGGAGTGCGATCCACCGATCACCTTGCCGCGCGCGGTCTCGACGCGACGGCCATCGAGATGCAGCTCCGGCTCGGTGTGATAGCCCCAGTCGAAGCGGTCGAATCCCCAGATGCGGCCGACCCCAAGCGGGACACGCAGAAACGGATGCCAGTCCCATCCACCAGCTTCGAGCAGCAGAACGCGCCTGGATGGATCGGCGCTGAGCCGATTGGCGAGCACGCAACCGGCAGAACCCGCGCCGACGATGATGTAATCGTAAGAAAGGGCACGGCCCGTCATTCGCATACACTCGCCGAGGGAAAGGAATTGCGCCACGCAGTTAAGCTGTTATCATTTAAAATGAATAGCCTGTTCAACTTTGAACGATGCTTGGCACGCGACGTGCACGTTATTCGAGCAGACGTTGCCGCTATCCAGCGGTGTGACATGAATGGAGCGGGTGATGTTCGAGCATTCAAAGCGATATGGCGCCCTGGTCCTCCTCGGCCTGATGCTGTCGAGTGCATCCGCAGCCGCCCAGGTGCCGACCGTGCGCTTCGGCTATGGCGGCGCGGCCGAAGAACCGATCTGGTTGCTGATTGCCAAACCCGACATCGGCAAGAATTACGGCAAGCTCTATACGCTCGACGCGACCCGCTTCCAGGCATCCGACAAGCGGGCGCAGGCGTTTGAAGCCAACGCCCTCGATCTTGCATCGAGCAGCGCCAACGGCGTGCTGTTTGCTGCCGCGGAAGGCGTTTCGGCCAAGATCATCGCCTCGCTCTCGCGTGAGAGTTCACGCGGCTTCAGCACGACCTTCTACGCCAAGGCGACGGCGCCGATTAAGTCCGTGAAGGACATGAAGGGCAAGGTCGTCGGCATCAACGGCTTCTCCACGTCCGGTCACCTTTGGCTTCGTGCGGCGCTTGAGAAGGACGGACTGACAGAAGCGGACGTCACCATCGCGCCGGTGCCGTTTCCGGCCATGGGCGAAGCGCTCGCCGCCGGCAAGATCGACGTCGGCCAGTTCCCGCAACCCTTCGCGGCGCTGCTCGAAAACGACATGAAGGTCACGAAGATCTTCGATGCGAAATACGGGGTCCCGTTCGACGAAGAATTGATCGTGGTCATCGGCAAGGATGAGTATCTCAAGAAAAACGCCGTTGCGGTCCGGGCCATGCTGGAGGACCTGCACGACGCAGTCCGGTTCTATCAGGAGAAGCCGGCTGAAGCGCGAAAGATACTGATCGACCTGAAGATGGTCCGCGTGACGCCGGACATCTACATCAACATGAAGGACTATTACCACGACGTGAGCATGCGCGTGGATGAGGAGGCCCTTGCAAAGATGCAGGATTTCCAGATGAAGGCCGGTTTTCAGAAGAAGGCCGCCGACATCCGTTCGCTGGTAGACCTCAGCTACCTGCCGAAATAACTCATTCAGGCCGTTGTCCATGTCGCTGCTGAAGGTCACCAACCTCGACAAGACCTTCACCGTAGAGGGCCGCGCGGTCACGGCGATCGACAAGCTGACGCTCTCCATCGATGAGCATGAGTTCGTCTCGATCGTCGGGCCTTCCGGCTGCGGCAAAAGCACCTTTCTCCACATCGTCGGCGGTTTCGAGCCGGCCAGCGGCGGCGACATGCGGCTGAATGGTCGGCCGATCGGCCCCCCCGGTCCGGATCGCGGAATGATGTTCCAGGACCTGTCTTTGTTCCCCTGGCTGACGGCGCTGGAGAACGTCGCATGGCCTTTGGACATGAAGGGTCTTCCGAAGGAAGAACGTCTCGCGAAGGCGCGCGAATATCTCGATATGGTGCACCTCTCGCGTTATGCCGACCTCTATCCGGGACAGCTGAGCGGCGGCATGAAGCAGCGCGTCGCGCTGGCGCGGCTGTTTGCGCTCGACCCCGAGATCCTGCTGATGGACGAGCCGTTCGGCGCACTCGATTCACAGACGCGCGAATTGCTGCAAGAGGAACTGCAGCGATTGTGGCGGGGCGCCCGCAAGACCGCGTTGTTCGTGACGCACGACATCGACGAGTCGATCTATCTCGCCACGCGGCTGATCGTGTTCACGGCGCGACCCGGGCGCATCAAGGCCGACATCAAGATCCCGGAGCTCGATCGCTCCGGCGACTTCCGCAAGGCCCCCGAGTTTCTCGCATTGCGGGCAGAGGTCTGGGACCTGCTGCGTGAAGAGGTGCTCAAGGCGCGCGCCTTGGAGGAGGCATGACGTTACGTGCCTCGACATTGCAGAACTGGTTCATCCCGGTCTCGCTGATCGTCGCGTGGCAGGTGCTGGGACAAGCTGGGCTGGCGCCGCGCTATCTGTCATGGCCAGGCGCAATCCTTGCCGCGCTGTGGGAACTTGCCGTCACCGGCGAACTCTTCATCGCACTGGCGGCGAGCCTGTATCGCGTCGCGGTCGGATTCACGATTGGCACCGCGAGCGGAATCCTGGTCGGCCTGGCGGCCGGCATCATTCCCGGCGTGCGCCACTTCTTTGATCCTCTGGTGTCCTTTCTTTACGCCATCCCCAAGGTGGCGTTTCTGCCGATCTTCCTGCTGCTGTTCGGGCTGGGGCACGCGTCGAAGATCAGCATCATCGCCTTCTCCGGGTTCTTTCCGGTGTTTGTCGCGTCGCGCCACGCCGTCATGACAGTCAACCCGCTCTATGTCTGGACCGCCCGCAACATGGGCGCCTCGCCCCGAACGGTCTTCTTCCGCGTCATCGTGCCGGCGGCGGCGCCGCATCTGTTTGCGGGAATCCGCATCGGCCTGGCGCATGCCTTTGTGGTGCTGTTCGCGGCCGAACTGATCGGATCGAAGGCCGGCCTCGGCACCATCATCAGCTACGGCGAGGAATGGGTGCGTTTCGACCTGATGTTTGCCGGCATCGTCTGCTTCGCCGTGCTCGGCTTTGTGAGCGACCGCATCCTGATGGCCATCAGGCAGCGGGTCTTGCGCGGCCACCTGGTCGGCACCGAAGAAGGGGCGCTGCCGTGATCGTACAGGCGCGCGACATCCTGCTGCGGTGGTATTCGATACCGTTTCTCCTCCTGACTTGGCAGATCGCCGTCGGCAGCGGATTGGTGGAATCCCGCCTGCTGCCGAGTCCGCTGCGCGTCTGGACCGTGTTCATCGCAGAAGTCGCCAATGGCGCACTGCCCTATCATGCGATGGTCACGGTCAGCCGCGCCTTGGCGGGCTTTGCAATCGCGGCGGTGATCGGCATTCCGTTCGCGGCGCTGATGGCCCAATGGGCATTGTGGCGTAACCTGTTCGAACCGATTTTCTTTCTCGGCTATCCGATCCCGAAGATCGCGCTCTATCCGATCTTCACTTACATCTTCGGCATCGGCGCTCCGTCCAAGATCGCATTCACGTTCCTCGAATGCCTGTATCCGATCGTCGTCACCTGTTATTTCGGATTCAGAGGCATTCAGACCCGTCTGGTCTGGACCGCACAGAATATGGGCGCAGGCCGCGCGACAATCCTGCGGCGCGTGGTGCTGCCCGCCGCATTGCCCAGCATCTTTGCCGGCCTTCGGGTCGCGCTGCCGGTCTCGATTATTGTCGTCGTGATCACGGAGATGATCGGCGATTCAATCGGCCTTGGATTCTATATCAACATCTGGAGCACCCGCTTCACATTCGCGAATGTCTATGCGGCGATCATCATGATCGGCATCTGCGGTCTGATCCTCGATCAAGCCATGCTGTTCATCCGGCGCCGCGCGATTTATTGGCAGAAGGAGGCCGCATGAGAACGTCGTCCCTTTCAGCCGCCGGGAACCCGGAGCCATTGCCTGAATCGACCACCACGCTCCATGACAGTCTGACCGAACTTGCGCGCGCCTGCCGTGTTCTTGAACTCGAAGGACATGGCGACATGACCCTCGGGCATCTGTCGCTGCGCGATCCTGATGGTCGCGGATTCTGGATGAAGCGCAATCGCATCGGCCTCGGCGAGGTGCTGGGACCGGATGATTTCGTGCTGGTCGACTGGGATGGCCGGCAGATCGCCGGCAGCGGTGGCCGGCACTCCGAGTGGCCGATCCATTCCGAGATCCTGCGGGTGCGGCCGGATATCCAGGTCGTCGCGCATACGCATCCGTTCCATGCCTGCGTGTTCTCCGCGGCGATGGACCCGCTGCAGCCCTTCACGCTTGCCGCGGACTATTTCATCGAGGTTCCACGCCACGAGGACGAAGTGGCGCTGATCACCACCAAAGACGAGGGCGCCGCACTGGCGCGATCGCTTGGTGGCGGCTTCGCAGTGCTGATGGGCAACCATGGTGTTACTTTCTGCGGACTGTCCGTCCCGCATGCCGCTTGCGTCGGCATTTTCCTGGAACAGGCCTGCAAGGCGCAACTGACCGGCCAGGCCGCAGGCTTCAATGCGTCGATGCCGACGCGTCCGGTGCGGGAGAAGCGCAACAGCCAGATCATGACTCCGATCCACTGGGAGCATTCCTGGAATTATTTCTGTCGCAAGCTCAAGGCGCTCGGCGAAACGGCGGACGGCGCTCCCGTGCCGATTTTCCGATAGCGCGATGCAAGATCGCCCCCGCAGTCAGCGTGCCTATATCGGCCAGCCTCTGCGGCGCAGGGAAGATATACGCTTCGTTCAGGGGCGCGGCCGCTACGTCGACGACGTCCTCCCGGCGGGTATGGCCTATTGCGTGTTCCTGCGCAGTCCTCATGCCCATGCCGTCATCCGCGAGCTTCGCACCGATGCAGCGAAGGCCGTGCCGGGCGTCCTGTGCGTGCTGACGGCCGAGGACTGGATCAAGGCGGGACATGGCGAATTGACGGTCGTCCATCCGATGCCATTCAGCGATGGGCGGCCGATGAACAGCGCATCGCGTCCTGCCTTCGCGCGAGACAAGGTCTGCCATGTCGGTGACATCGTCGCCGCGGTCGTCGCGGAAACGCGTTATGCCGCCGAAGACGGCGCCGAGGCGATCGCGGTCGCGTATGACGCGCTTCCCGCGGTCGTCACCGTTCGGGATGCCGTGGCACCGGGAGCGCCACTGGTGCATCCGCAATTCGGCTCGAATCTGGTATTCGAAATTGATCGCGGCGACCGCCAAGCGACAGAAGCAGCGCTCGCGGGTTCCGACAAGGTGGTGGAGTTGCGGCTGCTGAACACGCGGCTGGCGGCCAATCCGCTCGAGCCGCGCGCTTACCTGTGCGAATACGAGCCCGCCGATGACCGTTATACGCTGTATGCGACCAGCCAGCAGCCGCATTACCTTCGGCGATGGTTATCGGTCTACACACTGCACATCCCGGAGCACAAGATTCGTGTGATCTCGCCCGATGTCGGCGGCGGGTTCGGCGTCAAAGGCTTCTTCGCCACGGAAGTATCGACGGTGGTCTGGGCGTCCCGCCTGCTGCGCCGTCCGGTGAAATGGACCGCGACGCGCTCCGAGACTTTCCTCGCCGATGCGCAAGCCCGCGATCACGACACGGTCGCGCGCATGGGTTTCAATGCCGACGGCCGTATTCTCGCGATGCAGATCGACACGCTCGCGGCGCTCGGTGGCTATCTCAGCAATTTCGCGCCCAGCATTCCGGGCAATTCGTATCCGCAAACAGTCACAGGACTTTACCGCACGCCAAACCTCCATCTCCGCGTCCGCGGCGTCTACACCAATACCGTGCCGATCGACGCCTATCGGGGATCGGGCCGCCCCGAAGCGACCTGGAACAACGAACGGTTGCTGGAGCGCGGCGCCCGTGAACTCGACATCGACGTCGTCGAAGCCCGGTCACGCAATCTCATCCAGCGGGACGATTTTCCGTATGCAGCGCCCGGCGGCCGGACCTACGATTCCGGCGATCCGCCGGCCCTGCTCGCGCGGTTGCTGGCGCTTGCCGATTATCCGGCCTTGCGCCGCGAGCAATCCGACTTGCGCAAACGTGGAATGCTGCTCGGAATCGGGCTGGCGGCCTTCATCGACAAGGCTGGAACGGGGCCGAGCGGCAACCTGGCCAAACGCGGCGGCCTGCATGGCGGCTGGGAGAACGCAGTCGTGCGCGTGCATAGTGACGGCAAGGTCACCGTATTTGCCGGAACGCATTCGCATGGGCAAGGTCACGAGACCGCTTTCTGCCAGATCGCGGCCGAGAGGCTGGGGCTGCCGTTCGACGACGTCAATCTGGTGCAAGGCGACACCGATCGGATCCCGTTCGGGAACGGCACCTGGGGGGCGCGATCCGCATCCGTCGCCGGCACCGCGATCTATCGGGCGGCCGACAAGATCATCGCAAAAGCCAGCAAATTCGCGGCCCATATGTTCGAATGCCGGGTCGACGACGTCGGCTATGCCGATGGCGTGTTTGCCGTGCGCGGCACGGACCGCACCATCACCTTCAAGACCATTGCCGACGTGGCGTATCATGGGGCCGCGTTGCCGACCGACGGCTCGCTCGATCCGGGCCTCGAGGTGACCGAGTTCTACGATCCGCCGGACACAAACGATCCGCAAGCGATGCACCTCGCCGTGGTGTTGATCGATCCCGAAACCGGTGTCGTGACCTTGCGGGACATGTTTGCGGTCGACGATTGCGGCACGATCATCAATCCGATGATCGTCGAAGGGCAGGTCCATGGGAGCCTGGCCCAGGGCATCGGCCAGGCGCTCAAGGAACACATCGTCTATGACCGCGAGACAGGCCAGCTCTTGACCGCGAGCTTCATGGACTACGGCGTCCCGCGCGCAAGCGACCTCCCTAACTTCACGACGGCATTCATCCATACAGCCGCGCCGAGCAATCCCATGGGCGTCAAAGGCGGCAGCGAGAGCGGCACGATCGGTGCGCCCGCGGCGATCGGCAACGCGGTGATCGATGCGCTTTGGCATCTCGGCGTGCGTGACATCACGCTGCCGATCACCTCGCAAACCGTATGGCGCGCGATGCGCGATGCCGCCGCGACTGATGTCTCGATGCCGTCACCCTGCTTTGAGTCCACGTCAGCCGGCGCATTCGCGCCGGCGGGCAGATGAGGAGATACCGCTCATGATCCGGTCAAATCGACGTCCCGGCCGATTGTCGCTGGCCATTGCGCTCGCCGGCGGCCTCATCGCATCGTCGTTCGCCGCAGCTTTTGCCGAGCCGTTGAAGATCAATATCGGAATCGGAGGGGCCGCCGAAGAGCAATTGTGGCTTCTGATCGCCAAGCCGGAACTCGCGCCGAACCAGAACAAGGCCTACACGATCGAGTTCTCGCGTTTCCCCGGCGGCGACAAGCGCCTGCAGGCGTTCGAAGCCGGCGCCATCGATATCGCCACCGCGACCGCCAACCAGGCGATCTTCGCCGCCGGCGAAGGCCTCGGCTTCAAGATCATCGCGTCGCTGTCGCGCGAAGGCGAACGTGGCTTCTTCACCAAGTTCATGGTGCGGCCGGACTCGCCGATCAAGACCGTGGCCGACCTCAAGGGCAAGACGATCGGCATCAACTCCTTTAGCGGATCGGGCCATCTGTGGACCAAGCTCGCGCTCGAACGCCATGGCCTCTCCGAGTCGGACGTGACCCTGGTCCCGATACCGCTGCCGTCGCATGGCGAGTCACTGAAGGCCGGAAAGATCGATGTCGGGATGTTTCCGCAGCCTTTCGCGGACATGATCTCCAGCGAAGGGGCTTACCGCACCATCTTCACGTCCAAGGATGGCGTCCCGTTCGAGGAGGAGTTGATGCTGCTGGTCGCGAAGGAGGATTTCCTTCGTAAAAATTCCGAAGCGATGCGCGCGCTGCTCTCCGACCTCGCGCGTGTGACCGCCTATTACGCGCAAAATCCGAAGCTCGCCCGCCAGGCCTTGATGGACGGCAAGATGGTTCGCGCGGATCCGGCGATCTATTTGAACATGGCGGATTACTTCCGTGAGCCGGACCTTCGGGTCGACGTCGGCGCGCTTGAGAAGATGCAGGATCTGCAGCTCCGCGCCGGCTTCCAGAAGCAGAAGGCGGATATCGCAACCCGCGTCGACACCACGTTGCTGCCGAAATGACCATCACTCCACACTGCAAGAGACCGCAATGCAAAGGACCGCAATGACCGAGACGTCCGATATCGGCCTTCGCGTCGCCGACGAGCTTGCCATATGCGGGGTCAAGCTGGTCGCGAGCCTGCCCGACAATTGGCTAATGGACATCATCGCCACGGTCGACCGCGACGACCGCTTCACCCACGTGCCGGTGAATCGGGAGGAATCGGCGATCGGCCTATGCTCGGGCGCTTACATGGGAGCGATGGGGTCCGCGGCGCTGATGGGGGCGTCCGGCTTCATGACGGTCATCTATGCGATCACGAAGATCAACTACACCTACGAGATCCCGCTGCTGCTGCTGCTGACACTGCGCGGCGCGGTCGGCGATCATCACAAGCATCACCTCTCCAACGGACTTTACCTGGAGAAGGTCTTCGACGCGATCAACCTGCCCTATCAGGTCATTGCCTCCAAGGACGACATTCCGATGATCTCACGCTGCTATCGTCACACCCGGACATTCTCGCGGCCGATGGCGGCGGTCTTCACGCGCGACCTGCTGCGCGGAGGCCACTGATGAAATACGTCGAGGCATTGAGCGTTCTGGCGAAGCTTCGCACCGACGAGATCGTCATCACCTCGGCCGGAAATTCCGGACAGGCCTGGTGGGCCGCGACACGTGACACCGAGGCGACCTTCTATCTCGATGCCTCGATGAGCCTCTCGACCATGTTCGCCTCCGGGCTTGCCTTGGCGCAGCCGGAACTCAAGATATGGGCGTTCATGGGCGACGGCGCGTTCTGCATGAACCCCGGCATGCTGATGGTCGAGCAGCAGATGAATCTCCCGAACCTGACCCATATCCTGCTCTCGAACCGGGCCTATGGCGCGACCTCCAACGCAGCTTTGCCCAATGTCGTGAACAACGATTATGGCGCGATCGCTCGCGGCATGGGGCTGACGCGCGTGTTCACATTCGACAAGCTCGATACCTTGTCGCGCGATTTCAGCGCGGCATGCCAGCACAACGTCGCGGGCCATACGTTCATCGTGCTGGAAGTCGAGCCGTTCTCGGCGGCGGATCAGAAGCTCGAACAGCCGCCGATCGAGGCGCCCGAGTTGAAGTTCAGGTTCGGTCGATACGTCGAGAGCCGGACCGGCTGCGACATTTTCGGCTATCGCCTTTAGATGCATGCACGAACAACGGCAGGAGCTCTCGCAATGTTTGACGTGATCCCCCTTTCAACTCATGTGGGCGCCGAGATTCGGGGACTCGACTTTCGCAATGAGATTGATGGCCGCACCGCGGCTGCGCTTTACCAGGCGTGGCTGGATCATCTTGTCCTGGTCATCAGGGATCAGACACTGTCG
>CANKHJ010000098.1 GCA_947481635.1 Bradyrhizobiaceae bacterium
GCCAGGACGACCGGGAAGCAAATGCTCGATCCGCGCGAATTGATCGTCCCGCAATGCATGACGTTCCATCGAAAGCCTCCTTCAGGAAGGCTCCTCATGAATCACGCTTCGACTGATTTGCGAATCCCCTAAATGACGACAGGCTCTAATCAGCAATCAACCAGTGGAATGATTTTCTGTTCCCGCGCCGTATCTCGGCAAACCAAGTTTTTGTGTCGCAAACGCGATAAAACTCACCGGCGCGTGATCGCGATGCGGATCATCTCGTCGGGCGCGACCGGAACGGCCTGGCTGGCGGTGAAGGTCGGAGCCGCGTCAAACGCCTCGCGCGGCATATCCAGCGCGCCGATCTGACGGCCGAGTATCGCGACGGTCTCGATCGGCACCGCGACCGGACGCCTGCCCCAGTCGAAAGGACCCCAACCGAATGCCGCGCGATACGGCACGACCAGTTGGACTTTTCCATCGGGGGTGCGAACCACCTGCGCGACGAAGCCGATGGTGGAATCGAGCCAGTCGAGAACCGGCAGGCCAATGAGATCGCCGACCCGAATCGGCTGCGGAAAACGGCTTTCCATCTTCTGTTCGGGCGACGGCTCCTTCTCGCCCTCGGCTTCGACCGATGCAGCAGAGGACTGGGCCACCGCGACATTCAATTCAGGCCCGGCGGCCTGAGCGGACGCAAGCCCGGACGACAACAAGCCGCAGACCACGCACCCGAGCAGCCGCGACCGCGTCTTCATGAGCGGGCCTTCAGCGCGATGGAGTGACCCGCACCGCATTGGACACGAGGACGTGTGTTGCGCGTGACTTCAGATGTCCTGTGAATGATCGGGATGAGCGTCATGAGATTTCCACGCATGATCGTCGTTCTCCAGGCGCAGTCTCCAGGTGAAGTCTTTGCGGGACCATGATGCACAGTTCGGATGAAACACCATGACCGTCAAATCAACTGACCGTCATCCGCAACGGCTCCATCCGCTGCCGCTGCGCATCATGCATTGGATCAATGCGCTCGCGATCATCATCCTGATCGGGAGCGGATGGAAAATTTACAACGACGAGGTGCTGTTCGGCTGGCTGCATTTCCCGGACTGGATCACCATCGGCGGCGAAGCACAGGGCGCGCTGCAATGGCATTTCCTCGCGATGTGGATCCTGATGATCAACGGCCTCTGCTATCTCGGATATGGAATCGTCAGCGGGCGGTTTCGCCGCAAATTGTTTCCGATCCGGCCGCGGGAGATCATGGCGAATATCGGCGACGCCTTGCGGTTTCGTCTCTCACATGAGGACATCACGGTCTACAACGCGGTGCAGAAGCTGCTCTATGCCGGCATCATCGTGGTCATCGTCGTCCAGGTTCTGTCGGGCCTTGCGGTGTGGAAGCCGGTGCAATTCTCCGAACTGGCGGCGCTGTTCTACGATTTCCAGGGATCGCGCCTGGTGCATTTCATCGGCATGGCGGCGATCGTCGGCTTCATCGTCATCCACGTCCTGCTGGCGCTGATCGTACCGAAAACCATCGGCGCCATGATCACCGGCGGACCGCGCGTGGACCCTCAGCCTGACAAGACGCCGCGCAACGCACATCCGCCCGAACCTGCTCAGTGACGGAGAGCGCCATGTCCACCGGTACCCCTTCCCCCTCGGTGTTTCGCCCCAAAGACGGGATCGATCAGAGCGTCCTTGAGGAAAACCGGAAGCTGATCGAGGAGATCGATCGCCGCAAGCTGTTACGCGGAGCGGTCAGTCTCGGCGCGCTCACGATGCTCACCGGCTGCGATGTGACGGACCGGGGCGCGGTCCAGGCGGTATTGCGCGCCGTGTCAACGTTCAACGACAAGGTCCAGGAGTTGATCTTCCGGCCCAATCATCTGGCCCCGACCTTTTCCGAAGCCCAGGTGGTGAAGCCGCCGCGCTTCAACGCCTTTTACGAGATTACCGAGGTAAAGCCGGTCGACGGCGCGACGTGGAAACTCGAACTCGCGGGCTTGATCAAGGACAAGCGGTCATGGACCGCGCAGCAGATCTATGCGCTGCCCGAGCAGGAATGGATCATTCGGCATATCTGTGTCGAAGGCTGGGACTATATCGGCCAATGGTCCGGCGTGAATTTCCGCCATTTCCTGGAACGGATCGGCGCCGATCTCACCGCCAAATACGTCGCGTTCAAATGCGCCGATGACTATACCGGCAGCATCGACATGGCGACGGCGCTGCATCCGCAGACCATCCTTGCGACAAAATATGCGCGGCAGCCGGTGACCGATCCCTTCGGCTTCCCGCTGCGGCTGCGCACCGCCACCAAGCTTGGCTTCAAGAATCCGAAATGGATCACTGCAATCGAGGTGACCAACACTTATCCGGGCGGATATTGGGAAAACAAAGGCTTCAACTGGCACAGCGGTCTCTGAGCGAGGCAACTACGTTTACGGCAAGACCCGCCGGTAAATACGCCACGCAGCGGGCCGGCTCTCGACCACCCGATAACGATCGCTCGCCGCGAAGGGATCGCGCAGCCAGGCGCCATCCTGAGGGGTTATGACGACGACATCGCAGCGATACCGCTCGCTCAGTTGCGCGACATCGTCCGGGGCGGAGGTGCCATCGAATACCCGAACAAACAGCGCATCGACCCCGGCGCGACGCACCGCCGAGAGGGGAGCAAAGGGCAGCGCGAGTTCCCAACCCGCGTAACACGAGCGGCGATCAGCCAGCAGCGCCCAGGAAATATTGACCGGCCAAGAGGTCATGCCGCCAAGAAAATTCGGGTTGTTGGCGACCCGCTCGGCGGCGCTGGAACTGCGGCGCACCGCGTCCCACATCGCCGGCGATTCGGCAAAAGCCCGCGACGCCGCGTTTGGGCGAGCGATCATGTTGTCGGCGGCGATCAAAGCGCCTTCGGGCAGGCCCAACAAAAGTCCGGCCACGCCGACCACGGACGGCACCGGCGCCCGCGTTGCCAGCCAATGCGACAGACCGGCCGCCGCGAACGCGATCAGCAGCATCGCCGCCGGAAGGATCGCGCGCCAGCCGAGGTCATTATTGCCACCGACAACGCTGACCAGCAGCCACGCCACCGTCAGGCTCGCCGCGACAAGCAATGACAGCGCAAAAAGCAGCTCGCGCCGTTCCACCGACGACGATCGTTGTCCGAGCGCCCAGAACAGACCGATCATTCCGGCGGGATAGAATGCGGGAAATTCCAACGGCAGATACACTAGCCAATAGGCAGGCAGATCGAGCAGCCTGCGGAACGCCTCGGGCCAGGCGCTGCCCAGAACTTGCACCGGCGCGATCGTGAGCGGAACGCCCCCATCGCGCAGCGCGGTCGTGACGGCCTGGTCGTAGATGAACGGCGCTGCCAGCGCGATCGCCAGCGCTGCAGCGACGCCGGCGCTCAACAGCAACGAAAGGCGGCGCTGGCGCTCCACGATCCGGAGTTGGTTCGCTCCGATCAACACCGCCGCAATGGCAAAGGTGACGCCTCCAACCCAGGCCGAACTTTGGAACCCTGCCGCGGCCACCAAGGCCAGCAAAATCGTGACGAACACCCCGCCGGTGCTCGCCAGATTTGCCAGCAGGATGCAGGCGAGCACGACCGACATGGCCGAAGCCACATGCTGCGGCGCCCAGGACACCTGAAACAGCCAGCCGCCAAAACCGGTGCTCCATCCGACGAGGGCATGCGTCGTCTCCGAGCCGAGCAGCCATCCGACAATCACGCGTGCCGAGCCAGTCGCCGCCAACGCGATCGCGACAATCCCCGCCGAACCGCGCCCGCTGACCCAAGTGGCAATCCCGACCATCAGCAGCAGCGAGGCGCAGGCGGTGAACCAGGTCAGCGCGGCATCGGCCTCCCAGCCATTCACACCGGCCAGGATCGCCATCAGCGCAGCGCTGAAGTGCCAGAGATAATAATAGGAAACGCGCTCCGGCGCGCCGATCTCGCTGAAGAAGGGATTCTTCGCCGGAACGCCGAAGCGTCGCATTTCGTCGATCATCGCGATCTTCGAATGGTCAAAGATTGGCGGCGCCAGCGTGGTCCCGAGGGACGTCTCGTGCGGCAGGATGGCCATCATCGGCACCAACGCCAACAGCACGGCGCCCAACACCGCCGCCACCAGCAAGCGGTCCGGCCGCTGTCCGCGGAAACCCGACCGTTGCAGCCAAAGCGCGACAGCCGCGGCCATCGCAACGGCGATAGTCGTTATCAGGACGACCGGTCTCGACATCCCGATCGCGGAATGAAGCGGTAACGAGAGCGCGCCATGAATCGCCCATCCGAGCGCGGGAGCCAGAAACCAGCAGAGCGGGCGCGGCATCGCCCGCATGGCCAGCGGCAACCCAAGCAGCGTCCAGAACGCCGCCATCATCGTGGCGCAAGCAAGCACTGCCGGTGTCTGAACCATCACGTCACGTTAGCAGGTTCGCCACCGACATGCTTCGGCCCGCGCTGCCACGAGAGCTGATCATGTTCTTGATACGGTATTTTAGTAGCCTCGTCTCCGCGGCTTCCTATCGGCGGGCGTTTCCGGTAGACAAAAACATGATCAAACCACCCAAGGCGCCCTCCAAAAGCCCCGGCCCCGCAACACCGCGGGATCCAGTCTCCGCGGTGCGATTGCCGGAGGCGTTGACCGCGCAGGTCGATGCGTGGAGCGTCGAAGCTGGCGGTTTGAGCCGCGCCGACGCGATCCGCCGCCTGGTCGAGATCGGCCTCGCGAATGCCGAGACCGCCAAGCTGCTCAGCCCGAGCGCCAAGACCAAGGCCTCGGAACTCGCCGGCGTACAGATCGATCGCCTGGCCGATCCCACCGCAACCGACGAAGAACGCGCCAGCCGCAAACGCAGGCTGCTCAAGGGACCGGAAGAGTTCCGCGAATTGCGGACCGATCATCCGACCCGGAAACGTTGATCGCTACCGAAGCTACTGCGCGATCCTGAGCTGTGACAGGTTGGTGCCGATCGCCTTGAACACCGTGTCCAACCCGCTGCTGGCCGTGACCATCCAGAATTTGTCGGTCCCACTGGCACAGCTTTCCAGCAATGTGGATTTCGGGTCGCCGCCGGTATTGACGTGCACCGCGTAGATCGTGATGCCCGCGGCCTTGGCGTTGACGCAGGTGCCGAGCGTGGTGGATTCATACATCCGCTTGTCGACCGAGGTGTTGACGCTGGATCCGTTGCCGTTCCAGCGGTTCAAGGTGTTGAGTCCGTCCGACATCAGCACGATGACTTCCGAATAGGTGTAATTGGTGTCCTTGGCCGGCGGCGTCGGGAACGGCCCACCGCCCACCAGCGACTGCCAACCCCACACCAGGCCGATCGGCTGGTTGGTCGCGCCGAGCGGATAGAGCGCATCGACCGAGGTTTTCATGGTCGCCCAGTTGTAGTTGAGCGCGGTCACCTGCGGCGAACAATAGGCGCTCTGCTCCGCCGGAAACAGCGTGGCGACGATGCTGGTGCTCGGTGCGGTGATCTTGCGATCATAGTCGGATACCGGGCCGGCGGCGGCGCCGCGGTCGGTGACGCAGCCGGTCCAGGTATTGCGCGCATTCTTCACCCAGGGATGACTGATATAGGACTGGGTGCAGACTTTGCTGCTGCCACTGCCGCTGCAACTGCAATTCGACTTGGTGCCACAGCTCGCGGAGGAGCCGGTGGCAATGGTGCGCGTCGAATTCACGCTGGTGTAGCAGCCGTTATAGAGAATACCGATGTTGGTCGTGTCATCGCCGCCGGTATCGGTGCCGGGACAGATATAGCCGTTATAGGTGCCGCTCGAAGGAATATTCGATACCTCCGAGGTGCTGACCGGGCTCGGCGCGCAACGGAAGCCGTCATTGGAGGTGGTGAACGGACAGGCGGAACCGGGCCCGACCGATTCCCAGTTGCTGGGTTTGGTGGTCTTGATGCTCGCGGGTTCGTCTTCCCAATCGGTCCAGTCGATCCAGGTGGCGTTATAGTTGCTCGCCCCGGCATTGACGTTCTTGCTGAACGGCACGATCGACACCAGCACGTCGCCGTCGGTGCTTGCGGCAGCCTGAAGTTGGGTCAGCAGATTCTTGGTCGAGGTCTTGAGCGCGTCGATCTTGCCGTCGCTCGACATCGATCCAGTGGTATCGAGCACCAGCGCAACGCGCAGCCGCGTGCTGCCCCATTTGGCGACGGAAGACGCCGTGAGATTGATGCTCGATGGACCAACCACCTTGATGAAATAGGTCTTGATCGTACTTTTGGCCTCGACCTTGACCTGAGAACCGCCGACCAAGGTGAAGGTCGGGGTCACCGTGTTGTTGGTCGTATCGGCCTTGACGTAGAGCTCATTGAAAATCGCGGTCGCCTTCAACTGCAGCTGCGCCGCCGTCATGGTGGACGCGGTCTTCGAGAGCATCAGCGCCGTGGCATCGGCAGCGGCCTGCAGCGCGGTGCGCGCGGACGCCGCGCGGCTATAGTCGACCCCGGCGCCGACCGCCGCAAGCAACGGAAGCAACGCCAAGCCGAACATGATCGCGACGCTGCCCTGGCGATCGGCGGAGAAGCGGCGCAGCACGCGTGTCAGAGACAGAAGCATGGTTCTCATCATTCATCGGCCAAGCGCCCCCGCGACAGGCTGAAATACAGGCAGGCACGAAAGACCCGCTCGACAATATGGATGAGCGCCCGTAAGGGGGGCTTAACGGGCCCGAAGAACTTCCCGGTATCTCAAGTATGAGTCCTTAAGCCCGCCGCGCCTGGAGGAACCACCCGGCCCGCGTCACGCGCCGCGCAATACCGCCATACCGCCGCGATTCCAGCCGCGACCGGCCTCGCCATACATCTCGTAGCCGTCCTTGGTGACGACCACGGTGTCCTCCAGTTTGATGAAGCCGCGCTTGGGATGCTGCATCGTGGTCTCGACCGAAACCACCATGCCGGCCTCAAGCGGCTTGTCGGCGTCATAGCCCGGATAGCGCACCGGGCCGCGGCTGGTCAGCCGCGGCGCCTCGTGGGTGACCAGGCCCATGCCGTGCGCGAGGAACTGGGTGTGGTTGCGTTGCGATGCGTTGCGCAGCGCTGCTTCGCCGGTGACGTAGATCTCGCCGCCAATCGCGCCATGCTTGATTGGCTCCATCGCAGCGCGCTGGATCACTTCGATCTCGTTGAGCAGGTCTTCCAGCTCGGCATCCGGTTCGCCCATGATGCCCATGCGGCAGAGGTCGCCGATATAGCCTTGATAATTGCCGCCGGAATCAAGCGACAATACCTCGCCCTGCTCCCAGCGCTGATCGGATGGCGCACGGTTGTGGCTCGCGCCCGCCGTGATCAGGCAATATTCGAAGGTCAGTCCGCGATTCACCTCCTCGCGGCGCAGCGCCTCGGTGAGTACGTTCTTGGTGGTGCCGGGACCGTGACCGGCGAACACCGCGAGCATTGCCTCGATCACGCGGTCGGAGGCGATGCGCAGCAGGTCGAGCTCTTCCGGCGTCTTCACCGCGCGCAACCGCTCCAGCACGAATAGCCCGTCGACCACCTCCGCGCCCGGCAGGTCGCGATTGAGAGCGGCGGCAGCATCGAGCGGCAGGAAGGCGCTCTCGACGCCGACGCGCTTGCTGCGCAGGCCGAGCTTTTTCACATGCGCGACCGCCTTCTCCATGGAATCGACCGAGCCGGCGCCGTTGGTCTGCACCAAGGGCGTCCAGAGCGGCTTCACCTGATGCTGGTAGCCCTCCATGCCGTGACCGATATAGGCGGCCTTGTCCGGCGCGCCCTTCGGATAGACCAGAACCGGCAGATAACGGCTGATGCCGAAGGCATCCATGTAGTCGAAGAAGAAGGCGCGATGGCCGCCGAGCAGGTATTGGACATTATGCTTCGAGGTGACCAGCAGGACGTCGATGCCCGCGTCGTCCATCAGGCGATCGAGCCGCGCGGCATCGAACGGGACGGACAGCGACGATTTGGTGACGGAATTCATCGGGCTTAAGCTCCTGCGTTCCCCATGCGGCTCTTGTGTCCGCGATGTCTCTGTTTTGACCGGACTGATGCTAGTCGAAACGGTCGCATTTCGCCATCCGCCGGCTTTCCCCATAATAATGCCCCACGAGGGGTGACGAGGATGTGGCGGCGACAAAAGCGGCGGCAAAAACGGCGGAAGGTGCGGCGGTGACCAAGGTTGAGGAGGCAGACGCGTCGCTGCGGCGCGACCTCGGCCGCTTCGCGGCCAGTCCGCGCGTGGCGCGCCTGCTGGTCGGGGCGGCCTTCCTCGCGGCCTATGTCGTCCTCGAATGGGTCAGCTTCATCCACGAGTATAAGGGCGTCCCGGTCACGCCGTGGAATCCGGGGCTCGGGCTGGTCTTCGCGCTGATGATCATCGCCGGCGCGCGCTACGCCGCGGTGCTGTTCGCCGGCGCGCTGCTCGCCGAGATCATCGTGCTGCGCAGCAATCTCGACTGGTGGGTGGTATTCGGCATCGCCACCGCCATCGCCGCAGCCTATGGCGGCATGGCGATTGTCGCGCGGCGCTGGTTTCAGCTCGATCCGGCGCTCAGCCGGCTGCGCGACATCGTCGTGATCCTGACGGCCGGCGGCGCCGGCGCGATCCTGTCGGCGCTGGCGTTGTCACTGCTGCTGATGGCCGACGCCAAGCTCGACTTCGCCGATGCGCTGGTCGCATCGACGCCGCTGCTGGTCGGCGACATTATCGGCATCGCGGTCGGCACGCCGCTGACATTGCGCTTCCTGCTGTATCCGCGCGACGAGGCGCGCGCGCTGACCGAACACCTGCCGAGCTTCGCGGTGTTTGCCATCACGGTGCTCGCCCTGCTGTGGCTGATCCTCGGCATCGAAGGCGTCAACGGCTCGCATCTGTTCTACCTGCTGTTCCTGCCGGCGATGGTGGCGGCGGTGCGTCACGGCTTCGACGGCGCCTGTATCGGGCTGGCGACGATCCAGCTCGCACTGGTCGGGGTGCTGCATGCCCATGGCTACAGCACCGCCGAGTTTACCGAATTCCAGATCCTGATGCTGGTGCTCACCGCGACCGCGCTGATCGTCGGCGTGGTGGTCAGCGAGCGCCGCGCGGCGGAGCGCGCGACGCGACAAATGGCCGCCTTGCTGCGCGAAAAAGGCGCGGATGCCGCCGACGCCGCGCGCCACAACCTGGTCAGCGGCATGGCCTCGGCGGTGGCGCATGAGATCAACCAGCCGATGACCGCGGCGCGCGCGCTCGCTCGCTCGGCGCAACAGATTCTGACGCTGCCCGAGCCGGACCTGCCGCGCGCGCAAGCCAACCTCGCGCGCCTGATCGATCAGATCGACCATGTCGGCGCGGTGGTGCGCCGGATGCGCGAATTGTTGCGTCGGGGCCGCCCGCATCTCAGCACCACCGATATCGGCGACACGCTGCGAGATGCAATCCTGCTGGTGCGCGCCGATGCCGGCGCTGCCGATCTCGTCATCGACCTCGACATCCCGGACAATCTGCCGCCGGTCCACGCCGACCGGGTGCAGCTCCAGCAGGTCGCGCTCAACCTGATCCGCAACGCGATCGATGCGCTGAAGGGGGCCGGCGTCGAGAACCCTGAAATCCGCGTCGCGGTGCGGCTGCTTGACGGGCCGGCGCGGGTCGAGGTGCAGGTCCTCGACAACGGACCGGGGATCGACGAAGCGGTGAGCAGCCGGCTGTTCGAGCCGCTGACCACGTCGAAACATGAGGGGCTGGGTCTTGGCCTCTCGATCAGCAAATCCATCATCGAATCCCATGGCGGAGTATTGTGGCTCGAGTCGGCAAAGCCCGGCGCGACGGAATTCCGCTTCTCCCTCCCGCTCGACAACCCGCAATCGATGTGACCATGGCCGACCCAAAAGTTTACGTGATCGACGACCAGGCCGCCGTGCGCGACGCGCTCGGCGAAATGCTCAACGTGTTTGGCTTCAACGTCGAGCTGCACCCTTCCGCGGAAAGCTTCCTCAAAGCCCTCCCCGAGCGCCCGTCTGGCTGCGTTGTGACCGACGTACGCATGCCCGGCATGGACGGCATCGCATTAGTGCGCGAGCTCGGCGAGCGCGGCTCCAGCCTGCCGGTGATCCTGATCTCCGGCCATGCCGACGTGCCGATGGCAGTCGCCGGCATCAAGGCCGGCGCGCAGGATTTCATCGAGAAACCGATCGACGATACCGCGCTGATCGCGGCGATCAACCGCGCGCTGCAACAGGCGCTCACCCAGGCCCAGGCGCCGTCCGGCGATCCGCTCGACCAGCGTTTCGCGCGCCTGACGCCGCGCCAGGTGGAAATCTTCGATCTGGTCGCGCAGGGCTTCACCAGCCAGGCGATCGCCGCGAAGCTCGTGATCAGCACGCGCACCGTGGAGAGCTATCGCGCGCAGGTGATGGAGAAGATGCAGGCCGAAAGCATCGCCGCGCTGGTGCGCCAAGCGATCCGCCTGCAGCGCATCACGCCGTGACCTTCGCAACACCGTAGAACTACCACCCCAGTGTTGCGAATAGCCCTCCGGCCGCGTCCGCAATATCTATCGACGATCCGTGATGGAGCGTCGAATGCATCGCCGCAAAACTGGCGCGCATGCTTACCGTGATTTGATCGCGCCGCTTCGGCCGCATCTCGCGCCGGCGGCGCTGGCCGTGACGATCGCGCTGATCCTGCTCACGCTCGCACAAGTCCTGCCGGCGCAGCATGTATTGCCGGCTTTGAGTCTTGCCGTACTCGCGGGCGGCGGCGCCATCGCGCTCTATGCGCGCCTGCGCCGGCCGCAAATCCGTCCCAACGCTGTCAACGCCTGGGACGTGTCGGGTGCATTCATCCTGATCGGCCTCGCCTGCGCAATGGTGAGCGAGACCGATCAGATCCTGGCGCTGTTCGGTTATCCGGCAGCGTCGACTTAAAGCGACTCCCACGCGTGAGTTGATCTCGCGCGCCGGGAGACTGAACGACCAGGCCGGGCCCCTCTGGCAGCTCAATGGCTGCGATGTCGGACTGGAATTGATTGGAGTGGCCCCGTGAAACGGTCGTCTGAAATCATTCAGACGCTGGTGTCGATAAAGAGCGCGGCATTACGCGCGCGATATCGCACGTCATGCGGCCGCCCCTTCCACTTCCGTGCAAAGGGACCGAACGCATGACCTCTCTTTTCTCTCCTGAAGCCATCGCCGCGCTGTGGACCGCCGAGGCGCTGACTGCCCTGATCCAGGTCATCATGATCGACCTGGTGCTGGCCGGCGACAATGCCATCGTCATCGGCCTCGCAGCCGCCGGCCTCCCCGCCGAGCAGCGCACCCGCGCGATCCTGGTCGGCATCATCGCCGCCACCGTGCTGCGCATCGCCTTTGCCGGCGTGACAACGCAATTGCTGCAGATCGTCGGGCTGTTATTCGCCGGCGGCGTGCTGCTGCTGTGGGTGTGCTGGAAGATGTGGCGCGAATTGCGCACCCCGCCCCATCAGGAAAACGACGCGCTCGAGGCGATGGTCGACTACGACATCAACTCCGACGGCTCGATCGCCGCACGCGCACCGCGCAAATCCTTCGGGCAGGCGGCGTTGCAGATCGTCATCGCCGACGTGTCGATGTCGCTCGACAACGTGCTCGCGGTCGCCGGCGCATCGCGCGAATTCCCGCTGGTGCTGGTATTCGGCTTGATCCTTTCGATCGCGCTGATGGGCCTCGCCGCGAATTACATCGCGCGGCTCCTCACCAATCATCGCTGGATCGCCTATGTCGGCCTCGCGATCATTCTGTATGTCGCGCTCGACATGATCTGGCGCGGCGTGCCGGAACTTGCACCAGCATTCAACGCGGCAATGGCGCGGATCGCCTAGACCCAACCACTCTTGTCGTCCCCGCGAAGGCGGGGACCCAGTACGCCGTGCCCTATCGATAGGTCTCAGAGTACTGGATGCCCGCCTGCGCGGGCATGACGACCGAGTGTGGAGCAACCGTTGGGGCCGCCCCGCGAACGCGCCCTACCCCTTCGTCCACGCCCCGCGCAATGCCTTGCCGATCTCCTCGATCAGATCGTCGGTCTCCCGGATCCAGCCGCTCGCGCCGGCGAAGCCGTGCATCTGGCCGGGGAAATGGCGGTACGTCACCGGCACGCCGGCCTGTTCCAGCTTGCGCGCATAATCCACGCCTTCGTCGCAGAGCGGATCGTGGCCGGCGGTAATCACCAGAGCTGGCGGCAGTCTGGACAAATCCTTGGCGCGCAGCGGCGAGGCGCGCCAATCCGCAATGTCGGCCTCGGAGCGCAGATAGTGATCGCGGAACCAGCGCATGCCGGCGGCGGTGAGCGTGTAGCCCTCCCCCATCTGGGTATAGGACGGATGCGCGAAGCCCATGTCCACCGCCGGATAAATCAGCACCTGGAACATCAGCGGCGGATTCAGGCCGCTATGCGCCGCCATCAGCGCAACGGTGGTAGCAAGGTTGCCGCCGGCGCTGTCGCCGCCGACCGCGATGCGGTTGCGGTCGATGCCGAGCTTCGCGGCATTCTCCGCGACCCACAGCGTCGCGGCGCGTGAATCGTCGTAGGCGGCCGGAAATTTGTGTTCGGGCGCGAGGCGATAATCCACCGAGATCACGGTGCAGTCGGCGGCCTTGGCGAGATGGCGGCACAGGATGTCGTGGGTCTCGATATCGCCGAACACCCAGCCGCCGCCATGGAAGAACACCAGCACCGGCTGCGAGGCCTGCTCCCCGGCCGAGCGGTTGCGGTAAAGCCGCAGCGGAATCACGCCATGAGTCCCCGGCGCGGTGAGATCGCGCACCTCGGGGAGTTCCGGCGACACCTGCTTCAGCGCGGCGCGCGCCGCCCTCATCATGGTCCGGGCCTCGTCCGGGGTCAGGTTCTCGACTGGGGGGCGACCCGCCGCACGGGCAATGTCGAGCATTTTCTGGGCATCGGGATCGAGCGGCATGTCATGGCTCCTGTTCGCAACGCAATCATTGCGGGCTCGGCCCCGCCCCGTCAAACTGCTCGTCATCATCGGGGGAAAATTCCATGGACCAGCGGCACGCGGGAAAAATTGCCGTCATCTCGGGCGCCGCGCGCGGCATCGGCCAGGCCTATGCGACGCGGCTCGCCTCCGAAGGCGCCGATATCGTGGTGACCGACATCCGGCCGGGAGACGAGACCGTCGCCAAGGTGAATGCGCTCGGCCGCCAGGCAATCTCAGTCACCTGCGACGTCGGCGATCCCGCACAGGTCGAGGCGCTGGGCCGCGAGGTGGAAAGCGCGTTCGGGCGCTGCGATATCCTGGTCAATAATGCCGGCCTGATCCCGAACCAGCATTTCGACGACGTCAGCTTCGAGGACTGGCGCCGCATCATGGCGACCAATCTCGATGCCGTGTTCCTGATGAGCAAGCGCTTCGTGCCCGGCATGAAGACGCGCGGCTTCGGCCGCATCATCAACATCGCTTCGAACACCTTCGGGCAGATGGCGCCGGGCCTGACCCATTACATCGCCAGCAAGGGCGGCGTGGTCGGCTTCACCCGCGCGCTCGCCACCGATCTTGGAAAATTCGGCATCACCGTGAACGCGATCGCGCCGGGACTGACGCGCACGCCCGGCACGTTGGAGCTCGGCGACAGCTATCGCGGGCTGCCGCAGGAGGCGCTCTATGCGGCCGTGGCCGCGAAGCAGGCGATCCCGCGCCAGCAGACGCCGGACGATCTGGTCGGAACCTTATCTTTCCTCGCCAGCGCGGATTCCGGCTTCATGACTGGGCAGACACTTTACGTTGATGGCGGGCTGGTTCGTGTGTGACAATCCGGGCAACAGCCGCGCGAGCAGGAAAAGACAACCATGAACGTCCATGTTCAGGAAACGCCCGTCACCAGCGCCACGCGCAATATCCAGGTCCCGATCCTGATCATCGGCTGCGGCTTCGGCGGCATCGCCACGGCGATTGCGCTGACCAGGGCCGGAATGGGCGAATTCACCATCCTGGAACGCGCCGCGGACGTCGGCGGCGTCTGGCGCGACAACAGCTACCCGGGCGCCGCCTGCGACGTGGTCTCGCGCTTCTACTCGTTCTCGTTCGAGCAAAGCTACAAATGGTCCGGGCCGTTCGCGGGGCGCGATGAGATCTGGGACTACACGCTCGGCATCGTCGAAAAATATGGCGTGCGCCGCCACGTCACCTTCAACACCGAAGTGACCAGCGCGGTGTTCGATGAACCCACCGGCCGCTGGACCGTCGAGACCACCAAGGGCGACCGCTACATCACCCCAATCCTGATTTCCGCGGTCGGCCTGTTCAACCGCCCCAACCTGCCGAACATTCCCGGTCGCGAGAATTTCAAGGGCGAGAGCTTCCACTCGTCGCGCTGGAACCACGATTACAAGCTCGAGGGCAAGACCGTCGCGGTGATCGGCAACGGCGCAAGCTGCGTGCAATTCCTGCCCAAGATCGCGCCGAAGGTCGGCAAGCTGCATCTGTTCCAGCGCTCGCCGCAATATGTGATGCCGAAGGCGATCTTCCCCGGCAACGCGCCGATCGACCTGTGGCTCGGCGAGAAGCGCGGGCTGCGCTGGCTGGCGCGGCTGCGGGTGTTCCTGCAATTCGAGCGCTTCATCTTCCGCCGGCTGTGGAATCCGGGGGCGCGCCTGCTCGGCGAAGCCGCGTTCCGCAAGCTGCTCGCGGACAAGGTCAAGGACCCGGTGCTGCGCGAAAAGCTCACGCCGCAATATCCGATGGGCTGCAAGCGCCAGCTGGTCTCGAACGAATGGTATGAGGCCGTGACGCGTCCGAATGTCGAGGTGGTCGACGCGCCGATCGCGCGCATCCTGCCGGACGGCATCGAGACCCATGACGGGCAAGTCCGCAAGGTCGATGCGATCATCTACGGCACCGGCTTCACCCCGACCGATTTCCTCCAACCGATGCGCATGAAAGGCCTCGGCGGCAAGGACCTCAACGACGCCTGGCGCCACGGCGCCGAGGCCTATCTCGGCATCACCGTCACCGGCTTCCCGAACTTCTTCATGCTTTACGGACCGAACACCAATGCGCCATCGAGCATCATCTTCATGCTCGAATGCCAGGCGCGCTACATTGTCGATGCGATCCGTACCCTTGCGCTGCGCAAGGCGCGGACTATGAATGTCCGTCCGGACGTGCAGAGCGCGTTCAACACCAAGTCGCAGGAGCGGCTTTCCAAGACCGTCGCCGCGCGTGCCGACTGCAATACCTATTTCAAGACCGTGGAAGGCCGCATCACCACCAACTGGGCGGGTTTTGCGACCGAGTATCGCTGGCTTACGCAGCGGGTGCGGCCGCGCGATTATGATTTTGCGGAATGAATGGGTGCCCCCGCGCAGGCGGGGGCCCATACGCCGTGCAGAACGAAAAAGGTAAGCTCTATCCGACTTCCCTAGAGAGGCAGCAGCGTATGGGTCCCCGCCTTCGCGGGGACACGCAAGTATTTCGGGGACACACTTACGACGACCGCGCGCCGCGCTGCCACAGGCCGAATAGCAGCACCGCCGACACCGCGAGCCCGACCATCATTCCCTTGGAGAAATCCGGGATCGCGAGGAATTCCTTCTCCATCATTTTGGAGAACGACACCAAGCTCGGGATCCCACCCTGGACATAGAGGAACACGATCGAGCCTGCCGCCAGCGCGAGCGCGATGTTGCGAAACAGCGACGATGCAACAAAGGCGCTAAGCA
>CANKHJ010000099.1 GCA_947481635.1 Bradyrhizobiaceae bacterium
TGCGATGCGTTCGGTCGCGCCGCATAACAGCAGGCCCGACACCTGGCCCGCCAGTTTGGTGACATAGTCGGCGGTCTTCTCCGGTCCCCACACTTCCTTCGAGGCGAGCACGTCGAACCCGGCGAGATAGGGCGTCGTGGTGAACTTGCCTTTGAATTCCGGCTTCAGCAGGTCTTCCATCGCCGTGATCTTGGCGACCTCCGGCAGCTTCTGCTTGTTGTACAGGATGCCCGGCATCTGTGTGAGCACACGCAACGCCCGGCCGTCAGCTTCCACGATGTTCGGCGTGATGCGTCCCGGCAGCAGCTTGCTCCATTCGACCGACTGGAACAGGCCGCGATCGAGCATCGGCGTGATCTGAACGGCCGTCGCCGTGAAAGCGTCACTGGATGCCTTCTGATTGCTCTGCATCTCGGTGAACAGCTTGGCCGCCTGTTGCGCGAAGGCCGGGTTCGGGCCCCAGTTGCCTTCTACCTCGATGCCGAATTCCTTCTTCATCCAGGCAACGGCCGCCTTCACCCCTTCAGGGCCGGCCAGGACATCCGGCAGGGATTCGATCTTGAGCTTGCCTTCGGCCTTGGCGCCATCGACCACTTTCTTGAGCTCAGGCGTCATATCCAAAGCGGACGATGGCGTGCCGGCAGCCAACGCCAACAGGGCCGAGGCCAGGATCGTAGCACCGAGGCTCCGCGCAATTCCGATCATGATGTCTCCTCCGATTTTGCGCCCCTGGCGCTTGTTGTTACAGAAAGGCTAGGCGCTCTTCTCCATCGCGTCCCGCATCTTCTCGGTCGCAGCCTCATCCACCACGAAGGTCGCCGGATCGATCACGACCCCGTAGAGATCGCGCGCCGCCGCCGCTGAAACGTAGCCCTGGACAACGTCGTGACGGACGTCAGCGGTGGGCCGTTCCGCGGGATGGCCGAAACCACCGCCGCCGCCCGAGCGCATCACGTAACCATCGCCCGCCTTCAGCCTTGTCATCAGCACCTTGGCATTCGGAAGATCGGTGACGCGCTGGTCGTCGCGGATCAGTTCGACGCGATTGCCGCGCCCGGACAAACCGCCCTCCAGGCCCCACGGCTCACAGTGAACCCGCTCGACCTGCGTGCTGACATTGATGTTGCCGCTCGAACGCACGACGTATTCGAGACCAAGGCCACCACGACGCCGGCCGGCTCCGCCGGAATCCGGCACCAGCGCATGCCGCTCGATGACGATCGGGTACTTGGTTTCCATCATCTCGACCGGACTATTGTGGGTGTCGCCATCATTCATGCAGATCGTGGCCGAGATGCCGTCCTCATCGCGCTTGGCTCCCCAGCCGCCGCCACACGG
Organism: Bradyrhizobiaceae bacterium; assembly: GCA_947481635.1. GTDB lineage: Bacteria > Pseudomonadota > Alphaproteobacteria > Rhizobiales > Xanthobacteraceae > CANKHJ01. The sequence continues at coordinate 1,339 of CANKHJ010000099.1, forward strand.
GCCGAGCGCACCGATGAAGAAGCGGCCGCTGCGCGGATCGATGCCGTTCATGACCCCCATCAGCAGATCGGCATGATGGCCGGCAATCACCCGCGCCGGGATCGCAGGCGTCAATGCCTTGAACACGGTGTCGATGATCGTCATCGGGAACGTCATCCACCACCGCATCGGCGCCGGACGCAACGCGCTGATCACCCGCCCCTCCGGCACGATGGTTTCAAGCGCACGGAAACTGCCGTCGTTGATCGGATAATCGGTCGGTGACGCGATGCATTTATAGGCCACCTGGCAGCAGGCGATGCCGGTGGTGAGCCCGGAATTATAGAATCCCCGCACCTGCTTCGAGACGTCGCTCAGGTCGATGGTCATCTGGTCGTCCTTGACCACGACCCGGACCTTGATCGGAATGCGCTTGCCGATGTCGATGCCGTCGTCGTCCATGAACGATTCGGCTTCATAGGTTCCGTCGGGAATGCTGCGGGTATGCGCGCGCGCGGCCCGTTCGGAGTGGTCCATGATGTCCTCAATAGCGCCGAGAACATTGTCGCGTCCATAACGATTGAGCAGTTCGACGAAGCGCTTCTCGCCGGACCGTACCGCGGTCAATTGCGCCCGAAGATCGCCGATCGCCCGGTCCGGAATGCGCACGTTGATCCGGATGATGTCGATCAGGTCCTGATTCACGTGTCCCTCACGATACAGCTTGAGGAACGGGATCTGCAGGCCTTCGGAATAGATGTCCGTGGTCATCGTGCCCAGCGTGCCGCCGATGTCGGTCCAGTGGGCCATGCAACAGGTGAATCCGATCAGCGCCCCGTCATGGAAGACCGGCTGGGTGATCGTGATGTGGTTCAGATGCGAGCCGGTGGTGTAGGCGTCGTTGGTGATGAGGACGTCGCCCGGCCTCAGGTTTTCGGCGCCGAAATGCTTGAGCTTCGCCTTGACCGTCTCCGCCATGCCGCGAATGAACATCGGCAGACCGAGGCCGATCGAGACGGTCCTCCCATCGGCCGTAAACAAGCCGACCGTGAAATCGAGCGCCTCGTAGATGATGACGTTATATGCGGTGCGCATCAGGTTGATTTTCATCTCCTCGGTCACCGCGATCACCCCATTGCGGATGATCTCCGTGACGACCGGATCGACGCGCGCTTCTGTGACCGAGCGGGAAGTCATTTGCGGTCTCCCACCGTGATACGAAGATTTCCGAGATGATCGACTTGCAGCGCGTCTCCCGGCACCAGAACGGTCGTCGAGGCATGCTCCTCGATCAGAGCCGGCCCTGCGATCCGATTTCCGGCCAGCAGTTCCGCGCGGGCATAGGTCGGCGTGTCGATCATGCCGCCCGCTTCCGCAAAAAACACCTTGCGCGATCCGGAGAAAGCCGAGGCTGGAGTCTCCGCCGTTCCGGCGGTGACGCCTTCGATCGGCGGTTTGACCATGATGCCTGAGACCGTGCTGCGCAGGCTGACGATCTCCGCCGGCTCCTCCGGAGCACAGGTCCCGTAACGCAGGTCATGGGTGTCGTCGAACAGGCGCTTGATCACCGCGCGGTCGCCGCGTTCGAAGACTTCGAGGGGAATGTCCACCGTGACGGCATGTTCCTGGCCGACATAGCGCATGTCCGCCGCACGCCGGATTTCGACTTCGGCCTGCTTGGCCGATGTCTGCGCTATCGCGGCGCGGCCTTCATTCTCCATGGTCGCATAGACGCCGGTAATGTCCTCGAGCGGTGCGGTATCGAGGCGCATCAATCGAGTCCGGACGAAATCATAGCGAAGGTCCGAGAACAGCATGCCGAACGACGAGAATACACCCGGCGCCCGCGGAATGATGACGTTGCGGATGCCGAGTTCGCGCGCGACGGCGGTCGCGTGTAACGGCCCCGCCCCGCCATAAGCAAACAGCACGAAATCTCCGGCATCGAGCCCGCGCTCGGTCGAGACCCCCTTCACGGCATAGGACATCGCCGTCACGGCGATCTGCAGGATGCCATGCGCCGCATCGATCATGGTCTTGTTGAGCGGCTGACCGATCCTGGTCCGGAGCGCGGTCTCGGCCGCGCCCTGATCGAGCTTCATTTCCCCGCCGAGAAAGCGGTCTGCGCCAAGCCGGCCCAGCGCCAGATTGGCATCGGTGACGGTCGGCTCGGTTCCCCCGAGCCCGTAGCAGGCCGGGCCGGGATCGGCGCCGGCGCTCTGGGGCCCGACTCGCAGCGCGCCGGTTTCATCGACACGCGCGATCGAGCCACCGCCGGCGCTCACTTCGAAAATATCCATCATCGCGATCTGGATCGGAAGCGCGCGCTCATAGCCTCCGATCAAGGCCGCGCCGGTCGTCAGCGCCTCGCCTTTGTAGATCACGCCGGCTTTGGCGGTGGTGCCGCCCATATCGAACGCGATCGCATTCTCGATGCCGAGTTGATGACACAACGTCCGCGTGCCGATCACGCCGGCGGCCGGTCCCGATTCCAGCATGCGCACGCAATGGCTGCGCGCCTGGTCCGCCTCGTAGAGGCCGCCGGTCGACTGCACGATCAGCAGCGAGCCCTCGAATCCGCAGGCGGTGAGCTGTTCTTCCATTTCGGACAGATACGAGCGCACGCGCGGACCGATATAGGCGTTGGCCACCACGGTCGAGCAGCGTTCGAACTCGCGGTATTCCTGTGACAGCTCATGGGAGGCCGAGACGAACATGTCGGGATAGCGCTGCTCGAGCAGGCGCTTGGCGCGCGCCTCGTGTTCCGGATTGCGGTAGCAATGCAGGAACATGATCGCGACGGCATCGATCTCGAGCCGCTTCAGTTCGGCGCCCAGGCGCAGCACGTCGTCATCCTCGAGCGGGATCCTGACGGTCCCGTCCGCCAGCACCCGCTCCTTGACCTCGAAGCGCAGCGCGCGCTCGATCAGCGGATCATGTTTCTTGAAGAACAGATTATAGGCATCGGGCCGGTTCACCCGGCCGATCTCGTAGACGTCGCGAAAGCCCTCGGTGGTCACCAAAGCCGCGCGGGCGCCGGTGCGCTCCAGCAGCGTGTTGATCGCAACCGTCGACCCATGCAGGAACACGCCGGCATCGGCGAAATCGGCGCCGGCCTTCTGTACGCCTTCCACGATGCCGTCGACCAGACGCGCCGGTGTGGTCAGGGTCTTGCCCAGCAACAATTTTCCGGTGGTTTCATCGAACGCGGCAACATCGGTGAAGGTGCCGCCGATATCAGCAGCGATACGCATCGTGGGGGATTTTTTCTTGGTGCTTGATGGGTCGAGCATGTTTTCGTTTCTGTTGATGACGGACGCTATCGTTTTTGTGCTTCAGGCTAGGGTGTCGCGCGCCAGCGCAACAGCCGGCGCTCCAGATAGGTGACGATCTGGGCGCTGAGATAACCGATGACTCCGAATAACAGGACACCGGCAAACAGGTCGGGCGTACGGAAGCCGCGCGCCTGCAGCATCACCCAGCGGCCGAGCCCGTCGCTTCCCGACAGGATCTCGCCGGTGACGGAGAGGATCAGCGCGATGGTCAGGCTCAGCCGCATCCCGGCGAGCGCCTCCGGCATCGCATTGGGGAGCGCGACGCTGAAGATGAACTTGCGCCGGCTCATGCCGAGCAGGCGGGAGACCTCCTCGAGCCGTGGCTTCACGGTCGCGAAACCGTTGACCGTCGCCAGCAAGGTCGGCCAGAGCGCTCCGAATCCGATAACGACCAGCAGCATGTTCTCGGTCAATCCGAAAATCGCGATCGCGATCGGAAACAATGCGGACGCCGGCAACGGGCGGAAGAATTCCAGCATCGGCGCGAGATAGGCGCGCACTGCCGGCGACACGCCGATCAGCGAACCGATGGCGACGCCGAGGAATGAGGCAATCAACCAGCCATAGAACATGTGCTGAAGCGTCAGCAGCACGTAAGGCAGCAGCGATCCGCGCTCGATATTGAAAACCAGCGCGTTCCAGGCGCGACTGGGCGGCGGCAGGAAGATCGGCGAGACCAGACCGAAATTGGAGATCAATTGCCACGCGACGATGATCGCGGCGGCAAACACGAAGCTCAGCCCGAGCCAGACGAGGCGGCGTGCTTTCATGGCCCGGCTGCTCCCTGCGCCGGAACGCGGAATAGCCGGCGCTGAAGCGCCAGAATGCCCGCGTTAATGCCCCAACCGACCAGGCCAACCCAAAACAGATAGGCGAAGGCCAGGTCCGGCCGCAGCCGCTCCTGCGCTTCCATCATCGCGTAACCGAGGCCGAGCGGATTGGCTGCAATCTCGACGGTCACGGCGACGATCATCGCCGCTCCCATCGAGAGCCTGAAGCCGACAAAAATTCCCGGCGCCGCGGCTGGCAGGACAATCTTGCGCACGCGCTCGACCAGCCCCATCCGCAGCAGCTTCGCGACCTCGAGCAGGCGCGGCTTGACGCCGCGCACGGCGGCATGGGTGAGGAAGAACATCGGCCAGAGCGAGGTCTTCGCGACCAGCGAGATTTCCATCCAATGGCCCAGACCGAAAATCAGCAACACGATCGGGATCAGCGCGACCGACGGGATCGGCCGGATCGCTTCGAGCGGAACCTCGAACAGCCAATACATCACGGGAAACAGCCCCAGCAGCACCCCCATCACGAGACCGATGCCACCGCCGATCAGCAGTCCGGCGCCGGCCGAGATGAGGGTCTCGCGGGTGGCCTTGAGCATCGAGCCATCCAGTAGCGCCTCGACGGCCCCGCCCGCGATATCGCTCGGCCGCGCCACGCTCGCGCCGTTATAGCCCGAGAGCACGATCGCCAGCTCCGCGGCGATCAGCAGACAGACCGGGACGGCGAAGCCCCGCCAGTCGAAGGGAAGGCGGACGCGGGTCATCAATGGTCCGCTTCGATGAAATCGTAGAGTTCGCGGCGCAGCCGCAGAAACTCCGGTTGTTCGGGAGTCAGGCGCCGGTCGCGCGGCCGTGCCAGCTTCACATCGAAAGTCTGAGCAACCCGGCCGGGATGCGGTTTCATCGCGACCACGCGATCTCCCAGATAGATCGCCTCTTCGAGGTCGTGAGTGACGAAGAACACGGTGGTGCCGCTCTCCGCGACGATGCGCATGATCTCGTCCTGCAGCGCATGGCGCGTCATGGCGTCGAGCGCGCCGAACGGTTCATCCATCAGCCAGACCGCCGGTTCCTGCGCGAGGCAGCGTGCAATCTGCAATCGCTGCTGCATGCCTCCGGAAAGTTGCGCTGGAAATTTTTCCGCGTGATCGAGCAGCCCGACCTTGGCCAGCACGCCCTCAATCCGCGACTTCCGCTCCGACGCGGGCATCCCCATGGTTTCGTAGACCAATGACACATTGCCGGCCGCGGTGCGCCACGGCAGCAGCGCGTCACCGTAATCCTGGAACACCACCGCAACGTCGCGGCGCGGTTCGGAGATCGGATTGCCGAGATAGCGCACCTCACCCTTGGTCGGCGGCAGCAGGCCGGCCGCGAGCCGCAGCAAAGTCGTCTTGCCGCAGCCGGACGCGCCGATCAGGCACATGAACTCCCCCTGCCTGACATCGAGATCGACACCGGCAAGAATCAGCTTGTCCGCCAGAACGACATCCACGCCTTTGAAGCCGAGCGCCACCGGCGCCGCTTCCGCGGCGTCGTCCGGCCTCACGGGGCGCTTGATGCTCGTCACGGTCATTTCAAGACAATCGCAACCGGATCGACCTTGGTGCGGGTCAGGTTCTGTTCGGCGAGCGTATCGACCCACCATTTCATCTCGCCGGGGCCAAGTTCGGCCACCAGCTTCTCGATCTGCGTCTGCTGCATGACTTCCGGAGACAGCTTCAGCCACTTGCCGACGATCTGCTTGGTCTCGTCCATATTGGCGTTGCCGAAAGCAACGGCCTCCGCGATCGCTGCACGATAGCCAGCCACTTCCTTCGGGTTCTTGGTCACCCAATCCCGGCTCGAGGCGCTGACCATCGCGCGCGTGCCATCCGGCAATTCGCCGAAGAAATGGGATACGACGTAGCCCGTGCCGTCCTGGATGATCTTGGTCATCAATGGATCGGGAATGATCACACCATCCAGATTCCCGGTCTTGATCACGTCCGGCATTTGCGGAAACGAAACTTCGACCCACTTGACTGTCTTCGGATCGCCGCCCTTCAGCGCCATCCACTTATCGAACAGCACGTGCGAGATGCTGCCGAGCGTCGGCACCGCAAGGCGCTTGCCGTTGAAGTCCTTCGCGGTCTTGATATCGACGCCGGTCCGCGCCAGCACTCCTGAATTCGTCATGCCGGCGGTCAGCACCGAGAGCGTGGTCAGCCCGACCAGATCGATTCCGCCATCGACGGCCTGAACCAGGGTCGGCGCCGTCAGCGTCGCCACCTGAATCGAATTGGCCACCAGGCTTGGAACCAGGACGTTGCCGCCGCGCAAAGCCTGCAACTCGACGTCAAGGCCGCGCTTGTCGAAATAGCCTTTGTCCTTGGCGATGAAGATCGGAGCCACGCCGCTAAGCGACGTGTATCCGACGACAATCTTCGTCTGCGCGACGGCTTGCGTCGCAAAGGTGGACGCGGTGGCCATTGCCAGGACGCTCACCATCAGCTTGAGGCTCTTCATTGTCTTCCTCCGGTTCCTCGTTGCGCCATCTTTCCGCGGCGTTTTCTCACATTGTCGGTCAGGCTTGGATCAGCCGTGAGCGATCAGCGCCGCTCAGGCACCAATTTGAGTTTCGTAATGATGTCGACGGTTCGTCCGATATGCTCGTTGTGAAGCTTCACCGCGAGATCGGCATCGCGCGCGAGAACAGCATCCATGATGGCGCGATGTTCCCGCTCGGCGCCTTTCCGGCGCGTAGTCCCGAGCATGGACAGCCGCTGATAACGCCTCGCGAGATCGAACAACGTGTCGGCAAAACCGGTGATCCAGCGCGATCCGCACGCGGCGATCAGCGACGAATGGAAATCACGGTGCAGGCGCTCGATATCGTCGGGCGCCTCTGAGAAGTCGTCTTTGGCCTGTCCGATCGCGCGCGCCATGCGGTGAAACGATAATAGGATCTGCTCTTCCCACGCCGGATCACCATTCGCGATCGACTGGCGCAAGGCGAGTTCGGTCACCCAGAGCCGGGCTTTGGTCAGTTCCATCAGTTCAGTCATGCTGACAGGGGAAACACGGAAGCCCTTCTGGTCTTCCTGAACCACCAGACCGTCGGACGTCAGACGATTCAAGGCTTCGCGAATGGGGCTCGCACCGGCGCTGTAGCGCTCGCGCAGCGTTTCGATCCGAAGCTTTTCTCCCGGCTTCAATTCTCCCAGCAACACGTCATGCCGCAACCGCCCATATACGGCCGAAGCCAGCGTCGCCGGGACGTCGGCCACAGCCTGAGATGCGGCATTCTTGAACATCGGACGCCCGAGAGGAACGAGGACCCTTCCCTGATAATATCGATAAAAATGCCTGACAAGCATTTTTATCGTTTTTACCGGGAGGTCGCGTCGCGACACGGCGACGCGTCCAAGGCGCGAGCGTTACCGCCCGTTCTCGTTTTTGCGCGACGAAGCCCAGACTATCCGGCGGTCCACGGAACGACGAGCTTGGTCGGATCAGGCGTTCCCGTGATCAGTCCTTGGGTCTTGCACACCTCGATCCAGAACTTCAGTTGATCGGGCGTCAACCTCGCTTCGACGTTGGGGATCGCCATCCCGGCGACGACCGGCGGCGGCAGCTTGGTGTACTTCGCCACGCTGTCGCGTGACGGCCCCGGATTGGCCTTGATGAAGATGTTGGCTTCGGCAATCGCGGCCTGGAACGCCTTCACCGCATCGGGATTGGCCTTCACCCAGCTTCCCTTGGCGGAAAACACCGAGAGCACTGTCCCCACCGGAAGCGAGCGCGTGTGTTCAGCAACGAGATATCCAGTTTTCTGTTCGACGATGCGGCCAAAGAACGGATCGACGGCTACCACGGCGTCAATCTGGCCCGCTTTGAGCAGATCGCTCATTTGCGGAAATGACGTTTCGACGTAGGTGACCCGTTTGTTGTCGACGCCATTGTCGGTCAGCCACTTGCGGAAGATCACATCCAGCAGGCCACCGAGCCCCGGCACGCCGACTTTCTTGCCGACAAGATCCTGTGCGGTTTTGATCTCGAGACCGGTGCGAGCCAGGATTCCCGACTGGGTCGTATCAGGATGGACGTTGGTCGCCGCAAGCGCGACTTGATCGAGCCCACCATCCGCGCCCTGTACGAAGACCGACGGGGTCGGCGTTCCGATCTGCGCCGAGCCGCTCTCTACCGCGGCCGCGATCACCGATCCGTTGGCTGCCAACGTCAGCTCGACATCCAGCCCGCGCTTTTCGAAGAAACCCTGATCCTTGGCGACGAAGGCGGACAGATACGCCGACACCGCAGTGTACAGCAAGGTGACCTTGGTGCGGGTCTGGGCCTGCGCCTGCGCGGTGCTCAGGCAGACCAACAGCGTCAACGCAAAACAGCGAGAAGTGACGGTGCGAAAATTGGGCATGAGGTTCCTCCATCCGATTTTTTGCAACGGATCTTACCCCACCTTAATGAGGTTCATGTGGTCATGTCGACTGTGAGTTAGCGCCGTGGACGTTCCGCCGCCGCGTTCTCGCCGGCGATCCGGCCGACCGCGATCGCCTCGCCGACATTGCCGCCGCCGCAATACAGGTGGCCCCAGAGCGAACCCAGCTCACCCGCGGAAAAAAGCCGAGCAATCGGCTTCCCTTTGGTATCGAGCACCCGTGCCTCGGCGTCGCGGCGCGGCCCACCCATGGTATTGACGATCCGTGGCCACAACTCCACGGCATAAAACGGCGCCTTGAGAGGCTTGAGGGTTTCGCGGCTGCGGTGAAAGTCGGTATCCGCGCCTGCCGTACAGAGGTCGTTATATCGGGTGAGGGTCTGCTCCAGCGCGGCTTCGTCGAGCGATATCTGCGCGGCAAGCTCGGCAATGGTATCGCCCCGCTTGATCCAGCCCTTCGCCAGTTCCGCCGAATTGTCCGCACTCCACTTGCCGCCAATTCCATAGCCGGCGCCGGTCAGGCTGATCGGCCCTTTCTGGAACGTCTCGTGGTCGCAGATCCCATAGATCGGGATGGTCGGGAAGCCCGGCTGCTTCGGATCGACGATGCTCAGCGCCTGCCAGGCAAAATGGATTTCCCAACCGGTCTCATTGGTGAAGCGCTGACCATGCGTGTTGACATAAACAAACCCGGGTCCCGCATAGGAGATGCCGAAGGGGACCGGGGCCTCGTCGGTCACGATGCCGAAGCCGCCGACGACCACGTCCATATGCCAGAGCTGCGCGCCCAGCTTTTGCGCCATGGTGATGCCGTCGCCGGTATTGCCGGGACTGCCGATGCCATAGAACGGCGTCACCGGCAGATACTCGCGCTTCATCTCCTCGTTGAATTCGAAGCCGCCTGTGGTCAGAACCACGGCCCGCTTCGCATTGATACGAACCTGCCGGCCATTCTGGTCCGCCACCGCGCCGACGACCTCGCCGTTGCTGTTCGTCAAGAGCTCGCTGGCGGCAGTCCCAAGCAAGATGCGGATGTTTCGCTGCGCGACCTGCCCTTCCAGCAACCGCCAGAAGCGCTCGCCGACCCGCTCGTTGTCGCGTTCGGCCGGGACCGTATGATTCACCATCGCGTCGGCGCCGGGAAAGTTCGGCCAGGACGGGTGCGTCACCTGCGGATATCGAACCATGGGAAGGCGCGTCACTTTGGTGGTCGCGCCCAGGCTCTCGATCCATTCCTTGTTCTTGCTGGAGGCCTCGACATAGGCAGCGATGACGCTGCGGTCGGTCCGGCCGAGACAGAGCGCCTCGATATGCGCGATCGCCTGCTCCTCCATTCCGGGCGGCGTGTTGAACCACGAACACATGCTGACGCGGGTATTGCCGCCCGGCTCCGCCATTTTTTCCATGACGATGACATTCGCGCCGGCGTCATGCGCGGTGATGGCGGCGGCCGCTCCGGCGCCGCCATAGCCGACGATCAGCACGTCGCATTCTAGCTCATCATTCTGTCGGACGGAGTCGGCCATGGTCTTCCTTCGTTGATCGATTCGCTCCCGGTCGTCGCCTGCGCTGGCGTTATCGCCAGCGCAGCAGCCAGCGCTCCAGGCGCGTCAACGTGTAGCCGATGCAAATGCCAAGGACAGACAGGACGACGACGCCGGCCAGAAGCTTATCAGTCTGCATCAGGTTGCCGTTGATGATGATGAGCGATCCGATGCCATATTCAGCGCCGATCATCTCGGCCGAGACCAGGATGATCAGGCAAATGGATGTGGTGATCCGGAAACAGGCCAGGATGCCGGGCAATGCGCCCGGAAGCACCACTTTGGCCAACACCGCATAGGTCGGCACGTTGAAGCTCTGGCTCATGCGGATCAGGTTGCGCGGCACCGCGTCGATTGCGCTGAATGTGGCGATCACGGTCGTGAAGAAGCAGCCCAGCGCGATGGTGGCGACCTTCGATGCTTCGCCGATGCCCAGCCAGAGAATGAACAGCGGCAGCAGCGCGATCTTCGGCACCGGAAACAACGCGGACACCAGCGGCAGGCCAATGCCGCGCGCCAGCGACCAGACGCCGATACCAAAGCCGACGATGACGCCCGCCGTGGTTCCGAGCGACCAGCCGATCGCGAAGCGCATCAAGGAGGCCTGGAGATGCAGCCAGAGTTCACCCGATGCAGCAAGCTTCCAGAGCGCCGCGAGCACATCGCTGGCGGCAGGCAGGAAGATCGGGTTGATCCATCCGGCGCGGACGGAAATCTCCCAAAGCGCCAAAATCAAAATGAAGCCGATGACGCCGACGCCCTTATGGGATTTGACCACGAAGCCACCGCCGCGGAACGGTATTTCGTTCAATCCCGGCCGCGCGGTGGCGCCGAGGGCCGAAGGCAACGCGTCGATATTAGCCATGGCTGATCTCCCGTTCGGCCTGCTGCGCCTCGCCCTTGATCAACTTCCACATCGCATCATGCAGTTCCGCCAGCCGCGCCTGGGCTTGAGGGCTTTTGCGCTCGGATTGCGGAATGTCGACCTGCACCATCTCGCGGATCCGCCCCGGACGGCGCGACAGAACGCACACGCGATCGGCGAGATACAAAGCCTCTGACAGATTGTGGGTCACATAGACCGCGCCCATGCGCTCGCGCAGCCACAGCGCCAGAAAATCCTCCATCAACAGATCGCGGGTCTGCGCATCGAGCGCCGACAGCGGTTCGTCCATCAGCAGGATCGCGGGATTGACCGCGAGCGCACGCGCGATGCCTACGCGCTGGCGCATGCCCCCCGAAAGCTGCTTGGGGAATGCGGCTTTGAAATCCGAGAGGCCGGTGCGAACCAGCACGTCATCGACCCGCGCCTGCATCGCCTCACGCGTCAGCGCGTGATGCTCGAGCGGCAGCATCACATTCGCTTCCACCGTCCGCCATGGCAGCAGCGAGAAATCCTGGAAGATATACGTCAGAGGATTCAACGACGCCGCCGGCGGGGCGCCATCGAAATAGACCTTGCCGGCGCTTGGCTGAAGGATCCCGCCGAGGATCGAGAGCAAAGTCGATTTCCCGCAGCCCGAGGGGCCAATGATCGCGAGGATCTCACTCTCGGCCACGGTGAATTGAATGTCCTCGAGGACGTTCAAATCACCGAACCGGTGATGGATACCTTCGACCACAAGCTTCATGACGCGTTCCAGGTCTAGCGCGGGATGAAGGAGAGATCGACGATCGCCTCTGCCTTCACATCGGCGCTGACCATGTTCAGATCGCGCCAAGTGCCGATCTGGGTGTCGAGGCTTTTGACGTCGATCTGCAGAGCCGGATCCGCATAGCCCAGCATGCTCGCAAGCTCATCCAGATTGGTGACCTTGATACGCGGGCCCACCGCCTTCATGACCTCGTCGTATCCGGGACCACGAACGAAATTCCCGGACGCATCTTTCTGGTTGAAGGCGCGATTATATTCCGCGGCGCCCTTTTGCAGCGCGAGCACCGATTTCTGTACCACTTCGCGCCGCTCGGCGATGATACGCGGGTTGGTATACATGCCGCTGAACATGTAGCCCTCGACCTCGCCGGCCCAGGCCAGCGTGCGACCGGACTTGTCCGCCTCGAGCTGTGCGATCTGGCCGACGTGAAGAATGCCCATTTCAACCTGGCCACCCAGCACGGCGGCGAGTTGCGCGGCGATGGTCTGGGTCTGGACCAGCCGCACCGAAGACCGGGGGATGTCGTATTTCCGCATCGCCGCGAGGATCGTGTAGTGGATCGCGGAACCGAACGTCGCGAGCGCGACCGACTTGCCCTTCAGGTCGGCAAGGTCGCGGAAGCCCGCATCATAAGCCTTGTTGCCGACGAAATAGCCGTACTGCTTGAAGCCGGGCTTTTCGGTGCCGATGCCGGCAACGATCTTGACGCCGCCTTTGCCAGCGAGATTGAACAGCGCGGCGTTGAAGGAGGACACGCCGAAGTCGATATCGCCGGAGACAATGGCAGACGAGATCGCGCCCGCATTCTGGAAGTTGACGATCTCGGCATCGAGCCCCTGCTCGCGGAAATAGCCTCGGTCCACCGCAACAAGGATCGGAGCGATACCGGAAAGCACGATGGTCCCGATCTTGACCTTGGGCATGGATTGCGCGAATGCCGTACCGGACAAGACCAGCGTCAGCGCGGCGGCGGCGATCAATCTCTTCACTCTTCCCTCCCTCATTGTTTTGCTTCCTGCTTCGTGTGACGGCTTCCCCGCAATTCTATTGAGCGGTGCCCCAGACCTCCTGGGCGATCGAGACCACCTGCTCCAGTTTGCGGCGCTCGTCGGCCTCGCTCAACGGGTTGCCGCGGAAGCCGCTGGCAAAGCCGCATTGCGGACTGAGGCACAGATTGTCGATCGGAACGACGGCGGCAGCCTGCTCGATGCGCCGCAGCAAGGCGTCGCGCGAAGCCAGTTCCGGCACCTTCGAACTGATCAGACCAAGCACGACGCGCTTGTGCTTCGGCAGGTGCCGCAGCGGCTGGAAATCGCCGGACCCCTCGTGGTCGAATTCGAGGAAATAGCCATCGACGTCGACCTGGTTGAACAGCACCTCGGCCACCGGCTCATAGCCGCCCTGGGCCGCGTGCCGGCCGCGGTCGTTGCCGCGGCAGACGTGGATGCAGACCGTCATATCAGCGGGCCGCTCCGCGAGCGCCGCATTGATGACCGACGCGAAACGGCGCGGCAGGTCCTCGACGGTCTCGCCCGCCTCGCGCATCGCTCCGACGATGCGCGGATCGCACAGATAGGCAAAATTGGTGTCGTCGAGCTGAAGATAACGGCAGCCGGCGGCCGCGAGATCCTTGATCTCCGCGCGATAGGCCACGGCAATGTCCTCATAAAACGCATCGAGATCCGGATAGGCGGTCGCATCGACCGCCTGCCGGCCGCCGCGCAGCAGCATCGTTGGCGACGGGATCGCAAGCTTCGGCACGCGCTTGGTCAGCGATTGCAGATATTTGAATCCCTCGACCTCGATCGGGTGGGTCCGCTTCACTTTGCCGGAGATTTTCACACCCGGCGGCAGAAAGACGTTCGACGCCTCGCCCGAGCCGGGCTTGCGGAATTCGAATTTCACGCTGCGGCGGCCTTCGCCATTCTCGAGCTGGCCGAGGAAATCGGCGTGGAACAGGGTGCGCCGGAACTCTCCGTCGGTGATCCCCTGAAGGCCGATCGATTCCTGAAGCTGGACGACCTCGCGAATGCAGCGGTCCTCGATCTCGCGCAATTCGGCCAACGGCACCTCGCCCTTGAGGCTCCTGGCATGCGCCTCTTTCAGGTCGGCCGGGCGCAACAGGCTGCCGACATGGTCGGCGCGGAATGGCGGCTTGGTGCCTGTCATGGCCTGATCTCCGGCCCGGCCGCTTTACGGCTCACGATGCTGATGAGCTGCTTCTTATCGATCTTTCCGACATCGGTGGTCGGCAGCGTGTCGAAGAACATGACCGTCTTCGGACACTTGTAGGACGCGAGCCGCGTCCGACAGAACTGGATCAGTTCATCCTCGGTGCAGTCCGCCTTGCTCACGACGCAGGCGACGACTTTCTCGCCCCATTCACGGTCCGGCACGCCGATGACGCAGGCGACGGATATTTTCTCCGACGCCAGTAGGATCGGTTCGACCTCGGCGGGATAGACGCTGAGATTGCCGGACCGGATCAGGTCGCGCTTGCGGCCTTGTAGCATGATGAAACCGTCCGCA
>CANKHJ010000100.1 GCA_947481635.1 Bradyrhizobiaceae bacterium
CAGCCAGGGCGAAGTGGTCGCGATGGGCTCGCTTTACATCCTCTATGAGAGCGAGCAGCAGATGGCCAATCTGGTGGACGTGATGCAGAGCGAAGGCGTCAGCGTCGCCAACAACCACGCCAACAGCGTGCGCGAGGTCGGCATCAAGGTGATCAGCGACCGCGACGGCGCGTTCAAGAAATCGATGGATCCGTTCAACCTGCTCAACCCGGGCAAGCTCGACTTCGGCGAAGACGCCGAGGCCCAATCGACCCATGTGCTGCCGACACGCGGATGGACATTCCAGCAGGCCAAATCGGCCTGACCCTTCGCGGAACCGAGGAGAGACATTTCATGAGCGTGACATCTATTCCGGCCTCCCCGGCGAGCCCGCATGGCAACCCGTCGCGGTCGTTCCTCACGGTGCCGAAGGATGGCGCCTATCGCGTCGTCAACGCGCGAGTGCCGGTCGACCTCGCGCCCTCGCTGGTCGACTATGCCGGCTCCGACCGCATGGCCCCGTGTGAGATCGTGGTCGACGGCGGTCAGATCGCGCTCATCGGCGAGCCGAATGCCTTTCCCGCAACCGGCGACCTGCCGATTGTTGACCTGAGCGACGGCATCGTGTTGCCGCGCTTTGTCGAGGTCCACACCCATCTCGACAAAAGCCACATCTGGCCGCGCATCCAGAACGACAACGGCACGGTGCTGGGTGCGCGCTCGGCGATCCTGCGCGACCGTGAAACGCGCTGGGTGGCGGAGGATGTCCGCCAGCGTATGGAGTTCTCGCTGCGCTGCGCCTATGCGCATGGTACCGGCGCCATCCGCACTCATATCGATTCCTACGGCAAGCAGACCGCAATCTCGTTCCCCGTCCTGGCCGAGATGCGCGAGACCTGGAAGGATCGCATTGCGCTGCAGGCCGTCGCGCTGTTCCCCACCGAGGTCGCGGTCACCGACGAGGCGCAGTTCCGCAGCATCGCCGACATTGTCGAAAAGCACGGCGGCATCATGGGTGGCGTCACCGCGCCGGGCGGCCGTATGGCGCCGACGATCGACCTCGAACTCGACCGCCTGTTCCAGATGGCGGCGGCGCGCGGCTTCGACGTCGACCTGCATGTCGACGAGACGACATTGCCGGAGGTCCGCAGCATCGAGCACATCGCCGACGCCGCGCTGCGCAATCGTTTCAAGGGACGCATCCTGTGCGGCCATTGCTGCTCGCTGTCGTCCATGACCGACGAGGATTTCAAGCGCATCGCGGGCAAGCTGGCCGAGGCCGGCATGGCCGTGGTGTCGCTGCCGATGGTCAATATGTATCTGCAGGATCGCGGCACTGCTCGTACCCCGCGGCTACGCGGCGTCGCGCCGCTGCATGAGCTCGCCGAAGCCGGCGTGCATGTCATGGTTTCGAGCGACAACACGCGCGACCCCTATTACGCCTATGGCGATCTCGACATGCTGGAAGTGTTCCGCGAAGCCACCCGCATCTTGCATTTCGACCATTCGGACCGGCCTTGGATCAAAATGCTCGGCGCGGCGCAAGCCAAGCAGATGGGTTTGACCGGCCACGGCCACATTGCGGCCGGACAGCCGGCTGACCTGGTGCTGACGCGCGCCCGCACATTCGAGGAATTGCTGAGCCGCCCGCAATCCGACCGTGTCGTGCTGGTGAAGGGCCGCCAGATCGACACCACACTCCCGGATTTTCGCGAACTCGATCATCTCTATGCCGCCGCGCCCGCACCGCCGCTCGCCATGACCGCCTGAGGCACAGACCACAACCGCACGCCGATCTATCAGGAGACTGAACATGCTGGTCACCAAACAACCCGTCCTCCAACGCTTCTGGTATCCGATCCTCAAAGCCGCCGATGTCGGCGCTGAGCCGAAGCCATTCACCCTGCTCCGCAAGAACATCGTGGTATGGCGCACGCCCGACGGCAGCCTCGCCTGCCTGCAGGACCGCTGCTGCCACCGCACCGCCAAGCTGTCGCTCGGCTTTGTCGAGGACGGCAACATCGTCTGCGGCTATCACGGCTGGACCTTCGACGCGGCAGGGACCTGCGTGCGCATCCCGCAACTCGAGGACGATCAGCCGATCTCGGCGCGTGCCCGGGTGACGAGCTACCGCACCGCCGAAAAATACGGCTACGTCTGGGTCGCGCTGGCCGAGCCGCTGAACGACATCCCTGATTTCCCGGAAGCCTCTCAGGAGGGCTTCCGCCAGGTCGACCAGTTCTACGAAACCTGGAATATCGGCGCGCTCCGCCTGATGGAGAATTCCTTCGACAACGCGCATGTCGCCTATGTGCATCGGGGGACCTTCGGCAACGTCCAGAGCCCGAAGGTGCAGGCACGCGAGATCATCCAGAAACAATGGGGTTTCGAGTCGACCAATATCGCCGCGGTTAAGGTCCGCGGCGACACCGCACAAAAGGCCGTAGCCACCACCGGCGGCGAGACCGTCCGCCACAGCACGTCGGTCTGGCATATGCCCTTCATCCGGCGCACCCAGATCCGGTATCCACACGGACTGATCCACGTGCTGATCACTTGCGCGACACCGATCAACGACACCGTGTCGATGATCCTGCAATGGGTCTATCGCAATGACACCGAGCAGGATGTGTCGAGCGCGGAGGTGATCGCATTCGACCGCGCCGTGACGCTTGAGGACAAGGCGATCATCGAGAGTTGCGAACCGGACGTGCCGCTGGCGGTGCTCGAAGGCGAAGAACAGCATATGCCTTCCGACCGCCCGGGTCTGGTCATGCGGCGCATGCTCGGAAACCTGCTGCGCGAGCATGGAGAGAACGAGCAACGGCTCGCCGGTTGACCCCGGAGAGCCGTATCGTCTGATCCAATGGAGGCGGAGTTAGCGCCCTTGCTTGGCCGATCCCGGATCGGCCTGGCTGGCGCGATGCTTTGGTATCGTGACGAAGCAATTGTGAAACCACATGATCTGTGGTTTCCCGCTGGTTTCATCGACGATCATGGTCATGCGACCGTCGTGCCCGCCGTCCTTGTGAACCAGCTTTGAAAACACCAGGAGCGAATGAAGACCCGGCGCGAGCTCCCGGATCTTTTCGATGCTGAACTCGTTGTGGCTGTCCTTGTAAATCCCGTTGAAGATCGCGCGATGGCTGTTGCGGATATTCTCCCGGCCGTTGCGGTAGGCCCCGAAGATATTCACGAACTCGACATCCGAAGAGAATACCTCCGCCCATTTGTCGGCATCGCCGGCGTTCCAGGCGGTTTGCATCGTGTCGATCAGTTGCTCGAAGCGGTCCAAGGCCATTCTCCGTATCAAATATTTTCAGAGCACGACGGCTAGCTGAACATCGTCGAAACCAGCCATAGCGACAGCGGCGGGAACAGGGCGATGATCGTGATGCGCACGATGTCGGCGATCACGAATGGCGTGACGCCGCGGAACACCGCCGACATCGGGACGTCGGCGAGGTTCTTCGCGACGAACATGTTGAGGCCGAAGGGCGGCGTGATGGCGCCGGTCTCGACCACGCACAGCATCAGGATGCCCCACCACAGGATGCTGTATTCCATGCCGACGATCAGCGGCGTCACGATCGGCACCGAGATCAGCATGATGGTGTAGGATTCCATGAACGTGCCGAGCGCGATATAGATCGCGAGCAGCAGGAACACCACTGCGGTGGGCGACCAATTGAGCCCGATAATCAGCTTGGTGATGTCCTCGGCGACCCCGGACAACCCGGTGAAATACGAGAAGATCAGCGCACCGAGGATGATGATGTAGATCATCGCGGTGGTCAGCGTGGTTTCCCCGATCACCGCGAGGAATGTCTCGCGACGGACCTTGCCGCGCCACAGCGCGATGAAGAAGGCGGCAGCCGCACCAACCGCGGCCGACTCGGTGCCCGTGAACAGGCCGAGATAGAGACCGCCGAGTACGCCGCCGAACAGCACTGTGACCGGTCCGCTGCGGCGCAGCGCGGCGCGAAGCTCGCCCGGCTGTGCCACCGAACGCCCCGGCGCGGATTCCGGCCAGATCCGGACATAGATCATGATGGTGATCAGGTAGAGCAAAACCGCGAGCGCGGCCGGCCCAACCGACGCGATCATCAATTGGCCGATCGATGCCTGGGTGAGCAACGCAAAAATCACCAACGGCCCCGATCCCGGCGGCACCAAAGGACCGAGCGTTCCGCCTGCCGCGATCGTGCCGGTGGTGAGCGCGGGCGAATAGCCGCGCGCCTTCATCGCCGGTATCGAGACGCGGCCGAGCATCGCGACGGTCGCCACCGACGAGCCGGTGACCGCGCCGAAGCCGGCACAGCCGCCGATGGTCGCCATGGCCAGTCCACCGCGCCAGCGCCCGAGCAGCGCATGCGCCAATGCATAGACATCGTCGGACAGCCCGGCGGCCGCAGCAAAACTTCCCATCATGAGGAACAGCGGCAGCACCGAAACATTGCTGTTGCCGAGGAAGGACGCGGCCTGGATCGCAAAGGTGCTGAACGAGACCTCGTAATTGGTCAGAACCGCGGTCGCCAGCAAGCCGGCGAGCCCCATCGCGGCGCCGACCGGCACCAGCATCATGAGCGGCACCCACACCGCCGCAAAAGCGATCAGCGCCAGCGAAGTCGCGCTCATGCCAGCGCCCCACACCGCGATGATGACATAGAGTATTGCCGTGAGCGCCGCTGAGCCGCCGATGATCAGCGCTCCGGTCAAGGCTTCGCGGTGCGTGACCGACGGCGCGCCGCGCTTGCGGGAGAAAGCTTCCACCAACTCGGTCCCGATCCGCGTCGTCACCACGAGCTGAAGCGGGACGCAGAGCGCGAACAGTGCCGTGGCCCCCCACCAGAACGGCGCCGTCGGGATGCCGACAATGACGGTCTCATTGGCGCGCAGCATCAGGCGGTTGGCATAGATGCCCATGCGCCAGGTCAGAATCACCAGCATGACCAGAAGCATCACCGCGCCAATGGCCTCACCGATTTTGGCGACGCGCTTGCTGAGCAGGTCGGTCAGCAGATCGACGGTGATATGATTGCGCGCCATGATGCCGGACGGAAACGTCGCGGCGACGATTCCAGCCATCAGGAGTCCACTCGCCTCATCGAGGCCGCGGATCGGCGTGCTGAAGAAATAACGCAGCGAAATATCGACGACCGTCAGCATCGCGAGGACAAGCATCCCGCCGACGGCAAACGTCGAGATGACGTGGGCCATCGCAAGGCCGTGCTGCTCGAAAGCCGGCAGCAGAACACGCCCTCGCCTCATGCAACCCCCTTCATCAGATTAAAAGAATGATCCGGAAGCCACCGGCTTCCGGATCGACGCGATCAATCGAATTCTCGGCTACTTCGCCGTCGCGGTGAGCGCGCTGGTCTCGGCCCGGTACGCGTCCAGAATGACCGCCCCGTTCGGAACGCTGGGGATCCAGGCGACCGCCACGGTATCTGCCGCCTTGCGCCAACGCTGGAACTCCTCGGGCGACAGCGAATACGGCGCGTTGACCTTTCCCTGGCTGGCCAGGTTGTTCAGCATCGTCTTGACGCGAACCACTTCGCCATCGTTGGAAATGCCGAGCGCGCGCGACAGCTGTTCTCCCGAATGTTTCTCGAACGCGGCTTTCGCCGCGGCCGGAAGCTTGTCGAAGGTTTCGCGCTTCATGACCAGCATGCCGCCGCCACCGTTCAACGGTGCATCGAGGAAGTGCTTGGCAACCTCTTCCAGGCGGAACTGGCGCGTCGCGACCAGGGAGGTCCACGCCCCGTCGATCACGCCCTTGTCGATCGCCTGATAGGTCTCGTCGACCGGAACGCTGACCGGCGTCGCGGAAAACGCGCTGACCGTCGCAGCCTGCCACCGGCCCGAGACCCGCAGTTTGACGCCCTTCAGGTCTTCAAGCGTCTGGATCTTCTTCGACTTGGTCTGGATCGCCGCGGTCGGCCACGCGGTAAAGCCGAACACCTTCACGTCCTCGAAGTCGCTGGCGATCAGTCCCTTCTCGTAAAGGCGCCACAGCGCCACGGCGCCGACCTCGCCCTTCTCGTAGCCGAACGGCAATTCCACGACGCTCGACTTGACCAGCTTGCCCTGGACCGAGCCGAGCAGCACCCAGCCGATATCGGCGGCCCCGTTCAGCACCGAGTCATACATGTTGCCGGCATTGGCGAGCACGCCGCCGCCAAAGTGCCGGATACTCACCGTCCCCTGCGAATCCCGGTTGATGGCTTCCATCCACGGGATCACGACCTCGGTATAGAAATACGAATTGGGCGGGCCGACCGTCGCCATCTTCAGAGCGATCGGCTGGGCATTGGCAGCCCCTGTTGTGACGGCGCAGGCAATGCCGACGATACCGGCGAGGCGGACGAGGATTCGAGACATCCTTGGCTCCCTTCGAACGATTATTGTGATGCGCAGTTTGCGCTTGTTTAGGTCTTGGCCATCAAACGAGATGGCCGGCGTCGCGGAAATATCGTTCCGATCCCGGATGCAGCGGGATCAGCGTGCGGCAAGCGCCCTTAGGATCGATCGGGTACGAGATCGGGCTGCGATCCGGCGCGAGGTGGCTATACATACCCTGCAACGTTCCAAATTGCTCGATCAGGCTCCAGGAGAGCGCATAAGCAATGTCGTCCGGAAGATCGGTCGTGGTCAGCAGCAGGAAATGGGAGAAATCCATGAACTCCATCTCGCGGTCGATGCCGCGGAGATAATCCTTCGGCAAGGTCGCGAGTGGGATTCCGTAGTCGCGCGCCAGCAACGCCTTGGCTTCCGGCTCGACCGCCAGGAACACCAGGTCGACCCCGTTGGCCAGGTCGGTCCAGTAGCTGTTCATGACAGCTTCCTGGATGATGGCGTCGGCCTTGCCGGTCAGCACCGCGTTGGTGCAGCGACGCGGCTCCTCGAATTCGAGGTAGCTGCCGCCCCAGCTCTTGAACTCAGCATCCGAAATGCCATGCGCCTGCAGCAACAGCCGCGCGCCCATTCCCATGAACGAGATGCCGTCGCCAAGCCCGGCGGTGATCTTCATTTTCGGCTTTTTCGCGCGCAGCTCGGCGAATGAATGAATGCCGAGATCGCGCCGGATCGCCATCACCATCCGGTCATTCTGCGGGATATAGCCGAGCGCACGCATGTGCGGAAACGCCTCGCCGGCGCAGGCGCCCTTGCCTTCCATCGCCATCGGCATGAACGCCACCGGCACCGACAGCGCCACGTCGACCTGACCGCGACCGACGGCTTGCACGTTGTCGAGCCCGCTGCGGCCATTCCAGATGGCGAAGGCCGAGTGCGGACCGGACAGCTTCATGAGTTCATAGCCCAGCCAGCCGCAGACCCGGTGCAGGTTCGCCCTGCCCCAATCGCCCTTGAAACTGAGCGTGATGGAGCGCTCGATCCTTGGCGACGGCACCGACGGAGTACCCCGCGAACCGGCTTTTGCCGGGCTTTTCTCGTTTGAGCTCATGTCGCCTGCTTTGTCGTGAAAACCCGGGGCTGCCACCAAGTTTCGTCCCGCTGACGAGAAGCAACCTTGACCAGAATGAATGAGCTATTCAGTTTGCGAGAAGACCGTCAAGCAACACGATCTGTCGCACGCAACTTGGCCTTGCCAAAAACTTGATAGATTGAGGAATTTTCGCGTGAATGCGTTGCGTCTGGAAGAACGTGGCCGGCGGTTTGAGCTTGCGGACCATCAGCCGACAGTTTATTATTTTGAATAACAAATTCGCATAGTGAATAATGGGAGCGAAGGCATGGGAAACATCCAACGGATAATCGACGATCTGGTCGACGCCAATCACATCCTGGCCAATGAGGATGTGGTGGACGCCTATGGCCATGTGAGCGTTCGCCATCCTGAAAAGCCCGACCGCTTCTTGTTGTCCCGCTCGCGCAGCCCGGAACTGGTTGAAGCCAAGGACATCCTCGAATTCGACATGAACGGCGAGCCGGTTGCCCCGGGGCCGACGCCTTATCTCGAACGCTTCATCCATGCAGGCATTTACGCGGCGCGGCCTGAAATCAACGCGGTGATCCACAGCCATGCCGACGTGGTCCTGCCGTTCACCATCACCGATATGCCGCTCCGGCCGGTGATTCATGTGTCGTCCGACATGGGCGCCGTTGCGCCGGTCTGGGACATCAGCGACAAATTCGGTGACACCAATCTGTTGGTCGTCAACATGGAGCAAGGCCGCGATCTCGCCCAATGCCTTGCGAACAACAACACCGTGCTGATGCGCGGGCACGGCTTCTCGGTCGCCGGCCGCTCACTGGTCGAAACCGTGAAGATCGCGGTCTATCTGCCGCGCAACGCGCGGATCCTGCTCGAAGCTCTGCGGTTGGGCCAGGTGAAGTATCTCACCGAGGGAGAAATCAACATCCGGCGCGAGGTGAAGCCGGACGCCCCGCAGATGACGCGCGCGTGGGATTATTGGAAGGCGCGCGCCGATGCCTCCAGCCATTCACATGCAACGTCGGGCAACAAGAAATGAAACTGGTCAGGTTCAACGGCGGACGCATCGGCCTGCTTCACGATGAGCGCGTCTTCGACGCGACCGCGATCGTCGGCGTGGATCCGGCCGAATGGCCGCCGGTCGGCATGCTCAAGCTGATCCGCAACTTCGACGCGTTGCGCGGCCAGTTGGAGCGGCTGCCCAAGGAGTCGGCGCCGATCGAAAACGTGCATCTCGATGCACCGCTGGTGTGGCCACACAAGCTGCTGGCATTTCCGGTCAATTATCTCGCGCATGGCCACGAGATGGCCTCGAAGAACCGCGCGAACATCAACGGCTTCTTCATGAAGTCGAATTCCTCGATCAGCGGTCCGAATGATCCGATCGTGCTGCCTGAGGTTCCAGGACGCGAAATCCATCACGAGTGCGAGCTCGGTGTGATCATCGGCAAGGGCGGCCGGCATATCTCCACCGCCGACGCCGTATCCCATGTTTTCGGATATTGCTGCCTGATCGACTGCACCATTCGCGGCAATGAAGAGCGCGTCATGCGCAAGTCCTACGACACCTTCACCCCGATCGGCCCGGCGATCGTCACCCGCGATGAGGTCGGCGACGGCGCCAATCTCGATATGAAACTGTGGGTGAATGACGACTTGCGGCAGAATGCCAATACCAAGGACCTGCTGGTCGACATCCCGAACATGATCGCGATGGCGTCGTCAGTGGCGACGCTCGAGCCGGGCGACCTGATCGCATCCGGTACCCCGGCCGGCGTCGGACCGATCCGGGCCGGTGACAAGGTGACGATTGAAATCGAGCGCGTCGGACGCATGACCATACCGGTCGTTCAAGGACGCGGTGGGTCAAATATCGCGATGCAGGGAGAGTACGCATGGAAGGCCGCGCGATGACGCCATCGGCAAGCTTCGAGGGCGTGAAGGATCTCGACACGCTCTACACCTTGCTCGAACCGCTCTCGATCGGGGCCGGATGGGCCAAGCCGACGCCGTCGCTGTGGCCGTCGCCCAAGACCGATTTCCGGCCGGCCCATTGGTCGTACCAGCAAGGCAAAGCCGCGCTCGATGCCGCCGGCCGCTTGATCGATACCGAATTGGCGGAGCGGCGAAACCTGATCCTGGCCAATCCGTTCCCCGGCAATACCTATGCGACAGCTCGCACGCTGATCGCTGCGTATCAGATGATGCTGCCCGGCGAACGTGCGCGCTCGCATCGTCACACGCCGAATGCGCTGCGGCTGATCGTCGACTGCGTGCCGGGCGCCTACACCGTCGTCGACGGCGTGAAGCTGCCGATGCTCCCCGGCGACGTGCTGCTGACGCCGAACTGGCGATGGCACGGCCATGGCAACACCGGCGACCAGCCGGCCTATTGGATCGACGTCCTGGATGCGCCGCTGATCCATCTGCTGGAGCCGATGTTCCTCGAAGCGCATCCGGAGAATTACGAGGCGATCGAGAGCGAAGCGCAGACCTCGCCGATGTGGTTTCCCTGGGCGGAAACCAAGCAGAAGTTGGCGCAGCTCGAACGCACGCCCACAGCCCGTTATGCGACGTCGCTGCCGTTGGGCAATCCCGCCATGGAGACCATCGGCCTGTCGGTGATGGATCTCACGGCCGGCGTGGCGACGCAGACGCATCGCACCACCGTCAGCAACATCTATGCGGTGATCAACGGCGAAGGCACGAGCGACATCGGCGGCACTATCATCCGGTGGCGGCGTGGCGACGTCTTCGTCGCTCCCTCGTGGTTTTCTCAATCGCATCGCTCGGAGGCCGGCGCTGTTCTGCTGCGCGTGTCGGATGAGCCGATGCTGGAGAAACTGAAGCTGGTGCGCACCGACGCCGACATTGGCGCCGCATCGAAGCCGGTTCAGGGCTGAGGCGAAAGAGGCTTCGGTTCATGGTGTCTCACAAGTCCAAAACGCCGGTGCTGATCGTCGGCGGAGGTCCGGTCGGCCTTGCGCTGGCCGGCGAGCTTGGCTGGCGCGGCATTGCCTGCCAGCTCGTTGAACGCGGCGACGGCGCGATTACGCAGCCGAAGATGGATCTCATCGGCCCGCGGACGATGGAATTCTGTCGCCGCTGGGGCATCGCCGAACAGGTGCGCAATTGCCCCTATAATCCCGATCAGCCGCAGGACAATGTCTGGCTCGAGAGCTTCACCGGCTATGAATTCGGCCGCGAGGTCTTTCCGAGTCCGCGTGTTGCCACATCACCGCCGCAAACCCCGGAGCGCCGCGAGCGCTGCCCGCAGGACATGTTCGATCCGATTCTGCGCCGCTGGGTCGAGACGCTGCCGGGTGTCGATCTGCGCTATCACACCGAGTTGCTCAATTTCACCGAGAAAAGGGACGGCGTCCTGGCGACGATCCGCACCGCGAGCGGCGAGGAAGAGACCGTCGAAGCCGATTACATCGTCGGCGCCGATGGCGGAGCCAGCACGGTCCGCCAGATTCTCGGGATTTCGATGACCGGCAATCCGGCGCTCACCTACACCACCAACGTGATCTTCCGTTGCAAGAATTTCTGGGATCTGCACGACAAGAAGCCGGGCTATCGGTTCATCTTCATCGGTCCCGAAGGCACGTGGAGCACGCTGGTCGCGATCGACGGCTATGACCGCTTCAGGTTCTCCATCATCGGGAACGAGGTCAAACAGACGCTCTCGCATGCCCAGATATCCGAACTCATCATCCGCGCGATCGGGCGCGAGTTCGAATTCGAGATCTTGTCCGTGGTTCCCTGGGTCAGGCGCGAAATGGTCGCCGACAGCTATGGGGCAAACCGGGCCTTCATCACCGGCGATGCGGCGCATTTGAATTCACCTACCGGCGCCTTCGGTATGAATACCGGCATGCAGGATTCGGTCGATCTCGGGTGGAAGCTTGCCGCCATGCTCGAAGGCTGGGGCGGACCGCTGTTGCTGGAATCCTATCAGGCCGAGCGGCGCCCCGTCGCGCTGCGCAACGTCGAAGAGGCCGGCGCCAACCTGCGGCGCATGCTGTCTCCAAGACTCGGAGTGTCGGGAGATCTTTTCACGCCCGGTGCGGCGGGCGACGCGGCGCGGCAGACTTTCGGTCATGACTTCACCCAGGCGATGAAGCACGAGTGGTTCACGCTGCATATCCACCTCGGCTACCGCTACGACGCGTCACCGATCATCTTGCCGGACGGATCCCCGGAACCCATCGATGCGCCGATGACCTATACGCAGACGGCGCGTCCTGGCTCGCGCGCACCGCATGTCTGGCTGGCGCCCGGGCAGTCCACGCTCGATCTCTTTGGCCGCGGCTATGTCTTGCTGCGATTTGACGAGGGCCTTGACGTGTCCGCGCTCGAGGAGGCCGCGGCCAGCCGTTCGGTGCCACTGCGGGTCGAGTCGATCTCGCATCCGGGCGCGGCTGAGCTCTATGACAGCCCTCTCGTGCTGGTGCGGCCGGACGGATTTGTCGCGTGGCGCGGAGACTCGGTCCCCGATGCCGAGGCACTCATCGATACCGTCCGCGGCGACGAGGCAGTGCATCAAAAAAACGCGCGTCGGGCACGGATGACCGAGAACGCCATATCCGCCGAATGAAGAAGCCCGCCAAACCAAAGGATCGACAACACATCACAGCCTTGGCCAAGGGGCTGCAAGTGCTGCAATGCTTCACGACGTCGAATCCCGAGATGGGGATCAGTGAACTCGCGCGCGCGACCGGCATGCCGCAACCGACCGTCTGGCGGATCTGCCACACACTGCAGGATCTCGGGTTTCTGGTTCAGACTCCCGGCCGCACCACCCTGCGCCCCGGCATTCCCGTCCTCAGCCTAGGCTATGCGGTGCTGGCCGGACTGCCGATTGCGGACATGGCGTTGCCGCACATGCAGACGATCGCAAGCCAATATGAGGGCGCGGTGTCGCTGGGCGCACCCGACGGCCTCAACATGGTCTATCTGCAGCGCTGCCAGGGATCGGCGATCATCCTTGCCGACCTGCGCGTCGGCTCCCGGGTCCCGATGGCGACGTCGGCAACAGGATGGGCCTATCTCGCCGGCCTCGCGCTCGACGAGCGCGAAAAAACCATGCGGGACATCGGCAAGGCGCTGGGACGGCAATGGGATGACGTGAAGCCGCGTTTGATGGAAGCCCTGGTCCAATTCGAGAAGAACGGTTTTATCGTCAGCAAGGGATCGCTGCATCCGCGGATCAACAGCGTCGCAGTGCCCCTGGTCTCGGCCGACGCTTCGACAGTGTTGTCAATCAGTTCGGGCGGCATCAGCGACATCTTCAATGCGTCCAAGCTGACAAAAATCGGTGAGGAGCTGAAGGCGCTCGCGCATAAACTGATGCCGGTGCTGTCCAGCAGCGTCCCCTCGCCCGCGATCAGGTCGCGGCTATAACGGCTGGTTCTATTCAAGAAGGGGATCAGCGCTCCCCCGGTGATCGGTTGAGCAATCGGCACTTTTTGTAGGCGCCGTTCTCGGGTTGATGCCGTAACTTTAATCAGACCCGCCGATGAAGCGCTCCTGATCCCTGTATCTGAGCCACGACCGTCGACACTGGAGGCGTCTCCTGACCCAGGGAGGCCGGACTGTCTCGCGCCTCTGAGATCCCGAGGCGTGGCACGCTTCTTGTTAGACACACCGCAGCAGTAGTTCCTGTCGTACGGACACATTGTCGCACTGTGAGTAGTGGTGGGGGTCGGCGACCTGCCCCGCACAGGAGCAGTTCGGCGCGCTGATCGAGGACCGGGGGGTTTAATGTCATTGCAGCAGGTCACAGCCCCCGGCATCGGGCCTTCGATCGGAAGCCCAGCGCCGGTCGACGTTGGACTGCGCAAATGGATCGGGGCCCGATCGAGCGATCATCTGATCAAGGTGCTGTCGGTCCTGACGCTGATCAGCCTCTGGTATCTCCTGTCCGCGGTGTTGCCGTCGAGCGTGATGCCGGCGCCGCATGTCGTCGCCGAAGTGCTTTGGAAACAGATGGTCGGCGGTGAAATCTGGAACCATGTTGCGATCAGCCTGACGCGGATCGTACTGGCCTTCACGCTGGCGATGTCGGTTGCGATCCTGCTCGGCTTTGCGATGGGGCTGTCGAGGACCGCCGAAAGCTTCTTCGACGTCTGGGTCGTCTGCGGGATCACCA
The DNA here is from genome assembly GCA_947481635.1 of Bradyrhizobiaceae bacterium. Classification (GTDB taxonomy): domain Bacteria; phylum Pseudomonadota; class Alphaproteobacteria; order Rhizobiales; family Xanthobacteraceae; genus CANKHJ01. The sequence goes on from CANKHJ010000100.1 coordinate 13,593, forward strand.
TGCCGAGCCTGGTGCTGATCCTGACGATCTTCATGGTCGTCGGCCTGAATGAGAAGGCCGCCATCGTCGGCGCCGCGCTTCCGGTGGTTGCAATACTCTCGATCAATATCTGGGAAGGCATCAAGGGCATCGATCAGAAGCTGATCGAGATGGCGAAGGCCTATCACGCGGGACAATTTCGCATCATCAAGTCGGTGGTGGCGCCGCAGATCGCGCCGATCCTGCTGGCGTCGTCCCGCTTCGGCCTCGGCCTGATCTGGAAGATGGTGCTGTTCGTCGAGTTGCTCGGGCGCAGCGACGGCATCGGCTACAAGATCGAATTCTACTACCAGATGTTCAACATGGGCGAGGTCCTCGCCCATGCGTTGCTGTTCCTGTTCGTCATGCTGTTCATCGAGATCGTCCTGCTGGGAATGCTGGAGAAGCGCCTGTTCAAGTGGCGCCCGGCGAAGCGCCGCCTGTGACGAGATCAAAGGCCAGACCATCATGAGCAGCGCCGCCTCGATCGAGATCGACCACGTCAGTAAGATCTTCCCTGGTCGTGGCGGAGCTCAGGATTTCAAGGCGCTCGACAATGCGACCTTCACCGTCGATGCCGGCGAGTTCGTCTGCATCCTCGGCCCGTCCGGTTGCGGCAAGTCGACCCTGCTCAACATCCTCAGCGGCCTCGACGATCAATATGAGGGCGTGGCGTCGATCCACGGCCAGCCGGTCGGCAGGCACGGAGTCAAGGGATCGCGCATCGCCTATATTTTCCAGGAGCCGCGGCTGATGCCGTGGCGGACGGTGCGCTCGAATATCGAATTCGCGCTGTTGGCCTCCGGCTTCGCGCCGTCCGAATGGAAGGAGCGGATCGACCGCTGCCTCGCCCTGGTCGAACTCGCCGATTTCGGCGACTTCTATCCGTTGCAATTGTCCGGCGGCATGCAGCAACGTGCGTCGATCGCGCGCGCCTTCGCGATCGAGCCTGACGTGCTGCTGATGGATGAGCCATTCAGCGCGCTGGACGAACTGACCGCGCGCCGGCTGCGGCAACAATTGCTGACAATCTGGAGCACGTTCCGCTCGACCGTGCTGTTCGTCACGCATAACGCCTTCGAGGCGACCTTCCTGAGCGACCGCATCCTGATGATGACCAAGGGACCGGGCGGGCGCTTCTGCGACGAGGTCAAACTCGACGGCCTGACTCGGCCGCGCTCCTACGAAGACGTGCGCGTGTTCGAGGCCAGCAAAAAAGTGGTGGAACGCCTAGTCAGTCACGTCGGCAGTCTCGATGAGGAATGATCACGCGCGCGACTGAAATCACGGTCACGCAAAACGATTATATCGATCAAATCAGGAGTGGGGTGTGGCAATGGTCGGATTGAAATTGAAACTGCGCATTGTGCCTTTCGTTGTCGCCGCGCTGACCGCGGTCGTCATGACGGCAACCCCAGCGGCGGCGCAGGTCGATCCGCGTAATCTCGGCGATGGTGGCGTCATTCGCGTGCCGACCAATCCGGCGAGCACCGGCAGCTGGATCCAGGCGGTCGTGGAAAAATACCAGCTTGAGAAAAAATACAACGTCAAGATCGATTACCAGATGTCGTCGGTCACCCAATTGACCGCGAACGCGATCCAGACCGGCGCGGCCGATCTCGCGACCTTTCAATTCGTCCAGATCGCGCTGATGCGCAAAGCCGGCGCCAAGATCGTCGCGGTTGCGCCGTTCCTCGCCTGGGGCGCCAACCAGGTCATCGTGCCGGTGGATTCCACGCTCAAGACGGTCGGCGACCTGAGAGGAAAGAAGCTCGGCATCTTCAACAACATCGACATCGATTGGATAGTGGTCCAGGCGATCGCAAAACGCGACTTCAAGCTGGATCCGAAGGATATCCAGACCCAGGTGGCCGGCATCGGACTGTTGCA
>CANKHJ010000101.1 GCA_947481635.1 Bradyrhizobiaceae bacterium
GATCATCGTGGTGCTCGGCATGCGCTGGATCACGCCGGGGGATCGCTTCGGCGTGATGCAATGGACGGGCGTCGCGTTGGCGTTTCTGGGGATCGTGATCGCGTTCGGCGTGCCGGTGCCATCGGCCGATCCGCGGCAGATGTTCGGCGACACGATGATGATCGTTGCCGCCTTCGGATGGGCCGCCACCACGCTGGCCATCAAGGCGACCAACCTCAACCATGCCCGGTTTGAGAAGACCTTCCTCTATCAACTCGTGGTGTCGATCCCGATCTTCACCTTCGGCGTCTGGGCATTCGGTGAGCGCATGGCGCCGAACCCGTCGGCGCTGGCGATCATCTCGGTCACCTATCAGACGCTGTTCGTGGTCGGTGTCACCTTCCTCGCCTGGTTCGCGCTGATCCAGCGTTTTTCGGCCAGCCGGCTGTCGGTGTTCACATTCCTGACACCTCTGTTCGGTGTGCTGTTCGGGCACTTTGTTTTGGGTGAACCGCTGACACTTCCGTTCGGCATTGCGGTAATATGCGTCATTGCCGGGTTGGTTCTGGTGAATCGGCCGGCCAAAGGAACGCGATGAATCTCATGAGCGACGGCGCCGCACCCGCGCCGCGACATACAACCGTGGCGGTGATGGTCGGCGGCGTTGCCGTCGGCGGCGGCGCGCCGATCGTGGTGCAGTCGATGACCAACACCGACACCGCCGACATCGAAGGCACCGCGCGTCAGGTGGCGGCGCTGGCGCGCGCCGGCTCCGAACTGGTGCGTATCACGGTCGACCGCGACGAGGCAGCCGCGGCGGTGCCGCATATCCGCGACCGCCTGCTGCTGATGAACGTCAAGGTTCCGCTGGTCGGCGACTTTCATTATATCGGCCACAAGCTGCTGGCCGATCATCCGGCCTGCGCCGAGGCGCTCGACAAATACCGCATCAATCCCGGCAATGTCGGCTTCCGCGAGAAGCGCGACCGGCAATTCGGCGCGATCATCGAAACCGCGATGCGCTACCGCAAGCCGGTGCGCATCGGCGCCAATTGGGGCTCGCTCGATCAGGAATTGCTGACGCATCTGATGGATCTGAATTCGCGTGCCGCGCAGCCCATCGACGCACGCGGCGTGACGCGTGAGGCGCTGGTGCAGTCGGCGTTGCTCTCGGCTGAGCGCGCCGAAGAGATGGGCATGGCGCGCGACCAGATCATCCTCTCCGCAAAGGTCTCGGCGGTGCAGGACCTGATCGCGGTCTATGCCGAACTGGCGCGCCGTTCGAACTACGCGCTGCATCTCGGCCTCACCGAGGCCGGTATGGGCTCGAAGGGCATCGTCGCATCGTCGGCCGCGATGAGCGTGCTGCTGCAGCAGGGCATCGGCGACACCATCCGCGTGTCGCTCACGCCCGAGCCGAATGGCGACCGCACCCTCGAAGTCCAGGTGGCGCAGGAATTGCTCCAGACCATGGGTTTCCGCGTGTTCGTGCCGTTGGTGGCGGCATGCCCCGGCTGTGGGCGCACCACCTCGACGACGTTCCAAGAGCTCGGCAAGGAGATCCAGGATTTCATCCGCGACGAGATGCCCGGCTGGAAGACGCGCTATCCCGGCGTTGAGGGCCTCAACATCGCGGTGATGGGGTGCATCGTGAATGGGCCGGGCGAGTCGAAACACGCCGATATCGGCATCTCGCTTCCCGGCACCGGCGAGACGCCGACCGCGCCGGTGTTCGTTGACGGCAAGAAGGTCGCGACCTTGCGCGGCCCGACCGTGACGGCGGACTTCAAGCGGATGGTGATCGACTACATCGAGCGCCGTTTCGGTAGCGCGGGTAACCAGACCGCGGCGGAATGAGCGTGTCCCGGCCCAGCGAGCGCAGAGCCGGGACCCGGGTCTCGTTCCGCTGCGCTTCACTCGCCCGGGACACGGGTGATCACAACGGCCCGTGATCCCCAGCGCGCGTATGAATCGTCGCCTCTTCGAGATCCAGCTCGCGCTCGATGCGGCGGCGCGCTTCGTCGGTGATCTTGCCTTCGCGCAGCATCCGGTGGATCAGCGCGCGTTCCGCGGCGATCACCTCCTCGCGCAAATTGCCGCGCAGGATCACCCGGTCTAGGTTATCGGTGTCTGAGCTCATCATGAGCTCCAGCCGGCTCGCATAGCGTGAGCGCAGCAGCGTCGTGATATCCTCCGGCAATCCGCGTTCGGCCACGATCTCCTCGAAGCGCAGGCGCGCGAGCTCCGCCGCCTCGCGGCGCGCCGCGAGCTCCGCTCTGCGTTCGTTCATGTATTCTTCGCGGCCGGCATTGCTGACCCCGAGCCAACGGATCACGCTCGGCAGCATCAGTCCCTGGCCGACCAACGTCACGACGATGACGCCGAAGGTAATGAACAGGATCAGGTCGCGGTCGGGGAAGGGCTGGCCATTGGCCAGCGTCAGGGGAATCGCCAGCGCAGCCGCGAGCGACACCACGCCGCGCACGCCGGTGAAGGCGAGGATGAACACGCGCTGCCACGGCGGACGGAAGTCGCGCCGCACCGTGCCACCAAGCCAATAAGGAAGGTAGCTGCCGGGAAATACCCAGACGAAGCGGGCGACAATCACGATCGCCACCGTCAGCGCGGTTGCGAGCATCAATTCCTTGAGCGACGACATGCTGATGCGCTCGAGCAGCAGGCGTGCCTGCAAGCCGGTGAGGAGGAAGACAAAGCCCTCGATCAGGTAGATGAAAAAATCCCAGAAGAAGATCCCCTGCAATCGCGTCGCCGACGAGATCAGTAGCGGACCCTTCCACGAAATGTAGAGGCCGGCCGCGACAGTCGCGAGCACGCCCGAACCGCCGAGATGCTCGGGCACCCAATAGGCGAGATACGGCGTCATCAGCGACATCGTGATCTCGACGCGCGGGTCGCGCGCCCAGCGGCGCAGCCGCAGGCTCAACCAGCCGATGCCGATGCCGTAGGCGATCTCGCCGATCACGATCAGGCCGAAGGTGGCACTCGCCTGCGCCAGCGAAAACATCCCGGTCGCAATCGCCGCGACTGCGAAGCGGTAAAGCACCAGCGCGGTCGCGTCGTTGACCAGCCCTTCGCCTTCGAGGATCACCAGCAGCCGGCGCGGCAGGTGGAGTCGCCGCGCGATCGCCAATGGCGCGACCAGGTCGGGCGGCGAGACGATCGCGCCGATCAGGAAGCCGATCGCCCAGGAGCGGCCCAGCACGAAATGCACCGCGACTGCGACCAGACAGGTCGTGAAGATCACGCAGCCGAAGGCGAGCAGCGCGATTGGGCCGATGCTGAAGCGGAATTCGCGCCAACTCATCGAGACGCCGGCGGAATAGATCAGCGGCGGCAGGATCACCAGCAGCACGAATTCCGGCGCCAGTTCGATCGCCGGCAGGCCCGGGATCAAAGCCAGCGCGATTCCTGCGATCACCAGCAGGATCGAGGGCGCGATATTCAGCCGGCGCGACAACAGCGCCACCGCGGCCAGCACGGTGAGCAGCAGCAGCAGCGTCTGGATGGTGGCGATCATCACGACTGCCCAAAGAGATTGCCGCCGATATTCACGGTAACGGCAAGGATCGCGACATTGAACACGAACGACACCAAGCCATGCGCCACAACCAGACGGCGGATGAATTTGCTGGTGACCTGCACGTCCGACACCTGGAAGGTCATGCCGATCACAAAAGAGAAATACACGAAATCCCAATAATCGGGGGTCGGGTCGTCCGGAAAGGTCAGGCCGCCGCGCCGCCGGTCACGTCCTTCGCCGTAATATTCATGGGCATAGTGGAATGTGAAGATGACCTGGATGAAGGTCCAGGAGAGCACGATGGTGAGCACCGCGTGCGAAAAGAACAGCGCCTTGCTGGCGTCGCTGCCCATCGAACCGAGCTCGCCGATGAGCGCCGCGAGGCTCGCGGCCGCTGCGATCACCGTCAGGATCAGGATCAGCGTGGCGCCTTCGTCTTCCTCGGATGCGCGTTGCTTCACCTTTGCAAGATCGAAGCGCGTGATCGTGACGATCGCGGTCACCAGGTAGACCAGGACGCCCAGATCCCACCCAATCAGCGCCGCGGTCATCGCGCGCCAATCCGTCACCGCCATCAGCACGAAAGTCGCGACCAGCCCGATGAGCGTCGACGTGATCAGCCGCCCGTGCAGTTTTGCGACGTGGTGCAGTCTTGATTTTTTGCGCGCCCGTTTGGCCATCGACCCATCACATCTTTCGCGCGGCGACAAAATGCACGATCGCGCGCAGCATGCCTGCGTCCGCTCCGAAATGCTGTAACGCGTTCTCCGCCTCCGCGACCAGCGCGGCAAGCCGCTGCTTCGCGCCCTCGACGCCAAGCAGCGACACCAGCGTGGCCTTGCCGGCGCTGGCGTCCTTGCCGGTGGCTTTGCCGACCAGCGTCGCGTCACCTTCGACGTCGAGCAGGTCGTCGGCGACCTGAAACGCGCGCCCGAGCGCGAGGCCGAACCGGCTGATCTCGGCGCTGATGTCCGGCGCGACGCGGCCGAGGATCGCGCCGATGCGGCACGCGAAGGTGAGGAGCGCGCCGGTCTTCATCGCTTGCAGCGTCAACACATCGGCCTCGGTCATCGGCCGGCCTTGGCCAAAGCGTCCCTCGGCGGCGAGATCGAGCATCTGGCCGCCGGCCATGCCGCCGAGCCCCGCGGCGCGGGCCAGCTCCAGCACCAGCGCGGCGCGGATGTCAGGATCGGGATGTGTTTCTGGCCGGGCCATGACGTCAAAGGCGAAGGTGAGCAGCGCGTCGCCGGCCAGGATCGCGGTCGCCTCGTCGAACGCCCGATGCAACGTCGGTCGCCCGCGGCGTAGCGCGTCATCGTCCATCGCCGGCAGATCGTCATGGACCAGCGAATAGCAATGCACGCATTCCAGCGCCGCTCCGGCCATCAGGGCCTGAGCGCGCGGAGCGCCGAATAACGCTGCGGTTTCTACCACCAGCAGTGGACGCAGCCGCTTGCCGCCGCCGAGCGTCGCGTAGCGCATCGCCTCAAGCAGCCGGGCAGGGCGGGTCCATTCACCGGTCTGGATGTCACTGGCCAGCAGCCGGTCGAGCAGGGCTTCGGTCTCGGCCGCGACGGCGTCGCGGCGGACAGCGAATGCGGTGTCGGAAAGCGCGCCGGGCATGGCCGCAGTCATCGCGGCCGGATGCTTCCGCGTCAAGCAGGGGCCGCGTCAAGGACGCGGGTATTGCCCCCGGGGAGTTTCCCGGGCGAGTGAAGCGCAGCGGAACGAGACCCGGGATCAAGCACAAGAATTGCGTAGCGGCTTTGGGGTCGCGCTGCGGACGGAATCTCTCCTGTTAGGGTGGACGGCTCTGCGCTCGCTTCGCTCGCTGGTCCGGGAAACCCTAGGCGACGCGCCGGCTTTTCGCTGTCGCCCGATTGAACAGCGCCTTGGCCAGCTCCAGCGGCATCGGCCGGCCGAGGTAATAGCCTTGCGCCGTCTCGACGCCGAGGTTTCGCAGCGTGTTGAGTTCGGACATCGTCTCGACGCCTTCCGCGATCATGCAACTGCCGGTCTCGCGTGCGAAGCCGATCAGCGCGGTCGCCAGCGCCCGGCGTGCGGGGTCGAGGTCGATGTTTCGGGTCAGGCCCATGTCGAGTTTGATCAAGTCCGGCTGGAGTTGGAGAATGTGCTGCAGGCTTGCATAGCCGGCGCCGGCATCGTCGACCGCCAGCCGGATTCCACTCAGCCGCAGCGGCAACAAGGCGTCGCGAAGCCGGTCATAGTCGGGAACGACGGCATGCTCGGTGATCTCGATAACGATCCGGTCGGTCGGCAGTCCCACCAGGAGTTCGCGGAACGCGTCGCTGATGATGGTCTGCGGCGAGGCATTCACCGCAAGATAGACATCCGCGGGGAATGACGGGAGCGCGGTGAGCGCCAGCCGGATCGCGGCGAGTTCGAGCGCGATGCCAAGGCCGGTCTCGGCGGCCTCGTTAAACCAGACGTCCGGAGTGCGTGACGGCGTCGCCGAAAAACGCGACAGGCATTCCAATCCGACCGGGCGTCCGGCCGCAACATTCCAGATCGGCTGAAACACGATCGAGATCTGGTTCTGGTCGATCGCGTGTTTCACGCGCAGCGATTTTTCGTCCGTGGCCTGCGCCGATGCGAGGTCGCGGTTGATCTCGAACGCGGCGAGATCGGCGAACACCCGCATCATCTTCAGGTCGCGTTCGCCTAGTGATGAATTGGCCGCGGGGCTGAGACAGCAGAACATGCCGTAGGTCCGGCCGTCCGGAAGCTGGATCGGCACGCTCATATGGGCGCCGATCGGAACCGCATGCGTGATCGGCATCGACATCGCAAGCGGCTCGGCGGACGTGTCCGGCATCAATTGCGGCAGCCGCCCCGCGAGGATATGGCGGCAATAGACGTCGTCCAGGGATTGGGAATCGCCGACCTTGATCAGCGCCTCCAGCCCGGGTGCATCAACCTCGCGGAAGACCGTCCGGTCGCCGATGAACTCCGACACGTAAGCCACTTCCATGCCGAGGTGCGACCGGATTGCCGCAAGCGCACGCTTGACCGTTCCCCCCGCCATCGCAGTGCCTTCGCCGGGCTGCGCGATCAGGCTGTAAAATGCGGTCTCGTTGTCCGTGACGTTCATGCCGGGCACTCCGCGGGTTCGCGCAAGGACAGCCCGGCCGGCCCCAACAAACGCTTAACCCGTGATTTTAAAATCCGAAGATCGATCTGTTCCGGCACGGGTGGATAAGAATTCCTGAATCGGAACAAGGACTCGTGCCGGTATTGGAGTGCGCCAGCTAAATGACGGAAAGGACAGCATTGCTGCGTCGTGTTGTTGCGTTAGGTTGCCGGAGCGGACTGCGCCGTTCGTCTTCTCTTACGCCACCGAGACCCCTTGGCTGCAAGCGTGCCACCACGGAAACGAAGCCATATTCGCCGCGCTTTGCGCTGGCTGGCGCTCGTGCTCGTCGTCCTGTTACTCACCCCATTCCTGCTGGTGGTGCTGTACCGCTTCATCGATCCGGTCTCGACCCCGATGGTGGGGCGTTGGCTCACCGGGAAACGCGTGGAACGCATCTGGGCGCCGCTTGCCGCGATCGCGCCGATATTGCCGCAGACCGTGATCTCGGCCGAGGACGCGCGCTATTGCGGTCATTCCGGCGTCGACTTCGCCCAGTTGCGCGAAGTGATCGAAGATGCCGACGACCTGAGCGAGGCCCGCGGCGGGTCGACCATCGCGCAGCAGACCGCCAAGAATCTGTTCCTCTGGAACTCGCGCAGCTTCGTGCGCAAGGCACTGGAGTTGCCGCTGGCGCTGTGGCTGGACCTGGTCCTGCCCAAGGCGCGGGTGCTGGAAATCTACCTGAACATCGCCCAATGGGGCCCGAACGGGGAATTCGGGGCGGAGGCCGGCGCGCGTTATGCGTTCGAGAAGCCGGCAAGGGCCCTGTCGGGCCGGGAGGCGGCCCTGATGGCGGCGATCCTCCCCAATCCGATGCGGCGCAGTGCCCGGCGGCCTGGGCCGGCGGTGCAGCGGCTGGCCGGGGTGTATCAGGGCCGGGCAGGGTCCGCCGACGTAACCTGCCTGCGCAGCCGCTGAGATCAATCTGGCTCTAGCCATCCGGCACCGCTTCCAGTATAAGCCGGACCTTCGCCGCAGGTCGGCGGACAATCCCCTTGAATACCGCGCCGGAAAGCGCCGGATTTCGACGCTCGGAGACCGCCATGGCCGTTCCTAAGAGAAAAACCTCGCCCTCGCGCCGCGGCATGCGCCGCTCGGCCGACGCGCTCAAGCGTCCGACCTATGTCGAGGACAAGGATTCAGGCGAACTGCGCCGCCCGCATCACATCGACCTGAAGACCGGCATGTATCGCGGCCGTCAGGTGTTGAAGGTCAAGTCCGAGAACTAGGGCAAAGCCCTGCGTCCGGGTTAGACTGCGGCAGATTCGGTGAAGGTTGGCCTCGCCGGGCTGAGGAGAATTGTATGACTACCATTCTCGCTTTCCCGCTGCTGATCATTCCCTTCGCGCTCTACAACATCATCGCCTTTGTTTCCGGAACGACGTTCACCGCCCCGGTGTTCGAACTGCCGATGCTGTCGGGGATGCGGCTGCCGCTCAGTGTCGGCGACCTGCTGGTCGCGCTCGGGATCATTCTGCTCTATGTCGAGATCCTGAAGTCGACGCGGCTGAGCACACGCGCCATCACTGATCACGTGCTGTCGCTGCTGCTGTTCATCGCCATGACCGGCGAATTCATGATCGTGCAGCGCGCCGGCACCTCGACCTTCTTCCTGCTCGTTGCCCTGAGCTTCGTGGATGTGATCGGCGGCTTCTCGGTCACGATCCGGACTGCCCAACGCGATCTCGCGGTGGACGGCGTCGACCGGCTGCATTCTTAGTTCGGCCGTTAGCCGCTTCGTCCCGCTTTGAGATAGGCCGCGGCCGCCTCGGCGGGCTCCGCGCGCCGTTTTTCCCGCGACTGCGGTGCATTCTGCGCGGTTCCGATCAGGTGTGCGAGGAATGGCGCCGACGGCCGGGGCCGGGCGAGCGGGGCTTCCGCGCCGCGGGGATCGTGTTTCAGCGCGACCAGGGCTTGCGACGCCCGCGCCTCGAGGTTTGCCGCCTTGCCTGCGTCCACCGCCGCCTCCCGTCCCGGATTGGGACACCGTGAGCGTGTTCGACGATCAAGGAGCAAAGGATGGGCCGGACGCGGTGTTCCACCCTGGCGCGCGCTGCGTGCGGGGCTGCTTTCCAGATTATTTATGGTCTGATCGTTAAGGTGGCGGCGATTCGACTTTGAACGATATTGCCGCGGGCTGCGGCGTAGAATGGGGCGATTGTGACTTCCTCCCTGAACCTGGACGCGATCCTCGCCTCGGTGGGAGAGGTGCCCTATTCCTGGACCATCGATACCGACAGTCTCGAATGGGGCGGCAATGCCCGCGAGGTGCTTAAGGCTCCTCCCGATGCGGATATTGCGACCGGCCGCGGTTTTGCGCTGATCCTGGAGGCGAGCGCCCGGCAACTGCGTTTCGAGACCGTGATGCGCGGGGCGGTGAGTGATTTCGGGCAGGGCGTTCCCTATCACCTCGAATATGCCGCGAACCCAATCCCGGACGTGACGCTCTGGCTTGAGGATTGCGGGCGCTGGTTCGCCGGTCCTGACGGCAAGCCGATGCGCGCGCAAGGCGTGATCCGCGTCGTCAACGAACGTCACGCGCAGCATGAGCGGCTGACCTTCCTCTCGCGCTTCGATCCGCTGACCGGCGAGATGAATCGCGCCTACATGACCGAGGTGCTCGGCGCGGCGATCGAGGAATCGATCAAGCAGCGCTCGGCCTGCGGCTTCCTGCTGGTCGCGATCGACAATCTCGCGGGCATCAACGAGGCCTATGGCTATGAGGTCGCCGACGAGTTGATCGGCGCGGTGGCCAAGCGCATCCGCATCAGGCTGCGCGGACAGGATTATCTCGGGCGCTATTCCGGCAACAAATTCGGCGTGATCCTGAAGAATTGCACGCCGGAGGATATGAATATCGCCGCCGATCGCCTGCTCGCAGGCATCCGCGACGAGGTGGTTCCGACCCAGGCCGGCGCGATTGCGGTCACCGTCACGATCGGCGGCGTGACCGCGCCGCGTTATGCCCGCACGCTGCCGGAAGCGCTGTCACGCGTTCAGGACGCCTTGGACAGCGCACGATCGCGACGGCGCGGCTCGTTCCAAGCCTATCATCCGAACGTCGAGCGCGAGGAGCGCCGTCAAGCCAATGTGCGCTCGACCGACGAGATCCTCGCGGCGCTGAATGAGCGGCGTGTTTCGCTGGTTTATGAGCCGGTGGCCTCAATCTCGTCGCGCCAGCCGGCATTCTACGAATGCCTGATGCGCGTCAGGCGGCATGACGGCAGCATCGTCGCGGCGCAGGACGTGGTGCCGGCGGCGGAGCGGCTCGGCCTGGTGCGGCTGCTCGATCATCGCGTGCTGGCCATGGTGCTCGATGAGCTCGTTGCCGCGCCGAATCTCAAGGCGAGCCTCAATGTCTCGCCGCCGTCGACCACCGATCCGGGCTGGTGGACTGGTTTAGGCGAGATGCTGCGCGCGCATCCGGGAGTGGCCGAGCGGCTCACCGTCGAAATCACCGAGACCGCTGCGATTCACGACATCGACGAGACCCGCGGTTTCGTCGCGCGGGTGAAAGACCTCGGCTGCCGCATCGCGATCGACGACTTCGGCGCTGGCTACACCTCGTTCCGCAATCTGCGCAAGCTCGCGGTCGACATCGTCAAGATCGACGGCGCCTTCGTGCAGAATCTGTGTCGCTCCGAGGACGACCGCGCCTTCGTCCACACGCTGCTCGACCTCGCCAAGCGCCTGCGCCTGGAGACCGTGGCCGAGTGGGTGCAGGACGAAGAGACGGTTACGATGCTGCGCGGCTGGGGCTGCGACTACGTGCAAGGCGCCCTGATCGGCCTCGCCTCACCGCAACGTCCCTGGCGGCCGGATGACGGCAAGGCTGCGGTTTCGGCCTAGCTATGGGTCCCCGCCGAAGCCTGTCATCGGGCGGCGCGAAGCGCCGACCCGTTTGCGAGGACACAAGACCTTAGCCCTTGTCCTTGTCGCTCATGCGGTCGAGGCGCTTCTGCATCTCTTCCATCTGGCGCTTGAGCTCGTCGAAATCACCGACGCCGCTGCCCGCGGGAGCCTTGGGCTTTTCCGGCTCGCCTTGTGTCGCTTGGCCGGCGGCATTGCGTGCGAAGGGCGTGAACATCGAGAAAGTGCGTTGGAACATCTCCATGTTCCGGCGCATCTGGTCTTCCAGCGGGCCGAATGGCAGCGCGCCGCCGAAAGCGGTCCGCAACTGGCCGCGCAGCTTTTCCTGCTCCTGGGTGAGCGAGTCGATCGACATTTCCAGATAGCGCGGCACCAGCATCTGCATGCTGTCGCCGTAAAAGCGGATCAATTGGCGCAGGAAGGCGATTGGCAGCATGCTCTGCCCCTCTTTGCCCTCCTGTTCGAAGATGATCTGCGCCAGCACCGAGCGGGTGATGTCGTCTCCAGTCTTGGCGTCATAGACTAGGAAGTCCTGCCCCTCCTTGACCATGACGGCCAAGTCTTCGAGCGTCACATAGGTGCTGGTGCCGGTGTTGTAGAGTCGCCGATTAGCGTATTTCTTGATTGTAATCGGCTCTTCGGACTTAGCCATGGCGCCCCGCCGGTTGTCGTTGCCTAACCCTTTAGCAGCATATCCCGATTTTTTCGGCATCGGCCATTGTTTTGTCCCACGGCCGGCGACCCGTTGCGGGCGCCGGCCCAGTATCGCATATCCAGCCTATGCGGTAAGACACCTGGAACGCGGAGAGGGAGTTTTCGGATGAAGGACGACATCGTCATCGTAGGCGCCGCGCGGACGGCGGTCGGGGCGTTCAACGGGGCCTTTGCAGGCCTGCCGGGGCACGAACTTGGAAAGACCGCCATCTCGGCCGCGCTCACGCGTGCCGGCGTGGAAGGCGCGCGGGTCTCGGAAGTCATCATGGGTCAGATCCTGACCGCCGCGCAGGGGCAGAACCCGGCCCGGCAGGCCTCGATCGCCGCCGGCATCCCGGTCGAGAGCCCCGCGTGGGGCGTGAACCAGCTCTGCGGCTCGGGGTTGCGCGCGGTCGCGCTCGGCTATCAGGCGATCCTCAACGGCGACAGCGAGATCGTGGTCGCGGGCGGCCAGGAATCCATGAGCATGGCGCCGCACGCGGCCTATCTGCGCAGCGGCCAGAAGATGGGCTCGCTGGAAATGATCGACACCATGATCAAGGACGGGTTGTGGGATGCCTTCAACGGCTACCACATGGGAAACACCGCCGAGAACGTGGCGCAGAAATATCAGATCACCCGCGCCCAGCAGGACGAATTTGCGGTCGCCTCGCAGAACAAGGCCGAGGCGGCGCAGAAGGCCGGCAAGTTCAAGGACGAGATCGTTCCGGTCACGGTGAAGAGCCGCAAAGGCGATATCATCGTCGACACCGACGAATATCCCAAGCACGGCACCACGCTCGATGGCATCGCCAAGCTGCGTCCGGCCTTCAACAAGGACGGCAGCGTCACCGCCGCCAATGCGTCCGGCCTCAATGACGGCGCGGCCGCCTTGGTGTTGATGTCGGCGGCGCAGGCCGCCAAGGAGGGCAAGACGCCGCTCGCGCGCATCGTCTCCTGGGCGCATGCCGGCGTCGACCCGGCGATCATGGGAACCGGACCGATCCCGGCCTCGCGCGCGGCGCTGAAGAAGGCCGGCTGGAAGATCGAAGACCTCGACCTGATCGAGGCCAATGAAGCCTTCGCCGCGCAGGCTTGCGCCGTGAACAAGGACCTCGGCTGGGACCCGGCCAAGGTCAACGTCAATGGCGGCGCGATCGCGATCGGTCATCCGATCGGCGCCTCCGGCGCGCGTGTGCTGGTGACGCTATTGCACGAAATGCAGAAGCGTAACGCCAAGAAGGGCCTCGCCACGCTGTGCATCGGCGGCGGCATGGGCATCGCCATGTGTATTGAGCGGTAAGCCGCTCGATCGCAATAACCATCACGAGGCGTCATGGCCGGGCTTGTCCCGGCCATTAACGTCTTTAAGCTGCTGATCGGCACAACGCCGGCATATTGGGGGAGAATCGTATGGCACGCGTCGCAGTGGTGACGGGCGGAACGCGCGGGATCGGCGCAGCGGTGTCGAAGGCTCTGAAGGCTGCCGGCTATAACGTTGCTGCAAATTACGCCGGCAACGACGAAGCGGCGCATAAATTCAAGAGCGAGACCGGCATCCCGGTGTTCAAATGGGACGTCTCGTCCTACGACGCCTGCGCCGCCGGCCTGAAGCAGGTCGAAGCCGAGCTCGGGCCGGTCGAGGTTCTGGTCAACAATGCCGGCATCACGCGTGACGCGCCGCTGCACCGCATGACGCCCGAGCAATGGGGCGCAGTGATCAATACCAACCTCAATTCGCTGTTCAACATGTGTCGCCCGGTGATCGAGGGCATGCGTTCGCGCAAGTTCGGCCGGATCATCAACATCTCGTCGATCAATGGCCAGAAGGGCCATTTCGGCCAGACCAATTATTCCGCCGCCAAGGCCGGCGACCTCGGCTTCACCAAGGCGCTGGCTTTGGAAAGCGCCAAGGCCGGCGTCACCGTCAATGCGATCTGCCCGGGCTACATCAACACCGAGATGGTCCAGGCGGTGCCGAAGGACGTGCTCGACAAGGCGATCCTGCCGCTGATCCCGACCGGCCGCCTCGGCGAACCGGAGGAAGTCGCGCGCTGCGTTGTGTTCCTAGCCTCTGACGACGCGAGCTTCATCACCGGATCGACGCTCACCGCCAATGGCGGCCAGTTCATGGTGTAGCGTGTGCCCGCCTTCGCGGGGACACAACCTACCAATTCGCGCGCAGGCTCGCGGTCGCGCCATAGCTGCGGCTGCGGTCGGAGAACTCGCCGGTCGCGCTGGCGCTCAGCGTCACGCCATTCCCCAGCACCAGCCGTGCGCCGGCATCGAGCCGCGCCGCGTCGCGCGCCGCGCTTGCGCCCGCGACGGTGAAGCTTGCCGCGGGCACCGCGAGCAACGCCGCGGCCACCGGCCGGTCGGCCATGAATTCATGCACCCATGAGGCGCGCGCGAATGGTGCCAGTGTTCGTCCGCCGGACAGAAGCTGGACACTATCGATCTGCACGCCGAGGGACGCCGGCAGCGATGAGGTAGACCGCGACGCCAGGCTCAGGCCGAGGACGCCCGGCGCCCCGGTACTCGTGACGCTGGTCTCGGCATAGCCTTGCTGCCACAGCATCGCAGGCTCGATCGCGACAAACGGCGTGACCGACATGCCGGCAATGCGCTGCTTCCAACCGAACTCGAAGCGCCCGGCAAGAATATCCGCGCTGGTGCTGCCGGTCGCGGTTTCGGTCGGGCCGATGCCGGTGATGGTGCGGGTGGTGCTGACGGCGAAGCGCGCATAGCTCACCGCGCCGGCGAGATAGGCGCTGCCCCAGGACTGCGTTGCATAGGCGCCGATATGGCCGCCGGTCATGCGCCCGCTGGTCGATAGGTCGGTGGCGAAGCCGCCCTCGCTGCCGCCGACCGCTAGGCCTGCGAGCAGGTCCGGCGTGATCTGACGGTCGATGCCGAACATCCCGCCGGCGGAGCGCTGGGTTTGGCCGGTCGCGCCCGAACTCGCTTCGCCGTCGAGCGTGCGCGTGATGCCGAACACGCTGGTCCAGAGCCGCGTGCGTCCCGGCGCCATCGCAGGATTTGCGTCGAGCGCGGCAAACGCATCCGGCACGCGCGGGCGGGCGGGCTCCGCCGCGTAGCCGAGCGGCGGGAAGGTGACGCTGGTGCTGCCGCCGGTGAGGCCTTGCTGCATCATCCCGCTGTTGAACTGGCCGGCGCTGCCGAAGCCAACATGCTGCGCGCCGCTGAGTCCTTGCCCCGAAATCTGATCGAGCACGCCGACCGACGTCGCGGCGAGCAGGTTGCCGTAGAACGTCGCGGCATTGCCGGTCAGGGTCGTCGCATAGCCTGCTTCCAGCGCGTTGGCGACGGCCTGTTGATTGGGCGTGAGATTGAGGACAGCGTTGAACGACGTGCGCGAGAGCGTGATGTGGACGGCGTCGCCAGGGGTATAATCCGCAGTGACCGTGAAGAACGGCGACGACGAGACGTGATTGGCAAATTGCCCGGTGATCGGAACGCTGGCGGTGACGACATTGATGTAAGTCGTCGTCGGCTGGTAAAGGCCGGGCTGCACCATGACGCGCAACGTGCCATCGAGCGTCACGGAACCGCCGGCTGCGGTACCAAGTGAATCGTTTCGGCCATCGCCTGTGACACGGACAGCCAATGTTCCGCTGGCGGTTTGGACGAAAGCATCGCCGCCGAGGTGAGGTCTCGCTCCCACCAGCATGCTCGCATCTGTCGCCGTGATCGTGATCAGGCCGCTATTGGTGATCGTGCCGCCGTTATCCAGAAAAACAATGCCGTCGATGGTCCCGGAATTGATCACGACCGCGGAAGTACAGGCGCAGTTCGAGATTGCGGTGGCGGTGCCGCCGAGGGCGCGGATGGTGCCGAAATTGTTGAGCGTGCCGTCGCCGTCGAATTGGACGCCGAATCCGTCGGCGCCTGCGACGATCAGCCCGTAATTGTTGATGGTATGACCGAAGCCGCCGTCGATAAGGATGCCGACCGAGTTCGCGCCGACACTGATGGTGCCGTAATTTTCGACCAGCGCGCCGGAGGAAAAGCCGACGGCTGAGACGACCACGCCGTAACTGTCATTGCCCACCGCAATGATGCCGGTGCGGGTATTTGTGAAGACGCTGCCGTCGTCGGCGATGCCGACGCCGACCGAGAAATTGCCGCCGGAAATGAGCCCGGAATTGGTGACGATGTTGGCGATACCGTCGATGGCGTA
>CANKHJ010000102.1 GCA_947481635.1 Bradyrhizobiaceae bacterium
CGCCATTGAACTCCCCCTCCCTCTTCGCTATACGGGCGGTCGACCTCAAGGGGGGCCGTCAGGCCGGGGCCGGCGACACCCATCCCGCATCCAGACGGGCCGGCCAACACTCCAAAACGCGTTACCGATCAGGAACTTACCGATGTCCTCGACGCTTGACACCGTGTCCAACATCATCGCCGAGACGTGCGACATTCCGCGTGAGACCATCACGCCCGAAAGCCATGCGATCGACGATCTCGGGATCGACAGCCTCGACTTCCTGGATATCGCCTTCGCGATCGACAAGGCGTTCGGCATCAAGCTGCCGCTCGAGCAGTGGACCCAGGAGGTCAACGACGGCAAGGCGACCACCGAGCAATACTTCATTCTGAGCAACCTGAGCGCGCGGATCGATGAGCTCGTCGCCGCCAAGAAGGCGTAAGCCCGGGGCGGCATGCATCTTGAGTATTTCCAGCTCATCGACCGGATTGCGGAGATCGATTTCGCCGAGCGCGTGATCCGGGTCGAGGCGACCGTCCCGGTGACCAGCACGATTTTCGAAGGTCATTTCCCGGGCCATCCCTTGATGCCCGGCGTCCTGCTGATCGAAGCGATGGCGCAAACCTCCGGCTGGCTGATCATCGGCCTGCTGGGATTTCAACGCATGCCGTTCCTCGCCGGCGTCAAGGAAGCTAAGCTGCGCCAATTCGTGACGCCGGGCACGCCGCTGTCGCTCGAGGCCGCGATCGAACATGACGGCTCCGGCTACACCATCACGCGCGCGAAGATTAAAAGCGAGGGAAAGAGCGTCTGCGACGCGACGCTCACCTTCCGCGTGGTACCGTTCCCGACCGCCGACTTCCGCGCGCAGATGGTCGAGACCGCCAAACGCCTGAAATACCCCGCAGAGATACCCGCCAATGGCTGATGCGCCGCGCGACGCTTGGATCACCGGTATCGGCATCGTGTCGAGCCTCGGCGAAGGCGCGGATGCGCATTGGCAGACGCTGTCTGCGCCTGGCGCCACCGCGAACCTGTCGTCTTTCGCGCCCTACATCGTGCATCCGCTGGCCCCGATCGAGCTCGACAAGCAGATCCCGAAGAAGGGCGATCAGCGCCAGATGGAGCCGTGGCAGCGTATCGGCACCTACGCCGCCGGGCTGGCGCTCGAATCCGCAGGCGTGAAGGGCAATGCGGACATCCTCTCGCGCATGGACATGATCGTTGCGGCCGGTGGCGGCGAACGCGATGTCGCGACCGACGCCGCGATCCTGACCAGCCTGCCGAAAGCGGAAAAGCCGGACGCCTTCATCAACGAGCGGATGATGGGCGATCTGCGGCCGACGCTGTTTCTCGCCCAGCTCTCCAATCTGCTCGCGGGCAACATCTCGATCGTGCATGGCGTGACCGGTTCGTCACGCACCTTCATGGGAGAGGAAGCGGCAGGCGTCGACGCCGCGCGCATCGCATTGGCGCGCATCGTGTCCGGCCAGAGCGACATCGCGCTGTTTGGCGGCGCGCATAATGCCGAACGCCAGGAACTGCTGATGCTCTACGAATTCGGCGGGTATAATCTGAAGGACAAATTCGCGCCGGTCTGGGAGCGCGGTCCGAAGGGCGGCTTCGCGCTCGGCTCGCATGGCGCCTTTATCGTGCTCGAGTCGAGCGATCACGCACGCAAACGCGGCGCCAAACCGTTGGCGAAATTATCGGCGATCCTGTCGGACCGCGGAAACGGCAAACCAGGCGCGGTGACGGATGGCCTTGAGCGGATGTGGGACAAGCTGCCGCCGCTGACGCAGGATCGTCTGGCGGTGATCTCGGGCGCGAGCGGCGCCGAGCCGACCACCACCGAAGAGCGCGCCTTCCTTTCCAAGCATCCGGCTATTCCGGTTCGGGCCACCGGCACCCATATCGGGCATGGACTGGAAGCGCAGTTCTCCGCCAACCTGGCCTTGGCCGCAATCGCGGTGAGCCATGGGAAGCTGTTCCCGCCGGCGGGAGACGCCGGCGTGGAACGTGTGATGGAGGGACCGCTCGCCCAGGCTGTTGTGACGGGGGTCGGCCATTGGCGCGGCCTGGGAATGGCGCTGCTGGAAGCGGCCTGAAGGGGAGAGCCAAATGCCCGCATTGAGGGACAAGGCCGGGAGGCCGGTCGTCGTGGTCACGGGCATGGGCGTGGTCACCTCGCTCGGCGTCGGCAAGACCGACAATTGGGCGAAGCTCACCGCCGGCGAATCCGGCATTCGCGAGATCAGCCGCTTCTCCACCGAGGGATTGCGCACCCGCGTCGCCGGCACTGTGGACTTCGTCCCGGCGGAGCCGCTCTGCGCGCCGGAATTGACTGAACGATTTGCCGCGCTGGCGGCACAGGAGGCGGTCGCGGAATCCGGCATCGGCACGCCCGGCGACTTCCCCGGGCCGCTGTTTGTCGCGATGCCGCCGGTCGAGATCGAATGGCCGCAACGCCGCGCGATGGCGCAAGCCAGCGGCAGCAATACCGACATCGACTATGACGCGCTGCTGCGGGTCTGCGCCACCGGGCAATTTCATGCCTATCATGAGCGCTTCCTGTTCGGCTCGGTTGCCGAACATCTGGCCGACACCTTCGGCACCAAGGGCTCGCCGATCTCGCTCTCGACCGCCTGCGCATCGGGTGGCACCGCCATTCAACTGGGTCTCGAAGCGATCCGGCGCGGCGAGACCGACGCGGCGTTGTGCATCGGCACCGACGGATCGGTGAACGCGGAATCGCTGGTGCGCTTCTCGCTCCTCTCGGCGCTCTCGACCCAGAACGAGCCTGCCAGCGCCGCCGCGAAACCTTTCTCGAAGAACCGCGACGGCTTCGTGATGGCGGAAGGCGCCGGCGCGCTGGTGCTGGAGAGTTACGAATCGGCCACGGCGCGCGGCGCGCGCATCCTCGGCGTGATCGAGGGTTGCGGCGAAATGGCGGATTCATTCCATCGCACCCGTTCGAGCCCGGACGGCAAGCCGGTGATCGGCTGCATCAATAACGCCATCACCGACGCGGGCCTCGTCCCCGACGACATCGATTACGTCAACGCGCATGGCACCGGCACGCCGGAAAACGACAAGATGGAATATGTCGGCGCGGCGGCCGTGTTCGGCGAGCGCGTCAAGTCGATCCCGATCACCTCGACCAAGTCGATGATCGGCCATACGCTGTCGGCCGCCGGTGCGGTCGAAGCGATGGTGACGCTGATGACGCTGCAGCATCAGCGCATTCCACCGACCATCAATTATCAGGTGCCCGATCCCGCGATTCCGCTCGACGTGGTGCCGAATGTCGCACGCGATGCGCGCATGCGGCACGCTATCTCAAACTCCTTCGGCTTCGGCGGACAGAATGTCTGCCTCGTGCTGGGCGGCGAACCGACCTGAACATGCGCGCACTCACATTGCTCGGCGACCGGCAGCTCGAAATCCGGGACGTGCCCGATCCCTCGCCGCCCGGCGCGGGCGAAGTGCAGGTGCGCGTCAAAGCCATCGGCCTCAACCACATCGACGTCTGGGGCTTTCGCGGCATGGCCTTCGCCAAGCGCAAGATGCCGCTGGTCGTCGGCGCAGAAGCGGCCGGCGAGATCGCATCGGTCGGCCCGGGCGTCACCGGCTTCAAGCCGGGCGACCGTGTCGTGATGTATGGCGCGCTGACCTGCGGTAAATGCAAGGCCTGCCTCGAAGGCCGCGACAATCTCTGCGAGAACGTTGCCGGCATCATGGGTTTCCACGTCGACGGCTTCGCGCAGGATCTGATGAATCTGCCGGCGCGGCTTGTGATTCCGGTGCCGGCGGGCGTGAGCATGCGCGACGCCGCCTGCGCCCCGATCGCCTATTCCACCGTCGAGCACATGCTGTTCGACAATGCCAAGCTCCAACCCGGCGAGACCATTCTGGTGCAGGCCGGCGGCTCCGGCATCGGCACCGCAGCGATCAAGATGGCGAAGGCGATCGGCTGCACCGTCATCACCACGGTCGGAGACGACGACAAGGCAGCGAAGGCCAAGGCGCTCGGCGCCGACCACGTCATCAATTATCGCACCAACCGTTTCGAGACTATCACGCGCAAGCTGACCAACAAGAAGGGCGTCGACGTGGTGTTCGAGCATGTCGGCGGCGAAGGCTTCAACGGCTCGCTGCTGGTGCTCAAGCGCGGTGGCCGGCTGGTGACCTGCGGCTCGACCGCCGGGCCTTCGATCACCCTCAACCTGATGCAGCTTTTCCAGCAGCAATACAAAATTCTCGGCTCGTTCGGCGCCTCGATGCGCAACATCCGCGACGGGCTGGACAAAATGGCGAATGGCTTGCTGCCGGTGATCGATACCGAGGTGCCGCTCGCCGATTTCGCGCTAGGTTTGGCGCGGCTCGAAAGCCGCCAGGTGTTCGGCAAGATCATCGTCCATTTCTGACGGGCGCGGCATGGCAGCGCGATCGAACTTCTCCAGGCGCCTGCGCCGCTTCGGCAAGGCGGCGGGAAGCCGCGTGGCCGGCGCGGTCGCTGTCGGCCTGATGAAGGCGGTGCGCCGCATGAAGCCCGACCGCGCCTTCGATTGGGGCGGCGGCATCATGCGCACCATCGGCCCGCTGCTGCCGGAGCACCGCCTCGGCCGCGCCAATCTCAAGGCCGCCTTTCCGGAAAAATCCGATGCCGAGATCAAAACCATCCTGACCGGCGTCTGGGACAATATCGGCCGCATGGCGGCCGAGTTCGCGCATCTCGACCGCATCTGGCATTTCGACTACGCGCCGGACAAAGGACGCATCGAGCTCTCGCGCGAGACGATGCAGCGGTTTTTCGACCTGCGCGAGGACGGCAAGCCCGCGCTGATCTTTGCCGCGCATCTCGCCAATTGGGAATTGCCGGCATTGGCTGCGACGGTCTACGGCCTTGATGCCGCGATCCTCTATCGTCGCCCCAGCGTCGACGAAGTGGATCGCATGGTGCGTGAGGTACGCTCGGTCAACATGGGCACGATGATCCCCGCCGGCATCGAGGCGCCGATGAAGCTCGCCGACCTGCTGGCGCAAGGCAAGCACGTCGCGATGCTGGTCGACCAATACGCGGCACGCGGCGTCGAGGTGACGTTCTTCGGCCGCAAGACGCTCGGCAATCCCTTCCTGGCGCGGCTTGCGCGCCATGTCGATTGTCCGATCCACGGAGTGCGCGTCATCCGCCTGCCGAAAGGCCGCTTCAGCGTCGAGTTGACCGAGGCGATCGAGCCGGCGCGCGACGCCGACGGGGCGATCGACGTCATCGCCACGACACAGATCATCACCTCAGTGGTCGAAGGCTGGGTCCGAGAGCATCCGGAGCAATGGCTCTGGGTGCATCGGCGCTGGCGCTAGCCAGCGCTTCCTTATCCTTGCGGTTCCGGCTCGTAGATTCGGCGACTGGCCATGTCAGACGCGTATTGTTTGACGTCCGTGCCTTTGTCGATCATCGCGGTGAAGGTCACAAAATCATCGAAACGGCCGGAGCGGTCCTGGCTTGGCGCTTCGCCACCGGCCTCGACCTGCTCGATGGCCCGCAACAATTCGCGCCGCGCGCGGCCGATCGCCATATCCGACACCGTCAGGTGTTCGGTCCGGTGGTCCGAAATACCCCCCATCGACTCGGTCACGAACAAGTCGTGGATCGGGAACGAATACCCGACGCCGGCATAGGTGTTGCGCTTCATTTCCTCGCGATCCTGCAGATAGCGATTGGCCATCGTGCGAATACGCACGCCGTTATCGTCCAACTCCTTGAGGCGGCCTGCTTCGTAATCCGCGATCGGGAGCGGCTTCTTGGCGTGATACATGATTTCAAATCGGATATGCGACGTGTCGTCGATCGGCACGTGCCAGAGGATCGAGCAACCCCCAAGACCGAGCGCACCTTCGGAGCCATTCGCGGATGCCGCATTCGGCAGGATGAAGTTCGACGAACGGAGCATGACCGTTCCTTTTTCATCGATCGTGCGCTCCGCGAGCAGCCGAAGGCCGAAGCTGGTATCGACGACCGAAAGCCGCGGCGCGGTGTCCGCCTTAAATCCAGCCATGGAAGGGTTCTGAGCGCCGGACGGTGGCGAGATCCGATGCAAGAATGAGGTGTGAGAGGGGTCGATATTGCCCTCGACGCCCTGCAAATAATTACAGGCAGAAGGCCACACCATCGCATAGACATGGCCCTCCGGCGCATCGAGGAACGGATAAGCCGGCAATTCCGGAGGCGAGCCCGGCCCCATATAGGTCCAGACGATGCCGCCGCGTTCGATGCAGGGATAGGCTTTCTGGCGAATTTGCTCGGGGCTCCGATGCTCGAGAGGAATGTTCGGTTGATCAAGGCATTGTCCGCGAACGTCGAACAACCAGCCGTGATACGGGCATCGCAACCCGCCGTCCTCGGCGCGGCCGAAACTCAAATCCGCATTCCGGTGCGGACATCGCAGCCCGAGCAAGCCCGCAATGCCTTGATCGTCGCGGAATAACACCAGATCCTCACTCATGATCCGGTGGTGCCGCGGCGGGCTACCGGGCGGAAACTCCTTGGACAAGGCGACCGGCTGCCAGTAGCGGCGCAACAATTCGCCGCCGGGGGTCTTGGGTCCGGTCAGCGTCAGCTTTTTCCATCGCGCTTCCGCAGCGTCGTCCGCCATCATGACCGTCTCCACGTTCAACTCTCTAACCGGCTGCTCACAGAATCCTGCGCCGCGCTTTTCAGACTGTGCACGCGATCGGTCCAACATGATTGCCATGCGGTATGCTCGTCGACGACGATCGAGAACGCGATCACCTGTTGAATCGGCGCCGCGCCATCGTCGGCCGGCGGCGGCGCGCGACCATCCTGGATTGCGTTGATGGCGCCCAGCATCAGTTCGCGTGTCGCGACAATGGCGATGTCCTGAACGCCGAGTTGCTCATCGGCGCGAGCCTCCAGTGCCCAAGTCTCTTCGAACAGGTAGCCGTCGTGATCCGGCGGAAACGAACCCATTCCTGCATACCAACGGTCCATCTGGGTGCGATCCTGGCGATACCGGTTGCTTCGGTTCCGCTTCAGCGCGCCGTTGGCATGATGCGTGTCGGCCCAGCGCCTGGCCCATGCCGCGTGATCGTAGCTGTGATCGCGGTCGAGATTGATGTCGTAACGCCAGTGGGAATGATCGTCGATCGGCACATGATATTGCAGTGTGTAACCATTCTCGATGACGGGAGCGGTGACGATGTTGGGATAGATGAACTCGAATCCGCGGATGAAGGCCTTGCCGGGCTGCGCCCGGCGAATTGTCGTCACGCGCAGGCCGTAGGGCACCGTCTCGACATGCACAGTCGGGGCGCCATCCATTGCATAATGCGTGTTCGCGGACAGTTCGGTGTTGGTGATCCCCATCTTGGGGCGCGGGCCCTCGGTGCCCGATCGCTCACTGTCGATGAACTGGATGTGGATGAACGACACGTGAGA
The DNA here is from genome assembly GCA_947481635.1 of Bradyrhizobiaceae bacterium. Classification (GTDB taxonomy): domain Bacteria; phylum Pseudomonadota; class Alphaproteobacteria; order Rhizobiales; family Xanthobacteraceae; genus CANKHJ01. The sequence goes on from CANKHJ010000102.1 coordinate 7,442, forward strand.
TGGATCCAGGTTATGATCCAGATCGTGAATGTAGTTGCTCTCATAATAATTGCGGCTGACCGCCACATGCTCCGGCTGCGCCGCCAGCACGTCATAGCGCGGGAACGGCGGCGGCTCTCCTCCGCCCATGTAGGCAAAGATCACCCCCGCGGCTTCGCGGCACGGATATCCGGCGTGCTTCACCTCGTTCGCGTAGCTGGTTCCAGGAGGCTGGGCCGGCTGATCGAGGCATCGCCCGTCCGCACCGAGCAGCCACCCGTGATAGAGACAGCGCAATCCGCGTTCCTCGACACGCGCATAACTCAAATCGACGCCGCGATGCGGGCAATAACGCCCGATCAATCCGATCCGTTGCCGGCCGTCGCGAAACAGCACCAGATCCTCACCCATCACCTTGATCGGCTTCGGATCTCCGTCGAGGGGAAGCTCGGACACCACGCTGACCGGCTGCCAGTATCTCCTCAGCAGGGTTCCACCGGGGGTCCCGGGATCGGTCTGAAACAACAGGCGGTTCTGCTCGGGAAGCAGCGACGGAAGCCGACCCATCATTCGGTGCCCGCCACTTGGTGGTGCAGCCGGATCTCACGGCGTTCTTTCGCCGACTGCATGATGGCGAGCAGCACCTCGGTGGTCGCCTGCCCCCAGCGTCCGCTCCTCAGGACCTTTCCCGATTCGTGCAGCACCTCATACATATTCTCCAGCGCGCCGTTACTCTGGTTCGTCGCCGGCTCGACCGCGATCTCGCGCTTTCCATCATTGCCGTAAATATAAAGTCCGGTGGGAGATTGCCGGATATCCCCGGCCTCGCCGCTCACGACGGTGAGGCCGAAATGCGTCAGCGTCCGCGATGCCGGCACGTCTCGACCGCTGCCGTAACGCCACGTCTCCTTGGACTGTTCCTCGCCATCCACCGAGATCTGCGCAAGGCGCTGCCGCGCACCGGCGTTGCGCTCGGGACCGCGCGGCCCCTCCCCGATCCATTCGGTCAGCTCGGCGGTGTCGAAATGCGCATAAGAATTATAGACCAGCGTCGCCGTGCACCCATCCTCGAAATCCAGGAATGCCGAATAGGCTCCCTCAGTCGGACGCGCTAGGTCCCAGACACCGGTCATGGCGCGCACGCTTCGAACCATGCCGCCGCCGATCACCCGTATGATATCGACCTGGTGCGCGCCCTGATTGAAGATCAGGTTTCCTCCGCCATCGGGCGCAAGCTCCCAACCGGCGCGTGGACGATAGATCCAATCATTGAAATGCCAAGTGTTGACCATGCGCAGCGGGCCGATCTCGCCCGAACGCACCACCTCGCGCATCTTGCGCACCGCCGGTCCGTAACTGTGCGAATGCCCGCACATCAGTATCACGCCGTTCCGTTCGGCGGCCGCGTTCATCGCTTCGCAGTCTTCCAGCGAGGTCGCCATCGGCTTGTCGACGATCACATGCTTGCCGTGCGCGGCGGCCATCGTCACTTGCTCCCGGTGCAAGGAATTCGGCGTCATCACGTAGATGACATCGATGCTTGGGCTCTTGCAAAGGTCCTCAAAGTTACGATGTGTCTCTCCACCAAACTGCGCGGCGAACGCATCCAACGCCGCCTGACGCAAGTCGCAGGCGCCCGCGAGCACGAGATGAGGACGCCCCTGGATGTTCCGCGCAAGAAAATTGAATGCGACGCCCAGGCCGACCACGCCAAAGCGCACCGTCTTGGACCGCTCTGCTACCCCGCGCTGAGTCATGAGGTCAGTCACCTGTCGTGACGGCGCTACGGCTTCACTGCGGCTCGATCTTGGCGACGCGGACATAGGTGGCCCAGTCATCGACCTGTCGGCGGTAGAAGGCCTGAGCCTCGTCCAGGCCCATCAACAACGGATCACCGCCGATTCCGTTGAAGAATTTCACGGCATCGTCCTGTTTCATGACGTCGGTGAACCAGCCATTGAGCGCCAACATTACCGGCTTGGGCGTACCCGCTGGCGCAAAAACCGCCCACCAGCCCGGCAGATCGATGTTGTGACCCAGTTCCTTCATCGTCGGGACATTGGGCATGGTCTGGGATCGCTGCGCCGAACTGACGACAAGGATCCGCGCGGTTCCAGCGCGCGATGTCGCCAGAGCGAGAGCCGAATCAGACACCGCAAAATCAATTGCGCCGCTCGCCAAATCACCGGGGAAGTCAGCGGCCGACTTGTACTGAACTTCGACGGCGTTGAGACCGGCGCTTTGGATGAAAAGCGCACCGAATACTTTCGCGGACGGGTTGGCGATTCCGTAGCTGGCTTTGTCGCCCTTGCGTTTCAGCTCCGCGGCCAGTTCGGCAAGCGTCTGCCAGGGCGCATTTGCTCGCACGACGATCGTCATGGGATGATTGCTGATCGTCGCAACCAGCGGAAGCGCATCGATTGACTCGATCGGCGGCTTCTTCTGCAGGTGCATGTTGGAAGCCATGGCTGCTCCACTATTGACGTAAAGCGTGTAGCCATCCGGCTTTGCGCGCGCGACATATTCGGTCGCGATGTTGCCCAGCGCACCCGGCTTATTCTCCACGACGATCGTGCGCTTCATCAGCGGCCGCATCTTCTCGGCGAGAAAGCGGGTGATGATGTCCGGAGATCCGCCCGGCACCGCCGCGGAAACAAAGTGAACATCCTGCGATGGATAGGTCTGCGCCGGCGCGCTCGACCCGCCCACGAAGCAGGTAAGAGCGATGCCGCCAAGAAATCCGATTGTTCTGCAATGCCTCACGATGGTCGCCTCCCGTTTGCGCGGCAAATCGCCAGAACCAGGCCACCACCCGACGATCCGGCTTTCACCAGTCCAGTTGCCGACTTAATCGACGGCATTATTCCCATTTGGCGATATTCCAAATGGCGTTAACCGTCAATCGACCGCGATCGTGTGGAGGCGCGTGAACGAGCCGTGGGTGGGCCGGGGCTTCCGCGCGACGTAAAAAGCAGAACGCTTCTGTATGCGATGTGGCTCAGCTATAAGGGGATTCTAGCCAGAGGTGACGAATGCCAATCGACGTCGTTGCGATCGAACAATGGAAACGTGTCCGGACGGACCGAGACGATCTTTCAGGCAACGTCAAAATCCGGCTATTCCTTCTCGGAGGTCACGTCACCCAGGAACACAACGAGATATCCAAACAGGTCGGAATTCTTGGTTCAGAATTGCTGATCCTGTTCGCCCTGCGGCGCTCGGGCAGCGCGTCCGAATTGCGACCGACCGATCTGTTGAAATCGCTGCTGGTGCCGTCCGCGACGATGGCCAGGCACCTCAACCAGCTCGAGAAACTGAAGCTGGTCAAGCGGAGGAATAATCCAAATGACCGCCGCGGCTATCTCTTCAAATTGACTCTCCGCGGCATGCAGGTTGCCGACAAGGCGCTGGAAATTTCACACAAGACTTCGGTCATCGACACGGCGCTGAGTTCATTCACAAAAAAAGAGAAAGCGGCGCTCGATCAAATGCTGGCAAAATTGTTGTCGAAGGCCGACGCGCCTCGCTGAAGAGGGACATGCGCCCGACCGAGGGTCGTTAACGCCCGGTCTTGATCCTGGTCCAGATACGATTGGCCAGCCGTTGCGTGCGCTGATCGCGCGCGCGGAGGATATAAAGCTTGGCCAGCGTGGCGGGTTCCGGATAGACGGTCCTGTCCTCGAGCACAGCCTTGTCGATCAATTTCTGGCTCGCCAGGTTGCCGTTCGGATAGCCAAGAAAATTCGTATTGCGCGCGGCGATCTCCGGACGCTGCAGGAAATTGATCAGGGCATGCGCCTCGGTCACGTTGCGCGCATCTTTCGGGATCGCGAGATTGTCGAAGAACATCTGCGCGCCGCCTTGGGGGATGGCATAGCCGACTTCGACGCCGCCCTTGGCTTCCGCGGCGCGCTTCTGCGCCTGCTTGATGTCGCCGGACCAGCCGAGCACCAGGCAAATCTCGCCGGACGCCAGTCCGTTCAGATATTCAGACGAATGGAATTTGCGCACCGACGGCCGCACCTTCAACATCAGGTCGGCCGCCTTGCCGAGATCGGCGTCGTTGGTCGCGTTTGGATCGAGGCCGAGATAATTCAACGCAGCCGGCAATGCGTCGTCCGCGGAGTCGAGCATATGCACGCCACAATCCTTGAACCTGGCAATCTGCTCCGGCTTGAAGATGATGTCCCAATTGTCCATGCGCGCGTCGGGGCCAAGGATTTCGCGCGCCTTACGCATGTTGTAACCGATGCCGACCGTGCCCCACATGTAGTTGACGGCATATTGATTGCCGGGATCGTAGACCGCGAGGCGCTTCGCGACCTCGTCCCACATATTGACGAGGTTCGGCAGCTTGCTCTTGTCAAGCTTGAGGAAAATTCCGGCCTTGATCTGGCGCTCCAGGAAATAGCCGGTCGGCACCACAACGTCGTAGCCGGATTTTCCGGTCAGCAGTTTGGTCTCGAGCGTGTCGTTGGAATCGAAGGTGTCGTAACGCACCTTGATCCCGGTCTCCTTGGTGAATTCGGCCAGCACCTCCGGGTCGATATAATCCGACCAATTGTAGAAATTCACCGCACGCTCGCTTTGCGCCGAGGCTGGCGCGATTCCAAGCAAAGTGAGAACCAGCAGCAGCAAGGCGCGACGCATCAGTGTCATCCCGTGTGTTTCAGGGCGCCGGCGATCCGCTCGAGCGCGAGGTCGAGGGTGGCATCGCGCTTGGCGAAGCAGAAGCGCACCACTGAGCGCAACGGCTCGTCGGCGCAGAAGGCCGAGACCGGAATCGCGGCGACCTTGTGTTCGGTCACCAGGCGCTTGCAGAAACTCTCGTCGTCCTCGTTCAGCCCGAGCGGCTTGAGGTCGACATTGATGAAATAGGTCGACTGGGCTTCCAGCACCGGAAAGCCGAGGCCCTTCAGGCCCGCCGCGAAACGATCGCGGCTGCGCTGGAGATCGCGCCGCATGGTTTCGAAATAATCGTCGGCCTTGCCCAGCCCATAGGCGACGGCGGCTTGGAGATTGGGCGGCGTCGTGAAAGTGATGAATTGATGCGCCTTGGCGAGCACCCGCAGGATCGACGGCGCGGCGCAGACGAAGCCGACCTTCCAGCCGGTCAGGGAGAAGATCTTGCCGGCCGAGCCGATCTTGACACAGCGTTCGCGCATCTGCGGCAATCCGAGCAGCGGCACATGACGTCGGCCGTCAAACACCACATGCTCCCACACCTCGTCGCAGATCGCGATGGCGTCGAATTTTTCGCAGAACCGCGCCAGCAATTCGAGATCCTCGCGCGGATAGACCGTGCCCGCGGGATTGAGCGGATTGTTGAACATCACGACGCGTGTCTTCGGCGTGAAGGCCTGCGCCAGCATCTCCTCGGTGAAGCGCCAATGCGGCGGCTCGAGCTTCACGATGCGCGGTACGCCGCCGGCGCGCCGCACCAGCGGGAGATACGCATCATACAGCGGCTGGAACAGAACGACCTCGTCGCCGGGTTCGATCAGAGCGAGCAGCGCGCCAGCAATCGCCTCGGTCGCGCCGGAGGTGATCATGATCTCGGTTTCGGGATCGAGGCTGAGGTCCTGCCAATGCTTGTAATGCGCGGCGACCGCGTGGCGCAGTTCAGGCAGCCCGAGGCTTGACGGATATTGATTCCAGCCGTCGACCACGGCCTCGGCCGCACGACGCCTGACGTCCTCCGGCCCCGGATCGTCGGGAAAGCCCTGGCCGAGGTTGACCGCATCATGCTCGCGCGCGAGCCGCGACATCACCTCGAAAATCGAGACCGGAAGTTCTGCGAAGATGGAATTCATCGGGTCGACGCTTCTTGCACCGTGGCGACCCTCCGCCCGGCGGCGATCCGCTTCTACACGAAGCCTCCGCGAGCGTCATGCGAGCTGCGTGGCCGTCCATCCATGGCTCAGAAAAAGACCCCGGGCTTTCACCCGGGGTCTGTTTCGTTCCGTTCAGTCGGGCGGCGCCGTTACCACTCGTTCTGCATGTAGGTGTATTCGTGGACCAGCGAGCTCTGGATGTTCAGATCGGGATCGGCGGCGACGAAGGCACCGTTGGAATAGACCGCGCCCGGCTGCAGCATCGGATATTGGCCCTGCACCATCTCGGCCCGTGCGCTGTGCGGGTGGGCGATCTGGGAATGCGGGCTGGTCTTGGCCAGCGCAGGCGATGCAATCGCAGCCACCAAGACGGCCGTCATCATCAATGTTTTCATGGACTTAACCTCCGTATGAGTCGTCCCCCAGGACCTTAGTTGCGCCGCAGCATGCGACAAATCAACGCACATATAAGTGAGGATTCTATGCCCAAATTGCGCCGCAAAGCGGGTACCCGAGCGGCCGTTCGCGCCCACGGGATTATGCTGGAGCATTGATCGATGACGACAGCGTGGCGGCTGTCAGGTCTCGGTGGGAAGACCGGCGGCCTTCCAGGCCAGGATGCCGCCCGCGAGATGCGCGGCATACGGAAATCCGGCCTGCTGGGCCGCCAGCGATGCGGTGACAGAGCGCCGCCCGGAACGGCACGCGAACACGACCTGCTTCCCTTGCGGGTCGGGGATCGTGGACGGATCGAAGGCGGATAGCGGCACGACCACGGCGTTGGGATAGCGCTCGATCGCGATCTCGTTCGGCTCGCGCACGTCGACCAGCAGCATGCGGTTCTCGGTGAGACCGAGCGCCACCTCTTCCGGCGTCAGGTCCTGCACTTGGTCACTGCCCTGCTCGGCCATGCCAGCTGTCCTCACCCATGTCCTGATCCGCTGCCACATGCGTATTGAATGGCGCTCCGGACCACAAGAATCAAGAAAACACTATTCTGTCCGGACGCCGCGACGCAGTAGAAATCGGCTCTGCAACGCCCATGACACATCATACCGTCACTTGGGTCCCGACCTCCACCACACGGCCGGTCGGGATCTGGAAGAATTCCGTGGCGTCACTGGCCGACCGGGCGAGTGCAATGAAGATGTGGTCCTGCCAACGCGGCATGCCGGAATGGGCGGCCGGCTTCAGCGTGCGCCGCGACAGAAAAAATGAGGTCGACATGATGTCGAACGTCCATCCGAGCTTGCGCGCCAATGCCAGCGCCTTCGGCACATTCGGTGATTCCATGAATCCGAACCGCATGATGACCCGCGAGAAATTGTCGCTCAGCGGTTCGATCCGGACACGCTCATCGTCTTCGACGCGTGGCGCGGGCGCGGACTCGACATTGAGGATGACGTTATGCTCATGCAAAACCTTGTAATGTTTGAGGCTGTGCAGCAGCGCGGTCGGCGCGCTGGTCGGATCGCCGGTGAGGAATACGGCGGTGCCGGGCACGCGTTGCGGCATCTTACGTTCCAGCATCGCAATCAAATCCATCAGCGGCATCTCGGTCTTGCGTGTCTTCTCGAACAGCAGGCGGCTGCCACGCCGCCACGTATACATCGTCAGCATGATCAGGCCGCCAATCGCCAGCGGGACCCATCCCCCTTCTAAAACCTTGAGCAGGTTTGCGGCGAGGAACGTGAGATCAATCAGAAAGAACGGAGCGATAACGGCGCCCGCAGCCAGCGGCGACCACCGCCACACCTTCCAGATCACCAGGAAGGCCATCATCGCAGTCACCACCATCGTTCCTGTCACCGCGATGCCATAAGCGGAGGCCAGCGAGCCCGACGAGCGGAACAGAAAAACAAGCAGCAAAACACCAGCGAGCAGCAGCATGTTGATGCGCGGCATGTAGATCTGGCCGAAATGCGCGCTCGAGGTGTGGCGGATCTCAAAGCGCGGCATCAGGCCGAGCTGGATCGCTTGACGCGTCAGCGAATAGGCGCCGGTAATCACGGCCTGACTCGCGATGACGGTGGCCACCGTGGCGAGCAGCACCATCGGCAACAGCGCCCATTCGGGATAAAGCAGGAAGAACGGATTCTCGATGGCGTTCGGATTGCTGAGAACCAACGCGCCTTGCCCGAAA
>CANKHJ010000103.1 GCA_947481635.1 Bradyrhizobiaceae bacterium
CGCAGGAAGTCAGCCGCAGCCGGCGCCGGCTCGCGCAGCGGCTCGTTTACCACCGTCAGTGCGTAGCCGACGCTGCCCAAGGTGGCGACGACCCAGACGATCACCGCGACGCGGACCACGCCCTCACGCGCCAATGGCGTGATGGTCGTGACGCTAAGCAGCGCCAGGATCGTGACCGCGAAAATCGGGTGCGAATAGCGCTCGGCATAGATGATGCCGACGCCGGCGACCACGCCGGCGGTGAGGATCAGGATCGCGATCGTCGCGGTGATGATGAAGCGCCGCGCGGAGCCCTCTGGGGTGACGAAGGTCACGCCCTCGCGTCGCCAGGCGATGATCGCCAGCATGACAATCGCGGGGAGGAGGTACAGCACCAGCGACCACACCAGCACGCCTTGCGAGATCAGCCGGTCGAGGATGGTCGCCTCGGGATGCACGATGCTGAGCGGGTAATGCAGGAATTCCGGATGCAGCAGCATCGGCACGGCGTTGGTCGCCGCGAAGATGCCGCCGACGATTCCGGCGACATAGAATTTCGGATTGAGGAAGGTCTTGCGGAATTCGACGTGCCACAACGCCGCGACCAGCAGGCCGGCAATGATCAGCAGCGAGAAATATTTCGCCAGCAGCGCGAGCCCCATGAACACGCCGAGCAGCACCCAGTCGCGCCAGTGGTCCTTCATCAGCGCCGCGAGCGCGTAATAGAAGATCGCGGCCCAGAGCGGGAACAGCACCTGGTCGGCATTGAGCAGGATGGTCGGCAGCGCGGCGATGAAGAAGATGCTGCCCGCGAGCAGCACGATCGCCATGCGTCCAGCCTCGGTCGAGATGAACTCGCGCGCCGCGCGCCAGACGTAATATCCACCGAGAATGTTCAGCGCCTGTCCGGCGATCATATAGCCCCAGGCATCGCGCGCGCCGGTGAGCGCGACGATCCCCGCCGCCCACGACTGCAGCGGCGGATGCTTCCAGGTGTAGAACGGGAAATTCAGACCCCAGTTGATGTGCTCGCGCAGATCCGTAAACGGCGTCGGAAAGAAGACGCTCATCATCAACGGATAAAGCAGCGCGAACGCGAGCAGGGCGATGGTGGGGCGGCTCAGGCCTGGCTGCGGTGCGGAATGGTCATTCATGGGCCGTGCATGGCACGGAGTCAGGCTCATTTCAAACGGTGTAAACGCAAACGGCCCCGCCGAGGCGGGGCCGTCGCGGTCACAACGGACTGCGATCAATAACGATACGCGTCCGGCTTGTAGGGGCCTTCGGCCGGGATGTTGATGTATTCGGCCTGCTTCGGGTTCATCTTGGTGAGCTTGGCGCCGACCTTTTCGAGATGCAGGCGGGCGACCTTCTCGTCGAGATGCTTCGGCAGCACGTAGACCTGCTTCTTGTACTTGCCGTCCTTGTTGTTGGCCCAGAGTTCGATCTGCGCCAGCGTCTGGTTGGTGAAGGACGCCGACATCACGAAGGACGGATGTCCGGTCGCGTTGCCTAGATTCACCAGGCGGCCTTCCGACAGCAGGATCATGCGGCGGCCGTTCGGGAATTCGATCTCGTCGACCTGCGGCTTGACGTTATGCCACTTGAAGTTCTTCAGCGCGGCGACCTGGATCTCCGAGTCGAAGTGACCGATGTTGCAGACGATCGCGCGGTCCTTCATTTGGCGCATGTGATCGACGGTGATCACGTCGAGGTTGCCGGTGGCGGTCACGAAGATGTCGGCGCGCGGAGCCGCGTCTTCCATCGTGGTGACCTCATAGCCTTCCATCGCAGCCTGCAGTGCGCAGATCGGATCGATTTCGGACACCATCACGCGGCAGCCGGCGTTGCGTAGCGATGCCGCAGAGCCCTTGCCGACGTCGCCGAAGCCCGCGACCATCGCGATCTTGCCGGCCATCATCACGTCGGTGCCGCGGCGGATGCCGTCGACCAGCGACTCTTTGCAGCCATAGAGATTGTCGAACTTCGACTTGGTCACCGAGTCGTTGACGTTGATCGCCGGCCACAGCAGCGTGCCCTTCTTGTGCATCTCGTAGAGGCGATGCACGCCGGTGGTGGTCTCTTCGCTGACGCCCTTGATCGAGTCGGCGCACTTCTTGAAGAAGCCCGGCTTGGCTTTGATCTGGGCCTTGATCGCCGCGAACAGATATTCTTCTTCTTCGTTCGAAGGCTTGTCGAGGAACGCCGCATCGCCGTTCTCGACACGCAGGCCGAGATGGATCAGCGCGGTCGCGTCGCCGCCGTCGTCGAGGATCATGTTCGGCACGCCGCCGTCACCCCATTCGAAGATCTTGACCTGGTAGTCCCAGTAATCCTTCAGGGTCGAACCCTTGACCGCGAAGATCGGCGTGCCGGTCGCGACCAGCGCGGCGGCGGCGTGATCCTGCGTCGAGTAGATGTTGCACGAGGCCCAGCGGATGTCGGCGCCGAGCGCCTGCAGCGTCTCGATCAGCACGGCGGTCTGAATGGTCATGTGCAGCGAGCCGGCGATGCGCGCGCCCTTCAGCGGCTTCGAAGCGCCGAATTCGGCGCGCGTGGCCATCAGGCCCGGCATTTCAACCTGGGCGATCTCGAGTTCCTTGCGGCCCCATTCGGCGAGGCTGATATCCTTGATGGCGCAGTCTTTGGTTGCGGGCATGAACGTTTCCTTGGAGGCGGGCGCGGGCGCCCTTTTTGCAATGTGCGGACAGGCGACAGGCGCTCCTCGGAGCGTCCGGCCGGGGGAGCCTATAGCAGGGTCCCGGAGGGCCGGCAACCAGGATATAAAGAAATCTTTATGTCGATTTCTGCCCACTGAGGCAGGCTCGCCGGCACTCCGGACCTATTCGCCAAGGCGGGCGCGCGACATAGTGTCGTGACGTTGGCTCGGGGGAGTGTTGCCATGGCGTTGCTGGTGAACGGCCTCATCGCGATCATCGCGCTGCTGCATGTCTATTTCCTGGTGCTGGAGATGTTTCTCTGGACCAAGCCGCTCGGGCTGCGGACCTTCAGGCAATCGCTCGAAGCGGCCAGGACCAGCGCGGTGCTGGCGGCCAATCAGGGCCTCTATAACGGCTTTCTCGCCGCCGGCCTGGCGTGGGGCCTGATCTATCCGCAGCCGATCGCCGCGCTGCATATCAAGACGTTCTTCCTGCTCTGCGTGATCGTCGCCGGCATCTACGGCGGCTTCACCGCCAACCGGCGCATTCTCTATGTGCAGGCACTGCCGGCGGTGATCGCGCTGGGGCTGCTGTGGCTGGTGCGGTAGCGGAGTGCTTAGTCTTCTTCGCCGAAGCGGTTGGTCACGAGCGCGGTCAACGCGTCCATCACTGTTGCCGCGTCGGTGCCGCTGGCTTCGACGGTGATCGAGGTGCCGATGCCGGCGCCGAGCATCATGAGGCCCATGATCGAGTCGCCGCCGACGGTCTCGCTGCCGCGGGTGACCTTCACCTCGGCCTCGAATTTCTCGACGATGCCGACAAACTTGGCCGACGCGCGCGCGTGCAGGCCCTTCTTGTTGATGATGTCGAGGACGCGGACGATCGGCGTGTCGGAGGAGGGCGGCATGTCCTCGGTCCGGCCGGCATCGCTCATTTGTTGGCGAGGACGCGGCTGGCGATGGTGCAGTATTTGCGGCCGGCTTCCTGTGCGGCCGCGACGGCTTCCGGCAGCGGGATCTCGTCGCGGACCTTGGCGAGCTTCACCAGCATCGGCAGGTTGATCCCGGCGAGCACCTCGACCTTGGGCCGGCTCATGCAGGAAATGGCGAGGTTCGAGGGCGTGCCGCCGAACATGTCGGTCAGAATCACGACGCCCTGGCCGGTATCGACCCGCTTCACGGCCTCGATGATGTCGCGGCGCGCCTGCTCCACGTCATCGTCAGGACCGATGGTGACAGGTTCAATCTGGGTTTGAGGCCCGACGACGTGTTCCAACGCTGAGCGAAACTCGATCGCGAGACGCCCGTGCGTAACGAGAACCAGGCCAATCATGAAGAACTCCTCGCGGGCGCGACGGTTGCGCCGCACGAAAGGCGGCCATTCATGACCATTGGAACTCCAAGCGCAAGGGCTATTTCCGCTAATTTCCAGAGATATTGCATTGCGGTAAACCGCGCGGCATTTTGCCGCTCACGGACGCCCCTGACCCAATAGCTAGGTGATCCCTGCCTCAATTTCCAGATGCGGTCCACCACGCAGCAAAGCCAGTGCAGCAGGCAGCGGGTCGAGTCCAGGGCCCATCGCCAGCCGCGGCAGGGTTATCCCGGCGATTTCGGTGCTGCGGTCGGCCTGCTCCGGCAGGCGCGTCCCCTCACGTGAGGCGAGGTCGATCACACATCCGGCCAAGGCCACAGGCTCGTAAGGCAGGCGGATGATCCCGATACCGCGCGTCTCGATAAGCCCGGCCAATGCCGGCGCCGGGCGCAGCAGCAGGCGGCCATGCGCCGCCTCGACCAGCACCCGGTCGTCCGCGACCAGCCGACCGAATGGCAGCAAGCCGGCCCGGGCCGCTTCGATCAGCGCCAGCACCAGCCGTGATTTTCCCGATCCGGCCGGTCCGCGGATCAGCACGGCGCGCGCGCCGGTCAGCACCGCGGAGGCGTGGATCGAGGCCGGGTTATTGGCGCTCATGGCCTTGGGTTCATGCCATCGCCGGCAAGCGCACCGTGAAACGCGCGCCGAGGAACTCCGGCTCGCCATCCACCGTGTGGCCATCGGCGGTCCGGTTCTCGACGACAATCGTGCCGTCATGCGCCTCGACGATCTGGCGCGAGATCGACAGGCCGAGGCCCGAATTCTGGCCGAAGCCTTGCTCCGGCCGGTCGGTGTAGAAGCGCTCGAAGATCTTCTCCAGCGCCTCCGGCGGCACGCCGGGTCCATCGTCGTCGACGCCGATTTCGACATCGGTCTTGTTGCGCCGGCAGGTCACGCGCACCACGCCGTCCTGCGGCGAGAATGACCGCGCGTTGTCGAGCAGGTTGTTGATCACCTGTCCGAGGCGGGAATCGTGGCCCGGCGCGATGAACGGACCGGATCCCTCGAAGGTCAGCGCGATGGTGACGCCATCTTCGCGCTTCACCTCGTTCATCACCGTCACGACGGTGTTGAGCAGCCGCCGCAGGTCGACCGGGTCGGTTTCGCGGCGCTGCAATTCGGCATCGAGCCGGCTCGCGTCGGAGATGTCCGAGATCAGCCGGTCGAGCCGCTTCACGTCATGCTGGATCACGGCGAGTAGCCGCCCACGGCTCTCGTCGCTCTTCGCCAGCGGGAAGGTCTCCACCGCGGAGCGCAGCGAAGTGAGCGGATTTTTCAATTCATGGGCGACGTCGGCCGCGAAGCTCTCGATCGCTTCCATGCGGCTATAGAGCGCATTGGTCATCGCGCGCATCGAGCCGGAGAGATGGCCGATCTCGTCGCGGCGGCCGGTGAAGTCCGGCATCTCGACGCGGGTGCGCACGCGGCGCCGCACGCCCTCGGCCGCGTCGGCAAGCCGCCGCACCGGACCGGCGATGGTCCCGGCAAGCAGCACCGAGAGCACCACCATCACCACCACGGCGATCAGGAACACCTTGAAGATCGCGAGCCGTTCGGCCGAGACCATGTCGTCGATTTCATCGCCCTGGGTCGACAGCATCAGCGCGCCGCGCACCGCGCGGAAGCGCTGCACCGGTACCGCCACCGAGACGATCACCTCGCCGCGCTCGTTGACGCGCACCATGCTCGACTTGAGGCCGTTCAAGGCCTGCACCACTTCGCCATAGCCGCGGCCATTGTCCGGGCCGAGCTCGCGATAGGTCGGCAGGTCGCCGCGGGTGAACCAGGTGCGCACCGCAATAGCGGAGCGTTCGATCAGCCCGGGCTTCGCTTCCGTTGGAGGCGGCAGGTCGAATCGCATCACATCGCCGCGCCCGACGAAGTTGCTGCTGTCGAGGATCAGGCCACCGTCGCGGTCATAGATGCGGGCGCGGGTATTGGTCGGCGATACCAGCCGGCGCAGCACCGGCGCGACGCGTTCCGGGTTGATCGGGAATTCCAGGCCATAGATGTCGTCGCTCGGGCCGTAGCTCTGCCCCGGCTGCAATTCCAGCAGCCGGTCCGGATCGATCGTGATGGTGTCGGCATCCGCGGTGGCGGAGGAGGCGATCGCGCCGGCAATGATCTCGCCCTGCACCAGCAGGCTCTGGACGCGCGCGTCGATCAGGCCGGCGCGGAATTGCGACAGGTAGAGAATGCCGATCACCAGCGCGAGCAGGCCGGCGACGTTGAGGAAGACGATGCGGCGCGTCAGGCTCGAAAAGCTCTGACTCAGGAAGAATTGCCAGAAACGCTTGAGTGAGCCGAGCACCAGGCGACGCCGCTCACGCGGCGCCGGCCGCGGCGCGGCCTCAATCGGCGCGGTCACGCGCGCGGTGTCGAGGTTATCGGGGGTGCGATCGAGCAATGTCGTCAAACATCTGCTGTTGCGATGTTACGCTGCTTCGAAACAACGCGTTGTCATGCCCGCGAAGACGGACATCCAGCAATCCGTGTCCTCAAGATAGGCCGCGGAGTACTGGACCCCAGCCTTCGCGGGGGTGACGGCTGGAGGTTACCTCATTCCTTGAAGCGATAGCCGACGCCGTACAGGGTCTCGATCATGTCGAAGTCGTCGTCGGCCGACTTGAACTTCTTGCGCAGCCGCTTGATGTGGCTGTCGATGGTGCGGTCGTCGACATAGACCTGATCATCATAGGCGGCATCCATCAGGGCGTTGCGGCTCTTCACCACGCCGGGGCGGGCCGCGAGTGCCTGAAGGATGAGAAATTCGGTGACGGTCAGCGTGACCGGTTCGTTCTTCCAGGTGCAGGTATGGCGCTCCGGGTCCATGCGCAGCAGGCCGCGCTCCAGCACCTTGGCGTCGGTTTCCTTGGGCGCGCCGGGCTCCTTGCCGTTGACGCGCCGCAGCACCGCCTTCACCCGCTCGACCAGCAGCCGTTGCGAGAACGGCTTCCGGATGAAATCGTCGGCGCCCATCTTGAGGCCGAACAACTCGTCGATCTCCTCGTCCTTCGAGGTGAGGAAGATCACCGGCATGTCGGACTTCTGGCGCAGCCGCCGGAGCGTCTCCATCCCGTCCATGCGCGGCATCTTGATGTCGAGGATGGCCAGGTCGGGCGGAGAGGTCTTGAAACCCTCAAGCGCCGACGCGCCGTCCGTATAGGTCATGATCCGGTAGCCTTCGGATTCGAGCGCGATCGAAACCGAAGTCAGGATGTTACGGTCGTCGTCGACGAGAGCGATAGTCGGCATGTGTGCTGGCTTCCGTTGCCGGTTCCAAGTGCGGTTCCATAGGTGTTCACCCGAACCGCAAAGCGGGGCCGAAATGTGTCCCTCGAAGGACAAACATATGATTCGTCAATGCGTTCCACCATACCCTGCGTTATATAAACCCGCCACAGAGACGAGGGGGCTGACCGCCCATGACGACTGACGCCCCGTTCGATCCAAAGATGGCCGCCAAGCGCCTGCTCCGGGAGGCGCGCTCGGGGGCGCTGGCCACCCTGATGGCGGGTTCCGGCGGCCCCTATTGTTCCCTGGTCAACGTCGCCACCGCGGTCGACGGGTCGCCGTTGCTGCTGTTGTCCCGGCTCGCGGTGCACACCCGGAACTTCCTCGCCGACCCGCGGGTCTCGTTGATGCTGGACGAGCGCAAGGACGGCGATCCGCTGCAGGGCGCGCGCGTCATGCTGATGGGCGCGATCGCGGCGACCGACGACCCGGATGCGCGGCGGCGCTATCTCCAGCGCCATCCCGACGCGGCGCTGTTCGCGGATTTCGCCGACTTCGCGATCTATCGCGTGGCGTTGTCCGGCGCGCATCTGGTGGCCGGGTTCGGACGCATCGTGGATCTCACCCCGACCGAACTGCTGACAAATGTTGAGGATGCCGGCGACCTGATCGGCGCCGAGGACGACGTCATCGCGCACGTGAACGGCGACCACGCCGAGACCTGCCGCCTTTACGCGACCAAACTCCTCGGCGCGCCGGATGGCGAGTGGCACTGCGTCGGCTGCGATCCAGAAGGCATGGAATTACAGAACGGGCGCGTCGCGCGGTGGCTGCCGTTTCCGCAGCGCGTGCGCGGCGCCGGGCCGTTGCGCTCGGTGTTGAAGCAACTCGCCGACGATGCCCGCGCGCGGTAGCTTCTCGAAGTCATAACGATCTGCGGTCAGGCCGCCGCCTGCTTGGCGTGATACTTCGCGAGCAGGTCACCAAGCTCGCTCGCCGGTACGGCTTTGCTGAACAGGAAGCCCTGGACCTCGGCGCAGCCCTCGGCGCTGACGCGATCAAGCTGCTCACGTGTCTCGACGCCTTCTGCCGTGGTTGCCATGCCGAGGCTGGTGCTGAGGCCGGTCACCGCGCGAATGATCGCGAGTGAGGACTCGTCGTCGTCGATGTTGCGGATGAAGGAAGAGTCGATCTTGATCTTGTCGAATGGAAAGCTGCGCAGGTAGCTCAGGCTCGAATAGCCGGTGCCGAAATCGTCCATGGCGATCTTCACGCCGAGGCCGCGCAGTTGATGCAGCACGGCGAGCGTCGCCTCGTGATCGACCAGCAGCACGCCTTCGGTGATCTCGAGTTCGAGCCGGCGCGACGAGAGCTTCGATGCCGCCAGCGCCGCGATCACGGTCTCGAGCACCTTCCTGGTCTTGAACTGGGCCGGAGAAAGATTCACGGCCACCTTGATGTCGTCGGGCCAAGACGTCGCTTCGATGCAGGCCTGGCGCAGCACCCATTCGCCGAGCGGGACGATGAGCCCGATCTCCTCCGCGAGCGGAATGAATTCACCCGGCATGACCAGGCCGCGCGTTGGATGATGCCAGCGCACCAGCGCTTCGAATCCGACGATCGCGCTTGACGCCACTTGAACGACCGGCTGGTAATAGACTTCGAATTCGTGCCGGATCAGCGCGCGGCGCAATTCGAATTCGAGCGTTCGCCGCGCCTGCATGCGCGCATCCATTTCGGGTTCGAAGAAGCGGTAGGTGCCCCGTCCATCGGCCTTGGCGCGATAGAGTGCCATATCGGCATTCTTCAGCAGCTGGTCCGGATTTCCGCCGTCCGCCGGCGCAATAGCGATGCCGATGCTGACGCCGATCAGCGCCTGATGGCCGTCGATTTCATAAGGCGCGCTCAGAGTTTCGGCGAGCCGCTCGGCCAGCGCCGTGACGTCCTGGGGTTGGGCGCCGCCGACCCGGGCGAGGGCAAACTCGTCGCCGCCGAACCGGCCGACGGTGTCGCTCTCGCGCAAAGTCGCGCGCAACCGGTCCGCGACCTGCATCAGCAGCGTGTCGCCGAAGGGATGGCCGAGCGTGTCGTTCACGGCCTTGAATTGATCGAGGTCGAGACACAGTACCGCGAGGCTCTCGCCGCGTGGCATGCGCTTCAGCGCGTCTTCGACGCGCTCTTTGAACAGGATCCGGTTCGGCAGGTCGGTCAGTGCATCGTGACGCGCCATGTGGCGGATCTGCGCCTCCGCCCGCCGGCGATCGGTGATGTCTTCGTGGGTTCCGATGCCGCCGCCGCCCGGCAGGAGCTCGTTTGTGATGCTGATGGTGCGGCCGTTTCCGATCACCGCGTGGCGCGTCCCGCTTCCGCCAATGGTCAGATAATGCATGACGTCATCGATATGGCGATCGATTGCGGCGCCCACGAAGTCACGTTTGGTGCGGTGATAGACGATCTCGCGTATCGGCGTGCCGGTCGCGGTCAGTTCGCTGGGGATGTCGTAGATCTCGGCATAGCGCTTGTTGCAGATGATCAAGTTGTAATCCCGGTCGTACATGCACAGCCCGATCGGCATGTTGGTGACCGCAGCGTGCAGAAGCTCGCGCTCGGCGATGACCTCTGCGGTCAATCGGTTGCTGAGGACCAGGCTCTCGCGATAGCCCGCGACCGCCTCGATCAGTGCGCCGATCTCGTCCTTGCGCATCGGCTGTGGATCGAGGGCGACCGACGTGTCGCCCGCGGTCAACCGGCGCATCGCTGCCGCCACAGATGTCATCGGCGTCGTGACCTGCCGTGACGTCCACAGGATCATCGCGCCTGACAACGCCGCTCCGACCGCAATGACGATGATCGTCATCAGAACGAAAAGACGATAGATCTGCTCCGCGCGGTCGACCTCCCGGTTCATCTCCTGCTTGGAGAAACCGATCATCGAGTCGAGCGCTGCTTCGGCACGGGCGGCGTCCGTGAGTCCAATATTGTTGAACTGAGCTTGCGCTCCGGCGGTCTCGCCGGCCTCGATCCGCTCAAGAGCGGTCCGGAATGTCGTTTCGAAGCGCTCCCAATGCTGCCCGAATTGCGCCGCGAGATCCTGCTCGAATGTCGATTGGAGCATCGGACGCAACACGCGCTCGGCGAAGGCGAGTTTTTCTTGCTGGAGCACCAGCAGTTTCTCGAGCTCGGCGATCTGGCGGAAACTGCTGGTCTGGGTTCGCCCCATCGCGAGACCGGCGGTAGCGCTGGCAGCCCGCTTCAGATCGTCCAGAGCTTCGATCTTCGGCACCCAGACACTGCGGATCTCATTGGTCGCCTCATTGACCTGTTGCAGCGCAACCAGGCCGAACAGACCTATGGCGAGCACCAACGCCAGCGCGAAGCCCAACACGAGCGACGCCTTGGCGCGCATCGAGGCATGCCTGAACATCGTTATGTCTGCGCCCAGCATCGGCATCACTGCAGCGTGTTGAAGCTGCGCCAGATTGCGTAGTTGCTTCGGAACTCCGCGTAGGACGCGTAGATGCGGTCGAAGTTTGGATTTTTCGCTGATTCCTCCGCGACGATGTCCTTCCACGCATCATCGAACGCGACGAGGATTTCAGCCGGCCAGCGTTTCAGCATCACGCCTTCGGCTTGCATCTCCTTTATGGCTTTCCACTGTGCCGCCTCGCCGTCGGCGATCATCTCGCGCATCGCGTCACCGCAGGCGATTTCGACGATCGCCTTATGACGATCGGGCAGACCATCCCAGACCGCCTTGTTGATGTAGAGATCGAATAGCGTCGCCTGCTGATGCCAGCCGGGGAAATAGTAATATTTCGCGACCTTGTAGAAGCCGAGCGGCTGGTCCATTGCCGGCAGCGAGAATTCGGCAGCGTCGAGCGTTCCCGATTTCAGCGCCTCGAAGATTTCGCCTGGCGGAAGCTGCTGCGTCTCCACGCCGAAGCGCTGCATGATTTTCGCGCCCAGGCCGAAGAACCGCATCCGCAGACCTTTGAGATCGTCGAGACTGCGGATTTCCTTGCGAAACCAGCCGGAGGCTTCCGGCGGGATCAATCCGCAGGGGATGTTGTGCACGTTGTATTTGGCAAACATCTCGCGGGCGGCTTCAAGCCCGCCGCCGCGATACATCCAGGCCAGGTATTCGCCCATGCCGGGACCGAACGGCACGCTCGAGAACATGTTGAAGGCGCTGTCTTTGTCCGCGAACCATCCGGCGCCGGCCCACGCCGCGGCGACCTCGCCGCGCGAAACCGCATTCACGGTATCCGCGCCGGGAACGAGTTTTCCGGGTTCATGGAATTTGAGAATGAGATCGCCGCCCGAGGCGCGTTCGACTTTGATCGGCAGTCCGCGCGACACATCGCCGAGTACCGGCATCTGACCGGGAAATGTGCTCGCGACGTCGAGTGTGAAGGGATCGGCCAGCGATACGCCGAGGCTGCCGAGCATCACCCCGATCACGATTCCAAGAATTGCCGCTGGTGATGGCATGACGCGTCTCCGATCCAACTGATGTTGGACAGAAGACATGTAGCGATGTGGAGTTAAACTGTGATTGTGTTTCTCGTTTAAGTTAAGCGTGATCTACTCGCTGTTCACCAACATACTTGGCAGTCTATCGCGAACTCGGGCCAATGCCGGTATCGGAGTGTGTTATTGCTGAGAATACTTAGTCCATCGATGCATCGCGAGGATGAGGAAGCGCCGGCGTCTCCGATCCGTGGACGCCGAAGCGTTGAATCCGGGTGACAATTTCGACCGGTCACCTTTGATCTGGATCAAACTGCAGCGTTTCACCTCCCGATATTACGAATGCCAGTTTGAGGCAGGCCACGTTGGTTTCGAAGCACAATCCCATGTTGCGTCGCAGCATGGGGAATGCTTGGCAGCGCGGGTGATCGTCACTATACGTCGCCCTCCCATCGCTGAGGCATTATAGTGTGGCCGCCCGGGCCGCATGACGCGGCGATCGAGTCAGTTCGCCGGCGTCTGCCGGACATGTTGCGGAGAGCAGCCGTGCAAGAGACCGGTCTACGGAACAGCGCCCATGGCGCGGATAAATTCGGCTTCAAGGATTTGACAGCCGTTCACTGGAACCAAAGTGAGCCGTTCCTTTACGAACAATCGATCCGCAACGGCGAGTCCAACATCGTGGCCGGTGGCGCGCTGTGCGCCGAGACCGGTCATCACACCGGCCGCTCGCCCAAGGACAAGCATACGGTCGTCGATGCGCTGACGGAAAATACCGTCTGGTGGGACGGCAATCGCAAGCTTGGCAACGAGCATTTCGAGACCCTGCTGCAGGATTTCATCGCGCATGCGCGCGGCAAGCAGCTCTTCGCCCAGGACCTCTATGGCGGCGCCGATCCGAAATACCGCATCAAGACCCGCGTGTTCACCGAACTCGCGTGGCACTCGCTGTTCATCCGTCAATTGCTGATCCGTCCGGAGCGCGCCGAACTCGCGAGCTTCGTGCCGGAACTGACCATCATCGACATGCCGTCGTTCAAGCCGGATGCGAAGCGTCATGGCGGCCGCGAAGGCTCGGACACGATGGTGGCGATCGACTTCACCCGCAAGATCGTACTGATCTGCGGCTCGTCTTATGCGGGCGAGATGAAGAAGTCGGTGTTCACGACACTGAATTACTACCTGCCGGCGCAGGGGGTGATGCCGATGCATTGCTCGGCCAATGTCGGCAAGGCCGGCGATAGCGCGCTATTCTTCGGCCTCTCCGGCACCGGCAAGACGACGCTCTCGGCCGATCCGAACCGCACCTTGATCGGCGACGACGAGACCGGCTGGTCGCCGGCCGGCATCTTCAATTTCGAAGGCGGTTGCTACGCCAAGACCATCAAGCTCTCGCAGGAAGCCGAGCCGCAGATCTGGGACGCGACCAACCGCTTCGGCGCCGTGCTGGAAAACGTCGTGTTCGATCCGGTGACCCGCGTGCCGGATTACGACAGCGACAAGAAGACCGAGAATACCCGTTCGGCCTATCCGCTCGACTTCATCCCGAACGCCTCGCGCTCGGGCATGGCCGGTCATCCGAAGAACATCATCTTCCTCACGGCCGATGCTTACGGCGTGATGCCGCCGATCGCCAAGCTCACGCCAGCGCAGGCGATGTATCACTTCCTCTCGGGCTACACCGCGAAGGTCGCTGGCACCGAGAAGGGCCTGGTCGGCGTCGAGCCGGAATTCTCCACCTGCTTCGGTGCGCCGTTCCTGCCGCGCCCGCCGGCGGAATACGGCAACCTGCTGCGCGACTATATTGCCGAGCACAAGGTCGATTGCTGGCTGGTCAACTCCGGCTGGACCGGCGGCATCTACGGCGTCGGACGCCGCATGCCGATCAAGGTCACGCGCGCGCTGGTGACCGGCGCGCTCGACGGTTCGCTCAAGAATGCCGATTACCACACCGATCAATATTTCGGCTTCTCGGTGCCGACCTCGGTGCCGGGGATCGAGACCAACCTGCTTTATCCGGAGAAGACCTGGGCCGACCGCAAGGCGTTCGACGAGACCGCGCGCAAGCTGGTCGGTCTGTTCCAGAAGAACTTCGTGAAGTATGAGCAGACCGTCGACGCCGACGTCCGCGCCGCCGCGCCGGAAGTGCGGTTGGCGGCGGAGTAGTTTCTGCATTGCAGAATATGAAAAGAAGGGCGGCTGAAGGGCCGCCCTTTTGTTTTGCGAACGCAAGCGGGGAAGGTGATCAGTGACTCAATTCGCCTTGGCGGTATCCCGGCCGAGGCGGTTGAACTTGGCTTTCTGCTCGTTGCTGAGCGCCGTGTAGAAATCCTCCAGCGCGGGCTGCACGATGGTGGCGGCCTCGATCATCGCGGTGAGCCGCTGCTCCATGGTTTCGAGGCGGCCGACCGGGGTCGCCGGGATGCCGTCGGGGCAGGCTGCGGCGAGCTTGCTCACGGCCTGATCCATCGCGGTCGCGAGCCGGTCGAGCGTGTCCTGCTGTGCGTCGGTCGGGCGCACGGCCGCTTCGATGCGGTCGATCGGCAGGCTGCTCAATCCGGCTTTCTCGCCGCCGCAATCGCCCGATGCGGCGGACGCTTCGCGCGGCGCGCTTGCTTTGCGGCCTAGCTCGGGGCCGATCTCATTGAAGCGCGCCTTCTGCTCGTCGGATAGCGCCTCATAGAATTTCTCGAGCGGCGGACGCACCAGCTTCACGGCGTCGAGCGTCGCTTCGAGCCGCGCCGTCATTGCGGACAGGCGGCCGGGCGGGGTCAACGGCGTGTTCTGCGGACAGGCTTCCTTGAACACGTCGGCAGCCTCGTCCGAGGCGTCCTTGAGCTGATCGAGGAGCGCCCGCTGATCGGCATTCGGCTGCACCGCCTGCGCGATGCGGTCGATCGGCCATGCGGTCACCCCGCGCGCGGGATCCTGGCAGACCTCGCGCGCCGCACTGGTCAGGCGTCCCGGAACCGCCGCTGGAGCCGCGCGCGCGCTGCCGGTGGTCTCGTCGCCATAGGGACCGGCATAGGCATAGTCGACGTAAGGCGCGCCATAGGGGAAGAACACGCCGTCGAAGAAGTCGTCATAGGCATAGGCCCAATAGGCTTCGTCATAGGCGTATGGCCAGAACGTGTAATCGAACACGTCGGCATAGGCGTAAGGCCAATAGACCGCGCCGGCCCAGGGCACGAAGCTCGCATAAAGACCACGCCGCCACGCCTGACGCGCGGGCACGCCGAACGCCAGGCGCGCGGAGCGCTGCGCCTGACGGTCCTGGAAGCGTGCGGCGAAGCGGCCTTGGCGCACGGCGTCCGCGGTCAACGCTGTGCGGGCGGCGCGCTGGGCCTGACGGTCCGCGTTAGCGGGAGCGGCCTGCCGCTGCTGCTGGTTCTGCTGGCGCTGTTGCGTGCGCTGCTGACGGTCCTGCGTCCGCTGTTCGCGTGCCTGGGTGCGTTCGAGCGAGCGCACTTGCCGCTGCTCCAATGGCGAGAGATTGCCGCCCTGCGCGCGCTGCTGCTGCAGCCGTTCGAGCCGTTGCGCCTGCGTGCCAACGTCGCGCCGCTCGCGCGCGGCAGCACGCTGCAGCCGCCGCAAGTGCTGCGTCTGCGCCCG
>CANKHJ010000104.1 GCA_947481635.1 Bradyrhizobiaceae bacterium
ATGAAATCCATCGTCAAGGCCGCATCGGCAGCCCACAACTCCACCGGCTCGCTCGATCCCGGGCGTTTTGAAAGAACCTCTAGAGCCCGGCTTTGATTCCATCAAAGCCGAAAAGGCTCGGGGTTTGATTTTACCTGCTAGATGGGCTCAATTCCGTGCGAAATCAACGCGCCATCGTGAGGAACGCCCATGCTCCGGACTGTTGCCGCCTTCGACCGCATCGGCGAGGAAAACGCCTTCGCCGTGCTGGCGCGTGCCAATGCGCTCGCGGCGCAAGGCAAGGACATCATCAGCCTCGGCATCGGGCAACCCGATTTCCGCACTCCCGACCACATCGTCGAGGCCTCGATCAAGGCGCTGCGCGACGGGCATCACGGCTATACGGCGGCCAACGGCATCCTGCAGTTGCGCGAGGCGGTCGCCGCCGACCTGCACAAGCGTTTCAAGGTCGGCGTCTCGCCTGACGAGGTGATGATCGAGCCGGGCGGCAAGGTCACCATGTTCATGGCGATCATGATGTTCGGCGAGCCCGGCGCGGACATCCTCTATCCCGATCCCGGCTTTCCGATCTACCGCTCGATGATCGAGTTCACCGGCGCGCGCCCGATCCCGGTGCCGATGCGCGAGGAGAACAGCTTCGCCTTCTCGGCCGAGGAGACCCTGTCGCTGATCACGCCGCAGACCCGCTTGCTGATTCTCAACTCGCCGGCCAACCCGACCGGCGGCGTCACGCCGAAGAGTGAGGTCGACAAGCTGGTGAAGGGACTCGAGAAATTCCCTGACGTCTGCATCCTGTCGGACGAGATCTATGACCAGATGGTCTACGACGGCGAGCAGCATGTCTGCCTGCTGAGCTATCCCGAAATCCGCGACCGGCTGATCCTGCTCAATGGCTGGTCGAAAACCTATGCGATGACCGGCTGGCGGCTCGGCTATGCGGTGTGGCCCGGCAAGCTCTACGATTATGCGCGCAAGCTCGCGGTGAATTCCTATTCCTGCGTCAACGCGTCGGCGCAGTTCGGCGCGCTCGCGGCCCTCACCGGCCCGCAGGACGAAGCGCACAAGATGATCGCCGAATTCGATCGCCGCCGGAAGGTCGTGGTCGACGGCCTGAACAAGCTGCCCGGTGTTTCCTGCACCACGCCGAAGGGCGCATTCTACGCATTCCCCAATGTGAAAAACACCGGTTGGAAGGCAAAGCCGCTCGCCAACGCGATCCTCGACGAAGCCGGCGTCGCGGTGATCGGCGGCCCCGACTTCGGCATCCTCGGCGAAGGCTATATCCGCTTGTCCTACGCCAACTCGACCGAGAACATCCTCAAGGCGCTGGAGCGCATGGGCGACTTCCTGTCGAAGCGCAAAGCGGCGTGATTTAGCGAGCGACGCTCACTCTCTGTCTTACCGTATCCCAACAGGAGAGGGTGAAGAGTCATCCACTCGCGTGTAATTCACCCGCACATCCGTCACCGGATAGGGAATCTCGATCCCCTCGCGCTTGAATGCGTCCCATAGCGCCAGCATCACGTCGCTGCGCACGTTGCCGGTCCCCTGCAGCGGATCACCGATCCAGAATTGCAGCGCGAAGTCGAGCGACGATGTGCCGAAGCCGGTCAAGATGCAGAACGGCGCGGGGTCGGGCAGCACGCGCGCGACGCCCGCCACCGTCTCCAGCGCCAGCGCGATCACGCGATGCGGGTCGCTCTCGTAGCTCGTCCCGAACGTCACCTTGAGCTGCATCCGCTCGTTCGAATAGGAGAGGTTGACCACGCGCTGCGTAATGAAGTCCTCGTTCGGTACCAGGAATTCGCGGCCGTCGCGGGTGTCGATCGAGGTGTAGCGCGCGCCCATCGTGACCACGATGCCGGTGCCTATGGCGTCGCCGAGCGAAACGATGTCGCCAGGCTTGATCGACTTGTCGACCAGCAGGATGATGCCGCTGACGAAATTCGAGACGATCTTCTGCAGCCCGAATCCGATGCCGACGCCGACCGCGCCGCCGACCAGCGCGAGCGCCGAAAGGTCGATGCCGACCGACGACATCACCACCAGGATCGCGAAGCTGATGAATCCGACGCGGATCAGTTTCGAGACCAGCACCTGTACCGACGGCGTGAGATCGGAAGCGCCGCGCACCCGCAATTCGACGAAATTGCTCACGCTCGCCGCCGCCCACAGCGCGATCAGCAGCAAGACGGTGGTTTTGATGATGAGGAGCGGTGTGACGCGCAGGCCTCCGATAATGACCCCGACCGAATTCAACGCGTCGACCACCGGGCCGAGCAGGCCGAGGATGCTCAGCGCCGCGATGGTCCAGGCTGAGAAGGCGACTAAGCGGTAGACGAACTGGTTGCGGATCAGCACCGTCACCAGCGAGATCGCCACCCAAGCGGTCGCGAGGCTCGCTGCGACGCCGATCAGGTAGCTGCGGCTCGGCCATGTCGCGGCCATCATTGTGGCGCGCGTCAGCGCCATCAGCACCAGGAAAATGATGGTGCCCAGATTCTCCACCATCGCCCGCACCAGCACGCGCACCATCGGTGGCCAGCCCATGGTGAAACTGACCAGGTCGATGCGCCGCCGGACCAGCGTGCTGAGCGCCACCGACACCGCGATCCCCAGCGCGATCACGATGAGTTGCACCAGCAGCCAGCCCGAGATCAGGTCGGCGCCCAGCGTCTGCGCCGTATCGATCAGCGCCGCAATCGTGGTCTGAAAGTCGTTCATGGCTCGGCTCCAGCGCGTGCCTGCGGCGTGATGTCCCGCATGCGGTGAGGTCGACCATATGGCAAAGATTCGGCGCCGATCCCAGCCGCACGCAAACCTTGACCCTGCCGCGCGCGACCGGTCACAAAGGGCGGCCGGGAACGCCGTGCCGCGCGGGAGGTGTCTGGAGAAGGAGACCGATGTCGCATCATACGCCGCTGATTTCGACCATCGTGATGGCCCTTGTGCTCGCCTTCGGGCTCGGCACGCTGGCGCAGCGGTTCAAGGTCTCTCCGCTGGTTGGCTATCTGCTGGCCGGCATCCTGATCGGCCCGTTCACGCCGGGCTTTGTCGGTGACCAGAACATCGCCAATGAACTCGCCGAGATCGGCGTGATCCTGCTGATGTTCGGCGTCGGGCTGCATTTTTCGCTGCAGGACCTGCTCTCGGTCCGCGCCATCGCGATCCCCGGCGCGGTGGCGCAGATCGCGGCCGCCACCATCCTCGGCATGGGGCTGGCCTGGCTGCTCGGCTGGTCGACCGGCGCGGGCATCGTGTTCGGCTTGGCGCTGTCGGTGGCGAGCACCGTGGTGCTGTTGCGGGCGTTGCAGGAGCGCCGCCTGGTCGAGACCGAGCGCGGTCGCATCGCCGTCGGCTGGCTGATCGTCGAAGACATCGCGATGGTGCTGACGCTGGTGCTGCTGCCGGCACTCGGCGACATCCTCAAGGGCGATACCGCGGCCGCCGGCGGATGGCAGGCGGTGGCGCTGCCGGTGATGATCACGCTCGGCAAGGTCGCGGCCTTCGTCGCCTTCATGCTGATCGTCGGCCGCCGCGTGATCCCATGGGTGCTGCATTACGTCGCGCATACCGGCTCGCGCGAGCTGTTCCGGCTGGCAGTGCTGGCGATCGCGCTCGGCGTCGCCTTCGCCGCGGCGACGTTGTTCGACGTCTCGTTCGCGCTCGGCGCCTTCTTCGCCGGCATGATCCTGTCCGAATCCGAATTGAGCCAGCGCGCCGCCAACGAAACGCTGCCGCTGCGTGATGCCTTCGCGGTGCTGTTCTTCGTCTCGGTCGGCATGCTGTTCGATCCGATGATTCTGATCCGGCAGCCGCTGCCGCTATTCGCCGCCGTCGTGATCATCATGATCGGGAAATCGCTCGCGGCCTTCGCCATCGTGCGCCTGTTCCGCTATCCGACGGTCACCGCGCTGACGATTTCGGCCAGCCTCGCCCAGATCGGCGAATTCTCTTTCATCCTCGCCGGGCTCGGCGTGTCGCTGCAAGTGCTGCCCGAGCAGGGGCGAGATCTCGTCCTCGGCGGCGCGATCCTGTCGATCATCCTCAACCCGCTGGCCTTCGTAGCGCTCGATCGTTTTGCGCCGCGTTTCGAAAAACCCAAACCGCCGGACGGCACCGAAGCCACGCCCAGCGGAGCCACGCGCGAGGCGGTGCCGCACACGAAGCTGACCGATCACGTGGTGCTGGTCGGTCACGGCCGCGTCGGCGCCTATATAGGCGACCGCCTCAAGGAAGCCGGCATCCGGTTCCTGGTGATCGAAGGCAATGGCGACATCACCGCGCGGCTGCGCGAGCAGGGGCAGGAAGCGATTACCGGCAACGGCACCGATCCTGAGGTGATCGCCGCTGTGAATTTGCCGCAAGCGCGCTGTTTGCTGGTCGCGGTGCCGGACGCATTCGAGGGCGGGCAGATCGTGGCGCAGGCGCGCGCGGTCAGCGCCGACCTGCCGATCGCGGCGCGCGCCCATTCCGATGAAGAGGTCGAGCACCTCAAGAAACACGGCGCGACGAGTGTGGTGATGGGCGAGCACGAGATCGCCAAGGCGATGGTCAGCGGCCTGCCGCCTGGGCGGCCGGCGGCGGCTAAGTGAAGCCGTCATTCCGGGGCGCACCGCAGGTGCGAACCCGGAATCCAGACCCACCACTGCTGCTTCTGGAGTCCGGGTTCGCTCGCGTTGCTCGCGCCCCGGAATGACGAGCTGATACCGATTTCCGTTGCTCGATTGTCTTGCCATCCCGCAATAATGGCAGAGGAGATTCGTATTTAATGGCATCGGTCGACACGCTCAGTCTTGGCATCCTGCTTGGGTCGCTGCTCGCGCTCGCCGGCATCCTGTCGAGCCTGGTGGCGCTGCGCTTCGGCGCGCCGTTGCTGCTGGTGTTCCTGGGGCTCGGCCTGCTGGCAGGCGAGGGCGGGCCGGGCGGCATCAAGTTCGACGACGTGCGCACGCTCTATGTCGTCGGCTCGATCGCGCTCGCCTTGATCCTGTTCGACGGCGGCCTGCGCACCAAGCTGAACAGCTTCCGCAGCGTGGTGGCGCCGGCTGCGGCGCTGGCCACGATCGGCGTGCTGCTCACCGCCGCCTTCACGGCGCCGGCCGTGATGCTGATGTTCGGCTTCAACTGGACCGAGTGCCTGCTGGTCGGCGCCTTGCTGGCCTCGACCGACGCCGCGGCGGTGTTCTTCCTGATCCATGCCGGCGGGTTGCGGCTGCGGCCGCGCGTCGGCGCGACGCTTGAGGTCGAGTCCGGGATCAACGATCCGTTCGCGATCCTGCTGACGCTGATCCTGCTTGAATTCCTCATGATCGGCGACCGCAGTGTCCAGCACGTGTTGATGGTCCTGCTTCAGGAGTCGGTGCTCGGCGCGATCATCGGCGCGGCCGGCGGCTGGGCCATCGTTTTCGTACTGAACCGGCTCGCCCTGCCGCAGGGCCTGCATGCGCCCTTCGTTGCGATGAGCGCGATGGTGATTTTCGGCCTCGCGGCCGTGACGCACGCATCCGGCTTTCTTGCGGTCTATCTCGCCGGCTTGATCGTCGGCAACCGCCCGACCCGCGCGCATAACACCGTGGTGGTGTTCCTCGACGCGGTCACTTGGCTGGCCCAGATCGCGATGTTCACTTTGCTCGGCCTGCTCGCGTGGCCGGCCCGCTTGCCCCAATCGATTCTCGGATCGATCGTCGTCGCCGTGGTGCTGATGCTGGTCGCACGGCCGCTCGCGGTGTTTCTGTGCCTCGCGCCGTTCCGTTTCCCGTGGCGTGAGAAGACTTTCATTTCGTGGGTCGGCCTGCGCGGCGCGGTGAGCGTGTTCCTGGCGTCGATCCCCATGTTGGTCGGCACGCCGAACAACGCCGTATTCTTCGACATCGCCTTCGTCGTGGTGGTGACGTCGCTGCTGATCCAGGGCTGGAGCATTTCCTGGGCCGCACGTAAACTGCATATCGCCTTGCCGCGCTCCGATGCGCCGCCGCGCCGCGTCGAGCTCGACCTGCCGGGCCAGCTCGAACAGGAAATGGTCGGCTACCAGGTCGGCCCGCACAGCCTCTATTTGCGCCGCCGTCTGATTCCGGCGTGGGCGCGCCCGACCCTGATCGTGCGCGACGAGCACATCCTGATGCCGAGCGAAGCCGAGGCGGTGCGCGAGGGCGATTACATCTATCTGCTCGCGCCGCCGGAAAAGGCGCAGGCGCTCGATCGCTTTTTCGTCGACATGCCGCCGCCCGCGACGCCGGATCCGCGCGACCTCGGCGATTTTGTGCTGTCGGGCGATGCGACGCTCGGCGAACTCGCCGACATCTACGACCTGACCATCGAGGCCGCCGAGGCGCAGGCGACGCTGAGCAGCTATTTCGCCGACGAGTTGGACCGCCTGCCGCGCCTGGGCGACGTGCTGTTCGTCGGCCCGATCGCGCTGGTCGCCCACACCATCACCGAAGATCGCGTCACCATGGTCGGCCTGCGTCTCACCGAAGACGACCCGCTGGTCCCCGCCCCGGTGCTGCGCGTGATGCAAGGGCCGCGCCGCGCGCTGCGCTGGCTGCGCAAGCGAATTGGGTTCTGAATATCCCAATCACGGTGGTCCTGGGGTATGACAACCGAGAGAGGCGGGGCTTCATCCGGCCGCGCTTATGAATCTTTAATCCCGCGGCCGGACAATCCGCCGCATGTCCCGGATCTTCAAAACTATCGCGATCATCAGCTTCGCCGCGATCGTCATTGTCGCCGGCTTCGGCCTTTCGATCTGGCAGGCCTATCGCGCCATTCCCCCGATCACCGATCAGGGGCTGGCCTATACCTTCGGCGTGCAGCTCGCGCTCAATTCCGAGCATGTACATGCGATCTGGGAGGGCAAGGAACCGGAGATCGTGTTCCGCAGCCGCCAGTTCGATAACAACAACAAATACACCTGGCAGAAGGCGACGTTGCGCCGGCCCGGACAATGCCTCGATCTCACCGACTCTAAAGGCGCGCCGGCGACGCTGTCGAAGCTCTGCGCCGTCCCCGACAAGCTCGAGATTGACGACAAGGATTTCGCCTTCGAGGTCGACGCCGAGAAGGCGATCTCCATAGGCGTCACCAACAAGCCGCTGAGCGGCAACCGCATCAAGCCGCGCGGCGCGATGTTCGGAGTCGAAGGCCATATCGGCATCGGCACGCGGCTGGAAACTGCACTGGATTTTCACGTCGAGCTCACCGCATCCGGCGTCAACCTGGCGGACGTGGATGCGGTGCCGATCGATCCGCAAGGCGAGGACGAAGGCGACGAAGAGGTCGGCGGATGCGGCAAGCCGAGCCTGGCGACGATGCGGCTGCCGATCGTGCTCTCGTTCATGCCCGCGGTGCCGGCGCGGCTGTGCCGCTTCCGCGCCAAGGCGGGCGGCCGGATCCTCTCGCTGATCCAGTATCAGCGCGGCCTGATGCGGCATTCGCGTGTGACCACGATCGTGCAATGCTCGGCGCTGCTGAACTGGATGCTGCGTTTCGACCAGCCGACTGATTTCGGCGGCTGCATCGGCGCCGACTGGAACAAGCGCGAGGCGATGGAGGTCGACGTCGTGATGTTCACCATCAGCGGCGTCCGCCGCACCGGCGTGTTCCGCTGACGGCTAAATCGGCCTTTGCGCCATCGGCAGGCGCCGGCCATCGATCTCCACCACCACCGCCTCCACCCCAAACACATCCGCCATCCGTCGCACCGACAGCGCGTCATCCGGTGCGCCGTCGGCCACGATGTGGCCGCGCTCCATCACGATGACACGATCCGCGAAGCGCGCGGCCAAAGTTAAGTCATGCACAATGGCGAGCACGGTCCCGCCCGCGCGTGCGGCGTGGCGCAGCAGCTCCATCACCACCAGCTGATGGCGCGGATCGAGCGAGGCGGTGGGTTCGTCGGCGAGCAGGGTCGGCGCTTCGGTGGCGAGCGCGCGCGCCAGCGCCACCCGCGCGCGTTCGCCGCCGGACAGGGTCGTCACGATACGTTGCGCCAGCGCGTCGGTTCCGGTCGCGATCATCGCCCGGCACACCGCATCGCTATCGGCCGCCGACAGGCCCGAGAACAGGTCGGCATGCGGATAGCGCCCGAGCGCGACGATCGCTTCAGCCGTCACCGGCCAATGGAAGGAATGTCCCTGCGGCAGATAGGCGATTTTTCGCGCGCGCTCGGCTGCGGTCAGCGTGGCGAGCTTTTGTCCGTCGACCGTGACGACGCCATCCGCCGGGATCAGTCCCGCCAGCGCGCGCACCAGCGTGGTCTTGCCGGCGCCGTTCGGGCCGACCAGCGCGATCAGTTGCCCGGCCTCAAGCGCAAGATTGGCCTGCGCGACGACCATGTTGCCGCCGAGCCGAACCGACAGATTTTCGGCGCACAACCGATTCACGTCGGCGCGCCTTCGAGCTGGCCGCGCTCGCTGAAGATCATCAGCAGGAAGAACGGCACGCCGATCAGCGCTGTGACGACGCCGACCTTGAGCTCGATCGCGGCCGGCACCAGCCGGACCGCGATGTCGGCCGCGGTCAGCAACGCCGCACCGGCGAGCGCGGCGGGTAGGCATAGCTTCGCCGGATCCGAGCCGACCGCACGGCGCACCAGATGCGGTGCGACCAGCCCGACAAAGCCTATCGATCCTGCCACTGCGACCGCCGCGCCGACGCCGAGCGCAACGCCGATCACGACCATCAGCCGCACCCGGTCGATCGCGACGCCGAGAGAGGCGGCGGCGTCTTCGCCCAAGGTCAGCACGCGGAACGCGCGCGCATTCAATCCGAGCAGGATCCAGCTCGCGACGAAAAACGGTACGGCGATCAGCAGATGATCGGCGCTGCGATCTTCCAGCGAGCCGAGCAGCCAGAACGCGATCTCCAGCGCGGTATAGGGATTCGGCGCGACGTTGAGGATCAGAGCGGTCATCGCGCCGGCGAAGCTCGCAAACGCGAGGCCGGCGAGCATCGTCACCGTGAGGCTCGCGCGCCGTCCGGCGATCGTCACCAGCCCGCCGATCGACACCAAGGCCCCGGCGATCCCGGCAACCGGCACCGCGAACGAAGTCGCGCCGAACAGGCCGAAGGCGATGACGCAGGCCGCGGCGGCGGCAGCCGCCTGCGGTGCGCCAAACAAAGCCGGCTCGGCCAGCGGGTTGCGCAGCAGGCCTTGGAGCGCGGCGCCCGAAAGCCCGAGCGTCCCGCCGATTAACACCGCGAGCAGGGTGCGTGGCAGCCGGATCTCGCGCACGATGATGCCGGCCGGGCTGTCGGGACTGAACAGGCCGGCCAGCGTATCGCCCGGCGACAGCCGGGCCGGTCCGACCATCAGCGACGCGAGCGCCAGCAGCACCACCAGGGCTGCCAGTCCTAGCGTCAGTCCGAAGCCGTTCCTTGCCGCTCGCGTCATCGTGAATCTCCGGCTGCCTTCCTATCGTCTTCCGGCTTGCGGTGGAACGGCAACACCGGCACTCATGAGGCATGAGACCGCTTTTAGTTGGCTTTGCCGCCGTCATCCTCGCGCTTGCCGCCGCTCCGGCCCGGGCCGAAGAGCCGCCGCGCCGCGTCGTCTCGTTCAATCTCTGCGCCGACCAGCTGGTGGTCGCACTGGCCGATCCGGCGCAGATCGCCGGCCTGTCGCCTTACGCGGCCGATCCGATGATCTCGGTGGTGTCGGAAAAGGCCGAGGCTTTCCCGCGCATCGGCTGGCAGGCCGAGTCGATCGTTCCGCTCAAGCCTGACCTGGTCTTGATGGGCTATCGCGATCGCGCGATCACGCGGCGTATGCTCGATCAGCTCAACCAGCGCGTCGTCGAACTGGGCTTCGTCACCGACATCGAAGGTGCGCGCAAGGAGGTGCGCGAGGTCGCGGCTTTGCTCGGCCATCCCGAGCGCGGCGAGGCGCTGGTGGCTGAGATCGACGCGGCGCGCAAACGCCTCGCCGCCGCGCCGCATCCGGACGGCGCCACCGCGATCCTGGTCGAGCGCGGTGGCTATACCGCGGGCCCGATGAGCCTCGCCGCCGCGCTGATCGCCGAGGCCGGACTCAAGGCCCCGGAGGGCGCGCCGCCCGGCTTCGGCGGCTTCGTGCCATTGGAACGCCTCATCACGCTGCGGCCGGATTACCTGATCTTCTCGAACAGTCTCGAGGAGCCGACCGACCAGGGCGCGGTCTATCTCACCCATCCGGCGATGCGGCTGCTCTATCCGAAGTGGAAGCGCATCATCCTGCCGACCCGCTACACGCTCTGCGGCGGCCCCGCTCTGGTCGAGGCGCTGGATTATTTCGCCGGCGTGATGACGCGCCTGTCGGCGCGCAAGCGCTGATCGCTCCACGCGGTGACGATCGTCGCAAGCGCATCGAGCCCGTCGGTGAGCGCCGCCGGCCCCGGCTGCAGGATCAGCGGCGACTTGATTTCGTGAAGCTGGCCGTCGCGCACCGCCGGGATCGCAGCGAAGCCGTCGCGTGCGACCACCTGCGCTGGCACGAATTTCTTGCCGCACCATGAGCCGATGATGATGTCGGGCTGCGCCGCGATCACCTGCTGCGCGGTGACGATGCGGCCGGTCGCGCTTTTCTGTCCGGCCAGATCGGCAAACACGTCATCGCCGCCGGCAATGCCGACCAGTTCCGATACCCAGCCGATGCCGGAAATCATCGGTTCGTCCCATTCCTCGAAATAGACGCGCGGCCGAACGCTCAGCCCGGCCACGCGGCCGCGCATCGCCGCGATGCGCCGCTCATATGATGAGGCCAGCGCGGCCGCCTTCTCGCCTGAATCGACCAGCGCACCGAGCGTGCGGATCATCGCCAGGATGCCGGCGACGTCGCGTTGGTTGAACGCATGCACCGCGACATGGGCGCGGATCAGTTCCGCTGCGATGTCAGCCTGCAAGTCCGAGAAGGTCAGAACCAGATCGGGTTCGAGCGCGAGGATTTTCGGCACGTCGGCGCTGATGAACGCCGAGACCCGCGGCTTCTCGCGCCGCACCCGCGCCGGCCGCACTGCGTAGCCGGATACCCCAACGATGCGCCGCTCCTCGCCAAGCAGATACAGCGTTTCGACGGTCTCTTCGGTCAGGCAGACGATGCGTTGCGGGCCGTGCATCGGGGCATGATACCACCTTGCCGTCTTCGGCTTGACGGTTACTTGAACTGTCCCTGCGCGGTCTTGCCGTCCGGCGTGATCAACCGGACCACCCCCTTGGCGTCCGGCGGCAGCGGCGTGTCGCTGGTGCCCGAGAGCTTCTGATCCGCCGGTTCGAGCACGATGCGCAAAGGCTTGCCGTTTGCCACCAGGAGGGCCGTGCCCTTGAAGCCGCGTGCTGGGAGCGCCTTGCCTGCTCCGTCGCTGATATAGACATCAGCGCGCGCGCCGCTGATCACCAGTTCGACATGATAATTTCCCGCATCGACGAGACGTCCGCCGTGGGAGGGTTCGTCTTCGTGCGCCAAAGCTTGGCCGGATGTCAGCATGGCTCCGAGCAGAAAGATCATATGCAGGCTTTTCACTGGTGTCTCCTATGTGCAGATGGGTTTAGAAGTTCTGGTTGGATGGTTGATGCGTCGCGGTTGCTTCTGCGTCGGTCTCGGCGCGGCTGGCGCGTAGCCGCTCCAGAGGTTTGCGTCCGAATTTCAAGAACAGGATCGGTGTCAGGAAGGCGTCCAGCAGTGTTGCGCTGATCAGCCCGCCGAAGATCGTCACCGCCACTGGATGGAGGATTTCCTTTCCGGGCGTGGCGGATTCGATCAGCAGAGGCGTCATTGCCACCGCCGCGCAGAGCGCCGTCATCAGTACCGGCGTCATCCGCTCCAGCGATCCGCGCAGTACGAGGTCGCGGCCGAACGGCAATCCCTCATTCAGGCTGAGATTGATGTAGTGGCTGAGCTTGAGGATGCCGTTGCGGGCGGTGATGCCGGTCAGGGTGATAAAGCCGATCATGCTGGCGACAGACAGCGGTTGGCCTGCAAGTGCCAGCGCGATCACCGATCCAACCAGCGCCATTGGGATGCTGCCGATCACGATCAGGGCCAGCACGGTCGAGCGGTAGCGACTATAGAGGATCGCGAAGATCAGCGACAGCGACACCAGCGACAGCAAGCCGATGGTGCGGCCGGCTTGCTCCTGCGCCTGGAAAGTCCCTTCGAGCGATGACGAGTAACCTTGCGGCAGGCGCGTGCCGTTCAGTTCCTTGCGGATGTCGGCGACGATCGCTGCCATGTCGCGGGTGCCGTCGCTGTTGGCCAGCACCACAACGCGGCGCCGGCCGTTCTCGCGCAGTATCTGGTTGGGCCCGTCGGTCTCCTTGATGTCGGCGAGTTGCCGCGCCGGAATCCAGCCAGCCGGGGTTTCGATCAACAGATCGCCCAGCCGTTCGGTGGTGCGGGCGGAATCGTCCAGCCGCATCACGACGTCGAAACGGCGCGTGCCGTCGACCACGCGGCTGACCACTCGCCCGCTGGATAGCCGGCTGAGATGTTCGACGATAGCGCCGGGCTGCACGCCGTAGAGCGCGGCGCGGGCATAATCGACGCGGATTTCAAGCTGCGGAATGCGCACCTGCTTTTCGACCTGCAGATCGGCGAGGCCCGGAATTGCCGTGAGCTTGTCCCGCAGCGCCGCGGCGCTGCTCAGCAGCGTGTCGAGGTCGTCACCGAAAATCTTGAGCGCGATCTCCGCGCGCACGCCTGACAGCAAGTGGTCCAGGCGGTGCGAGATCGGCTGACCGACATTGATCGACAACGGCAGCACCGCGAGACGCCGACGGATATCCGCGACGATTTCCGCTTTCGGCCGTTGCGATGGTTTCAGATCGACTTCGATGTCCGACGAATGCACGCCCTCGGCGTGCTCGTCGAGCTCGGCGCGGCCGGTGCGTCGCCCCGCGCTCTTCACGTCCGGCACTTCGAGGATAAGGCGTTCTGCGATCTGGCCGACGCGGCTCGATTCGGCGAGCGACACGCCCGGATTGAATGCCAGGTTGATCGTGAACGAGCCTTCGTTGAACGGAGGCAGGAAGGCGCGTGGCAGCAGCCATGCGCCGATAAGCGACAGGGTCACGGCCAGCGCCACCAGCATTGTGATACTTCGGTCATGGTTCTGCGCGCTGACCAGCGCGCCGCGATAAACGCGCTTGAGCCCGCGAACCAGGCCGCTTTCTCGCTCGTTCTGCCGCTTGAGGCTCGGCAACATGTAATAGGCCATCACCGGCGTCAGCGTGATCGAGATCAACAGGCTCGCCAGGATCGAAATGATGTAGGCCTCGCCGAGTGGGGCGAATAATCGGCCCTCGATGCCGGAGAGCGCAAACAGCGGAATGAACACTAGCACGATGATCATCGTCGCGTAGACGATGCCGGAGCGGACCTCCTGCGAGGCGGACACCACCACGTCGAACACATTGCGCGGATTGCCGAGCGCGCGGTTCTCGCGCAATCGCCGGAAGATGTTTTCGACATCGACCACTGCGTCATCAACCAGTTCACCGATTGCGATGGCCAGCCCGCCGAGCGTCATGGTGTTGATCGACAAGCCGGCGAAATAGAAGATCACCGCGGTGGTGAGAATCGACAGCGGAATGGCGGTCAACGAAATCGCGGTGGTGCGCCAATTGAGCAGGAATGCGAACAGGATCACAGCGACCACGACCGCTGCTTCGACCAGAACCCGCTGCACGTTGCCGATCGAGGCTTCGATGAAATTCGCCTGCCGGAACACGACTTGGGCGGCTTTGATTCCCGCGGGGAGGCTCCGCTCCAGTTCCTGCAATGCAGCCTCGATCTGCCCCGTCAGAGTGATGGTATCGATATCGGGCTGCTTCTCGATGGACATGATGACGGCGGGCTTGCCCATGTAGCCCGCGTCACCGCGTTTCACTTTCGGCGCAAAGGACACGACGGCGAGCTGATGCAGCAGCACCGGCCGTCCGTTGACAGTCGCGACGGCGATGTTGCGCAGATCCTCCAGGCTGGTGGAGCGGCCGATGTTGCGGATCAGGTATTCCCGCGCGTTCAGGTCGGCAAAGCCGCCGCCGCTATTGACGCCGAATTGCGCGAGCGCTTTCTCGAGCTGGTCATAGCTGACGCCAAGCGCACGTAGCGCCGGCGGGGAGGGCGCGACGCGGTATTGTCGGACTTCGCCGCCCATCGGAATCACCTGTGCGACGCCGGCAATGCTGAGGAGCCGCGGCCGGATCGTGAAGTCGGCAAGTTCGCGCAACTCCATCGGCGGAATGCGCTCGCTGCTCAGCGCGATCATCATGATTTGTCCCATGATCGAACTGACCGGCCCCATCTGCGGAAGGGTATTAGTGGGCAATTGTCCGCGCACCGCAGCGAGGCGCTCCGCGATGAGCTGGCGATTGCGATAGATGTCGGTGTTCCATTCGAATTCGACATAGATGACCGACAATCCGACGCCGGAGACGGAGCGGACGCGGCTGACACCCGGAACGCCGTTCATCTGCGTTTCAATCGGAAAGCTGACCAGCAATTCGACTTCGGGCGGTGCGAGGCCCTCCGCTTCGGTCATGATGGTGACGGTCGGCCGGTTGAGGTCGGGAAACACATCGACCGGGAGGCGCGGCACCACGGCGAGGCCGAAGACCATGAGCGCGAAGCTCATCGCGATGATCAGGACGCGATTGCGCAGCGAGTGGGTGACGAGGAAGTTGAACATCCGGTCACCGCACCTGATCGAGCAGTTCGGCGCCTTGCACCACGATCCGCCTGCCCGGATCGATTCCAGTCAGGATCAGGATCCGGTCGCCATCCAGGGGTTCGGTACGGACCGGCCGGGCCGTGAACCGCTCCGGGCCGGTGTGCTCATAGATGACGTCCTGGCCATTGGCCCGGCGCACCAGCGCGCCGCGTGGCAGAGCAACTCCCTGCCTGCGTTCGGGTGTCGAGACCAGGACAGTGACGAATTGTCCGGACCGCAACCCGGCAGGATCGCTGTCGATCGCGAAGTGAACCGGCACGGTTTGATTGCGGTCGGAAAAGCCGGCGCCGCGATAGCCGAGGCTGAGCGTCTTGCCGTTCGCCGTCGACGCCGAAGCCGTTGCGCTGGCGGGAACCGCTGCGAAGCTGAGTGCCTCGATCCAGAGCTTCGAGGGATCGACAATGTGGAACACCACGGCGTTGGGCTGGGTGATCTGGCCGGCGACCGGCGTACCCTCAGCGATGACGCCTGCGACCGGCGCCGTCAGCGCTTCCGGCTGGCGGCGCGCTTTGTCGAGCGAGGATCGCCGCTCCCTGAGGCCCTGCAATTCCAGCCTCGCGTCCTCGACCTGCGATCGGGCCACGGCGCCGGACGGCGCC